>JAJYWF010000062.1 GCA_021791635.1 Actinomycetes bacterium
ATCTGGTACGGCCCGGCGGCCCGGTGGTCTTCGCCGGTGAGCCCGTCCACCCGATGCCCTACCCGTGGGGCCCGCGCCTCGACGGCTTGTCGGTGTGGTCGATGCGACGTTACGGATGGCTGAAGCTGGGTTTCGATCCCGCGTACTTCCGCCAGGCCCTGTCCCGGACCGGCTGGGTCATGGAGCGGCACCGGCTCCGGCGATCGGCCCCGAAGGCCGAGATCGTCGTGGCCCGGCCGTCAGCAGCTAGCTGAGCCGTCGCTCCATCTCGTCGACGGCGGCCCGAAGCTGGGACGGCAGGTGGTCCCCGAAGGTGTCGAAGTGCTCGCGGATGAGGGGGATCTCCGCCCGCCACTCGTCGCCGTCGACCCGGAGGAGCTCATCGAGATCTTCCTTGGAGACGCCCGTTCCCTCGATGTCGATGGCGCCGGGAGCCGGCACCCATCCGATCGGGGTCTCCACGGCGTCGCCGCGCCCGGCGGCCCGTTCGAAGACCCACTCGAGCACCCTCGAGTTCTCGCCGTAGCCGGGCCACAGCCACTTGCCGTCAGCGTCCTTCCGGAACCAGTTCACGTAGAAGATCTTCGGAAGCTTTTCGGGATCCCCGGCTGCGCCGACACTCAGCCAGTGGGCGAAGTAGTCCCCCATGTTGTACCCGCAGAAGGGGAGCATGGCGAACGGGTCACGTCGGAGGTTCCCGACTGCCCCGGCGGCAGCGGCCGTGGTCTCCGAGGTCATGATCGAGCCGAGGAAGACGCCGTGCTGCCAGTCGAAGGACTGGAACACGAGAGGCACCACCGCCGCCCTCCGTCCTCCGAACAGGATGGCCGAGATGGGCACGCCCTTGGGGTCCTCCCACTCCGGTGCGATGGCCGGGTCCTGGGCGGCCGGCGCGGTGAAGCGGGCGTTGGGGTGCGCGGCCGGCGTCCCCTTGGCCGGGGTCCAGTCCTCGCCCCTCCAATCGGTGCAGTGCGCCGGCGGATCGTCGGTCATCCCCTCCCACCACACGTCCCCGTCGTCGGTGAGGGCGGTGTTGGTGAAGATGGTGTTGGCCTCGACCGAGAACATGGCGTTCGGATTGGTGTGCGAATTCGTCCCCGGCGCCACTCCGAAGAACCCCGACTCCGGGTTGATCCCGTAGAGGCGGCCATCGGCGCCGTACTTCATCCAGCAGATGTCGTCACCGATGGTCTCGACCTTCCAGCCCGGGAGGGTGGGGATGAGCATGGCCAGATTCGTCTTCCCGCACGCCGATGGGAACGCCCCGGTCACGTAGCGGGTCTCACCGTCGGGCGACGTCAGCTTCAGGATCAGCATGTGCTCGGCCAGCCAGCCGTCGTCGCGGGCCATGACCGAAGCAATCCGCAGGGCGAAGCACTTCTTCCCCAGGAGGGCGTTACCGCCGTACCCGGATCCGTAGGACCAGATCTCCCGGGTCTCGGGGAAGTGGACGATGTACTTGTTGTCGGCATCACAGGGCCACGGGACGTCGACTTGCCCGGCCTCGAGGGGGGCTCCCACCGAGTGCAGGCATGGGACGAATGGACCCTCGGCACCGAGCACGTCGAGGACGGCGGCGCCCATCCGGGTCATGATCCGCATGGACACGGCCACGTAGGGCGAGTCGGTGATCTCCACGCCGATGTGGGCGATATCCGATCCCAGGGGCCCCATCGAGAACGGCACCACGTACATGGTGCGCCCCTTCATGGATCCGCGGAACAACTCGGTCAAGGTGGCACGCATCTCCGCGGGGGCGCGCCAGTTGTTGGTGGGACCGGCATCTTCCTGGCGTTCGGAGCAGATGAAGGTCCGGTCCTCGACCCGGGCCACGTCGTCGGGGTCCGAGCACGCCCAGTAGCTGTTGGGACGCTTGGCGTCGGACAGGCGGGTGAAGGTCTTGTTGTCCACCAGGAGCTGGCACAGCCGGTCGTACTCGTCGGCTGATCCATCGCACCACTCGATCCGGTCGGGGGTGGTCAGGGCGGCGACCTCTTCCACCCAGGAGATGAGCTTGTGGTTCTCGGTTGCAGCCATGTCGGGGTCGTGTCCTCCTCGCCGCCGGATCAGGCGGCAGCGTGTCGCGTGGTGTTCGATCGGGCGCCGCCGAAGCGTCACGGATGCGTCGTGGTCAATGGTAGGCATGAAGACGTGGGGTTCCCCAAACGGCCACCTCCACCAGAGGGTCCGACCGGCACCGAGGACGCCGTGGTGGCACGCCTGGCCCGCTCGCTCGCCTCGGCTTCGGGGCCCGTTCCACCAGGGCAGATCTGGATCGGCGACGACGCCGCCGTGCTGGAACGTCCGGAGGGTCGGCTCGTCCTGGCCACCGACGCCGTGGTCGAGGGGGTCCACGTGGACCTGGCCCTCGTGTCCCCCTCCGACGCCGGCTGGAAAGCCATGGCCGCGGCCCTGAGCGACATCGGCGCCATGGGGGCCCGACCACTCCACGCCCTGGTGACGATCGGTGCGGCGGCGGGGACCGACGTGGACGGCGTCGTCGCCGGCGTAGCCGAGGCGTCGGCCCACTGGGGTTGCCCGGTAGTGGGTGGCGACCTGTCCACGGCCCCGGTCCTGGTGATATCCGTCGCCGTGTCCGGGGTGCTCGACGGAGACGCACCAGCGGTCACCCGGGGCGGCGCCCGGCCGGGCGACGTGCTGGCGGTGACCGGTCCGCTCGGATCCTCCGCCGCCGGGCTCCGAACCCTCCGGGGTGGGTGGTCAGGAGCTGGGGTGGCCGCGGACGGCTCTGGCGCGGCGCTGGTCCTGGCCCACCGCCGTCCGAAGGCCCGACTGGCCGAAGGACTGGTGGCCCGGACGGCCGGAGCCACGGCGATGATCGACGTGTCCGACGGGCTGGCGCTCGACCTGCACCGCCTGGCCGACGCCTCGGGGGTGGGCCTGGATCTCCAGCGGATCCCGGTGGCACCGGGTGCCACCATCTCCGAGGCCCTGGGCGGCGGGGAGGACTACGAGCTGGTCGTCGCCACGGCTGACCCGAGGGGTCTGGAGGTGGCCTTCGACGCCGCCGGCCTCGGTCCCCCGATCGTCATCGGGTCCTGTGTCGGCGACCCGGCCCGGCGGGTCCTCGATGGTGAGCCGCTCGCCCGGTCGGGATGGCAGCACCGGCTCGGTTAGCCGCCCGTCCCGGTGACGGGCGTTACGGACCGGGCTCCGGCGGAAGGGGAGTGGCGGACCGGTCGGCTCCTGCCAGCTCCTCACCCACCACGACGATGTCGTCGATCCGGTCCGGACCTGAGTCGGCCAGCGCCGCCACCACGGCGTCGGCCACCTGCTCGGGCCGCAGCACCTGGTGGCGGAGGAGCCCTTCGGCCATCCAACGTTCGAGGGCGGCGGTGGCCGCCGCGGGATCCCAGCCGTCGGCGAAGCCGGTGGCGGTGTTGCCGACCACCACTCGTAGGACCCGGAGCCAGGGCTCCTCTCCCCGCAGTCCCCGAGCCAGCTCGTCCAGGCCGGCCTTGCTGGCGGCGTAGGGCACCAGTCCCGGCCACGGGTGACCGACCGAGTGGGAGGAGAGGAACGTGACGCAGGCCACGGACGAGCGACGGAGGCGGGGCAAGGCCCTCGACACCACCAGGGCCGCACCGGTGACATTGGTGGCCCACGTATCACGCCACTGTTCGGCGGTCACCCCGGTCAGTGGACCAAGCCGTGCCTGGCCCGCGGCGTAGATCACGGTGTCCAGGCCGCCCATCCACGACGTGGCGTCTTCGACCAGCTGAGCCACGCTCTCTTCGTCGGAGACGTCGGTCACGAACGCCCTGGCCCGTTCACCGCCGTCGTGAGCCGCCGCGTCCAGGTCCTCACGGCGGCGGGCGGCCAGCGCCACCGTCGCTCCGTCACGTACCGCGGCCAGGGCCGTCGCACGCCCGATTCCCGACGACGCCCCTACCACCACCACCCGGCGTTCGCCGAGCGGGAGCACTCAGCCGGCGGTGGGTGCCCGGCGGGGCGGCTTGGTCACCTTGCCGGCCCGGATGCACGACGTGCAGACGTGCAGGCGCCGGGGCGATCCGTCCACCAGTGCCCGGACCCGCTGGATGTTCGGGTTCCAGCGGCGCTTGTTACGCCGGTGGGAGTGGCTGAGGCTCATGCCGAACGACGGCTTCTTGCCGCAGAGCTCGCACACCGCTGCCATCAGACGATCCTCCTCGGTGGCCGGCTCGTGGTCTCGGGGCCGGGACGCAGGTGGCGGATTGGGGCCGCCATGAACGCTGCCGAGGTTAGCATCCCCAGACGTGGCGACCCGGGCGACACTGGCGGCGGCGGACGTCGCGGCCGCCATGGTGGTGTACCGCGACGCGCTACGGCACCACCAGCAGGCCATCAATCGCCTGAACGTCTATCCGGTCCCCGACGGAGACACCGGGACGAACATGGCCCTCACCCTCGACGCCGTGGTCTCCGAGCTCGAGGTCCTGGACGAAGGGGCGGGGATGCCCGAAGTGTGCTCCGCGGTGTCCCACGGCTCGCTCATGGGAGCCCGGGGCAACTCGGGGGTCATCTTGTCCCAGCTGCTCCGTGGCATGGCCGAGCGGTTCGGGGCCTGCTCCACGGCGGACCCCGCCAGCGTGGCCCAGGCCTTGGTCACCGCCAGCGAGCTGGCGCAGCAGGCGGTCGTGCGACCGGTGGAGGGGACCATCCTCACCGTGGCCCGGGCCGCGGGCGAGGGGGCCGTCGAAGGGCTCGACCGGGGTGGCAGCCTGGTGGCCGTGGTGGAAGCGGCCCGGGAGGCGGCGGCCGACGCCCTGGCCCGCACGCCGAGCATGCTCGACGCGCTGGCCAGAGCCGGCGTGGTCGATGCCGGGGGCACCGGGTACCTGCTCTTCCTCGACGCGTTGGCCTGCGTCGTGGACGGTCGCCCGGTCCCCGAGCCCCCACCGCTCGAGGCCATGGGGCCAACCGGGTCGCCCGTAGCGGACGGCGACGGATGGGAGCGAGGTCAGCTCTCGGGGGCCGGGGTAGCCGGGCTGCGCTACGAGGTGATGTACCTCCTGGACGCCCCCGACGACACCATCCCCGACTTCAAGGAGGTATGGGCCGGGCTCGGCGACTCCATCGTGGTGGTCGGGGGAGACGGCCTGTGGAACTGCCACATCCACACCGACGACATCGGAGCGGCGATCGAGGCGGCGCTCGATGCCGGGCGTCCGCGCGACATCCGGGTGACCGACCTCCTCGAGCAGGTCGAAGAGGAACGTTGGGTCCGCGAGGGGGCAGGACTCTCGATCGAGGAGCCACCGGGGCCGGCCCCCGCCACCAGCGTGGTGGCCGTGGTGGCGGGGGAGGGGATCGGTCGGATATTCCGCTCTCTGGGCGTTCACCACATGGTCCACGGGGGCCAGTCGATGAACCCGTCGACGGCGGAGATCCTGGCTGCGGTGGAGGCCACCGGCTCCCGCCAGGTGATCGTCCTGCCCAACAACAAGAACATCGTCCCGGTGGCCGAACAGGTCGACGCGCTGACCGATCTGGAAGTCCGGGTCGTGCCCACCGGTAGCACGGTGGAGGGATTTGCCGCCCTGCTGGCTTACGACCCGGGTTCGGACCTGGAGCACAACGTGGCGGCGATGAAGGCCTCGGGCGCCCGCGTGCTGCCGGCCGAGGTGACCCAGGCGGTGCGGGCCGCCCAGACCGAGGCCGGCCCGGTGGCCGAAGGCGATTGGATCGGAGTGTCCCGGGGTGCAGTCGTGTCCGTGGCCGACTCGCCGGCCGCCGCCGCCTTCGCCCTGTTGGACCGGATCCTCACCGACGAGCACGAGCTGGTCACCCTGATCGAAGGGGAGGGGGCTACCCCGGCTGACACCCGGCGGATCACGGCCTGGCTGCATGACGAGCACGCCGACGTGGCCACCGAGGTCCACCGCGGCGGCCAGCCGCTGTACCCGTACCTCTTCGGGATCGAGTGACCGGGACGGGGCCAGTCCCCGCCGGGGCCTCCGGTAGAGGCCGGACCTTGCGGTTCCTGGCCAACCAGCCGGTCGAAGTCCTCTCGTCGCTCGGGGCGAAGAAGGCCGCGGCGCTTCGCCAATGGGGGGTGGAGACGATCCTCGATCTCCTCACCACCTACCCCCTCCGCTACATCGACCGCACTCGACAGGTCGACGTGGCCGACGTGTCCGTCGGAGAGCGAGACGGACAGGGTGCCGGGGAGGTCGTCGTGCTGGCCCGGGTCGATCGGGTGGAGGTGAGAAGGGGCGGTGCGGGAGGGCGCGGCACGAGTGCCGGCCGCGGTGGCCGCGGTGGTCGCGGTGGTCGCGGTGGTCGCACCCGGGTCGAGCTCGACGTGTCGGACGGGAGCGGGTCGCTCCGGGTGGTGTTCTTCAACCAGCCGTGGCGGGCCGGGCAACTCGACGTGGGGACCGAGGCACTGTTCTCCGGGAAGCCCACCGAGTTCCGGGGACGGCGCCAGATGGTGAACCCGGTGGTGGACGTGGTCGTGGACAGCTCGGTCGGAAAGGCCGGGGGAGGGTCGAGGACCTTGCGGGTGATCCCGGTCTATCCCCAGTCCTCGACTTCCGGCCTGAGCAGCGCCGAGATCGGCACGTGGGTCTCGGAAGCCATCGATCGGGCGGGCCGCTTCGCCGACCCATTGGACGAGTCGTGGCGACATCGACTGGACCTGGTCGAGAGGACCGAGGCCATCCGTGGCACCCACCTCCCCGAGTCGATGGCGTCCTGGCCTCCGGCCCGTCGGCGGCTGGCGTTCGACGAGCTCTTCCGGCTCCAGCTGTCGCTTGTGCTCCGCCGCCGGGCCATGGAAGCCGACGCCCGGGCGATCCGGCACACGGCTTCGGTCCTCGACGTCACCGACGCCCGAAGTCGCAGGCGGTCGCCATCGCCGTCGTTGGTGCGGCGGTTCCTCGAAGGGCTGGCGTTCGAACTGACGTCGGCCCAACGCCGGGCACTGGCCTCCATCGTGGCCGAGCTGGCTGGACCGCTCCCGATGCACCGTCTCCTCCAAGGTGACGTCGGGTCGGGCAAGACGGTGGTGGCGGTGGCATCGATGCTGGTGGCCGTGCAGGGTGGTCACCAGGGTGCCCTGATGGCCCCGACCGAGGTGCTGGCCGAGCAGCACGCCATGGCCGTGCGGACACTGGTCGCCGGGTTGCACGTGCCGGACCGCTCGCGTCTCGGAGGTGAGCGGCCCGTGACGGTTGGCCTGCTCACGAACCGGACGACGGCCAGGGAGCGGGCCCGTCTCCACGAAGGGCTGAGAAGTGGGGACGTGGACATCGTGGTGGGGACGCACGCCCTGCTGACCGACGAGGTGAGCTTCCACTCCCTCGGCGTGGTGGTGATCGACGAGCAGCACCGCTTCGGCGTGGAGCAGCGGGCTGCTCTGAGGGAGAAGGGGCGCCGGCCGGTCTCGGGGGAAGGCGGGCGTCGACGGGGCCCGGGTGCAGACCCCGTCTCGCCGGCCGGGGCTGATCCGGACCTCCTGGTGATGACCGCTACCCCGATCCCCCGGACGGCGGCCATGGTGCTCTTCGGCGACCTGGACATGGTGGTGCTCGATGAGCTCCCCCCCGGACGGGCTCCCGTCACCACCCAGTGGGCCCGGACGCCGCTCGAAGAGCAGGCCGCCTGGGCTCGCGTGCGCGACGAGGTGGCTGCCGGGCACCGGGCCTACGTCGTCTGCCCCCTGGTCGAGGGGTCTGAACGGGTGGAGGCCCGATCGGCCACCGAGGAGCTGGTCCGGCTGAGCCGAGAAGAGCTGGCAGGGGTGCGACTCGGGCTCCTTCACGGGCAGATGGCCGCGGCAGAGAAGGAGGCGGTGATGGCGGCGTTTCGGTCCGGTGAGGTGCACGTGCTGGTGGCTACCACCGTGGTCGAGGTCGGGGTCGACGTGGCCGAAGCCACGGTGATGGTCGTCGAAGACGCCGGACGATTCGGGATCTCCCAGCTCCACCAGCTGCGGGGTCGGGTCGGGCGGAGCAGCTTGCCCAGCTGGTGCTACCTGCTCGGGGATGCGGTCACCGAAGGGGCGGTCGACCGCCTGGAAGCCATGGAGCGGACGAACGACGGTTTCGAGCTGGCCGAGATCGACTTGGAGCTGCGGGGGGAGGGCACCATCTTGGGCGCCCGGCAGAAGGGACGGAGCGACCTCAAGCTGGCCCAGCTACGCAGGGACGCCGATCTGCTGAAAGCAGCCCGTCGGCTGGCTGAGGAGGTGATCGGTCCCGACGGGAGCCTGACCGACCACCCCCTGCTGGAGGACGAGGTCCGGTTGTTCCTCGATCCGGTTGACGAAGAGTTCCTCTTCAAGAGCTGAGGGCGCGGTGGGCGGTCCAGCCGGGAAGCCGGGCGGTACGGTGGGATCGTGCGCGTGATCGGCGGGTCCAGCCGGGGACGGAGGCTGCCGGCCCGCCTCCCAGCCGGGGTCCGGCCGACGTCGGACCGAGTTCGGGAGGCCATCTTCGACGTGCTGGGGTCGATGGGCGGCATCGAGGCGCTGTCGGTGGCGGACCTGTTCTGCGGCAGTGGCGCCATGGGCGCCGAGGCGCTCTCCCGGGGCGCTTCCCACGTCACCTTCGTCGACCACGACCAGGCGGCCCTGGCCGCGGTCCGGGCGAACCTGGCCGCTGCCGGCCTGGTGCAGCCACCCACCGGCGGCCCCGAAGCCGCGAGGTCCTCGCCGGCGCCGGGTCACGCCGGCCGGCGGGCAACCTTGGTCCGGGCCGAGCTACCGGGATGGCTGGACCGGTCCCCGGCCTTCGACCTGGTGCTCTGCGATCCTCCGTACCGCTTCTCGGCCTGGGAGGCCCTCCTCGAATCGTTGCGCTGCGACGTCGGGGTGCTCGAGTCGTCGACACCGGTCCCCGTTCCGTCGGGGTGGAGGGTGACCAGGTCCCGTCGCTACGGCGGTACGCTCGTGACCGTGGTACGCAGAACCGACCTACACGACGGTGGGCCCCCCTTCGTGGGCGCCGGCACATCCGACGTGCCGGCGTCGGCATTGCCGGCGTCGCCATCCGCGCCGAGCGCGCCACCCGCGCCTCCCACGCCACCGACGACGCGATCGTGAAGATCGCCCTCTTCCCCGGTTCGTTCGACCCCTTCCACAACGGACATCTGGAGGTGGTTGAGAGAGCGTCGAAGCTCTTCGACGAGGTGGTGGTGGCCGCATTGCGCAACCCCCAGAAGAGCGAGCCCCTCTTCGATCTCGACGAGCGCAAGGAGATGCTCGAAGAAGCGTTGGCCAATCTCTCGACCGTGCGGATCGTAAGCGTGTCGACTCTCGTGGTGAACGTCGCCCGCGACGTGGGGGCGTCGGCCATCGTGAAGGGGCTTCGGGCTGTATCGGACTTCGAGAACGAGCTGCAGATGGCCCAGATGAACCGGCAGCTCTCGGGGGTGGAGACCATCTTCATCCCCACCAGCTCCTCGCACTCGTTCATCGCCTCCAAGCTGCTGCGCGAGGTGGCTCGCTTCGGCGGTGACGTCTCCGCGTTCGTTCCCAAGTCGGTGGCCGCCCGCCTGGACGAGAAATTCGCCGGCGGTCCCCCCGCCCCTGGACAGCTTGGAACCGAACGACGATGACCGACCTCTACGAAGAGCCTTCTGCCAGTGGGGCTTTCGGGGTTCCCGACGCTGACTCCGATGCCGAGACGGTCATCCGCGAGGTCATCGACATCGTGAACTCGGCCAAGGCGATGCCACTGTCGGCGTCGGTGCTCGTGTCTCGCGACGAGATCATCGAGCGCCTCACGACCGCGCTCGATCGGTGGCCTGACGAGGTGCGCCAGGCTCGTTGGCTCTTGCGGGAGCGTGAGGAGTTCCTGGCCGATCGGGCTCGCGAGGCCGAGGCGCTCATGGAGGACGTTCGGGTCCAGGCCGAGCGCATGGTGTCACGTACCGAGGTCGTCCGACAGGCGAACCAGGTGGCCCAGCGCATCCTGGACGACGCCAACGAAGAGGCGCGCCGGATGCGTCACGAGGCCGAGGACTACTGCGACCAGAAGCTGGCCGGCATGGAGATCGTCCTGGAGCGCATCATGAGAACGGTCCAGTCCGGCCGGGAAAAGCTCCAGGCCACCGCCCCGGCTTCCGAGCCGGCGGTGTCGACGACCGTGGGTGGCGACAGTGGGCCAGGTGAGGACGGTGATCACGAGGACGGGTTCTTCGACCAGGACCGGGCCTAGGCCCGCGCCTTCCGGCGGTCAGCACTGGTCCGTCGTGCGAAAGGGGGCGTCGTGACTGATGACTCGTTCGTGGTCCACGTGGCCCGCTTACGACGGGTCCCCGGGACCCGTTGGCACCGCACCGTCCGGGCGCCGACCGCTGCCGCCGGACGGGGTGACCTGACCATGCGCCGCTCGCCGGCCGACTCCACGGTTCCCGACGGCACCGAGACCAGTTGCGACGTGGTCCTCGAAGCTTTCGACGGGGGAGTGATGGTGAGTGGGACGGTCGAGTCGCCCTGGATCGGGGTGTGCCGACGTTGCACTGTTGCGGTCGGAGGCCGCATCCACTGCGAGGTGAGGGAACGCTTCACCGAACCTGGGGCCCACTATGGCGATCCTGACGACGACGAGGCCTACCCGATCGTCGGCGACGAGCTGGACTTGTGGCCCATGGTCCGGGACGCCGTGGTGCTCGAGCTCCCCTTGGCCCCGCTGTGCAGACCCGACTGCCGGGGGCTGTGCCCGTGGTGTGGCGCGGACCTGAACCAGGCGACGTGTGGCTGCGTGGCGCCACGCGATCCCAGGTGGGCTAACCTCGACGTGCTCCGGTCGGTGCGTTCGCACCCGACCGCCCAGTAGGCCGGAGCAGGTGCCGCTCGTGGTTCCCGAGCCGGCCGCCGGAGCTGGGCCCCGTCATGGCGGGGAGATGGAGATCGCTGGATGCCCCTCGCGGGGCGAGACGCCCGCCAGGGCGGTGACGATGTGGAGAGCATGACATGGCCGTACCCAAGAAGAAGACATCCAAGGCCAAGGGCCGCAGCCGACAGGCGGCGAACTGGCGTCTGGCTCGGCCGGCCCGCAGCGTGTGCCCCCACTGCCACCAGGCCAAGACCCCCCACGTCGTGTGCCCGAACTGCGGTTGGTACAAGGGTCGTCTCGCCGTGGAGGTCGACTGACCGGTGCCCGGCAGGGCTGATCCGGTGAGCTCACCGGGACCGGGGCAGGCCGCCGAGTGAGCCCCCCGAAGGCCTCCGGTGAGGTGTCCGGGTGAGCCCACGGACGCAGCGGCCGAGCCTCGAGGAGATGGCCGGCCTGCCGGTTGCGGTCGACGCCATGGGTGGGGACCGGGCACCGCAGGAGATCGTGGCCGGGGCCCGGCTGGCTGCCGAGGAGGGCATCCCGGTGGTGCTGGTGGGCCCGCCGGAGCTGGTGGGGGACACGGCCGGCCTGGAACTGGTCGAGTGCACCGAGGTCATCGCCATGCACGAGGACCCGGCCCAAGGCGTCCGCCGGAAGAAGGACTCGTCCCTGGTGCGGGCGGCCGAGCTGGTACGCGACGGTCGGGCGTCGGCCATGATGAGCGCCGGCAACACCGGGGCCACGATGGCCTCGGCGCTCCTGCGGATGGGGAGGCTTCCCGGGGTGGCCCGGCCGTGCATCGCCACGCCGCTACCCCGGCTCGGCCGGGCGCCTGCAGTCCTGGTCGACGCCGGGGCGAACGCCGAGTGCACCTCGGCGATGTTGGTGCAGTTCGCCCAGATGGGGGCGGCCTACGTCGCCGCCCGGTACCAGGTGACCGAGCCGTCGGTGGCCCTCTTGTCCATCGGCGAGGAGTCCTCGAAAGGGACTCCGCTGGTGAAAGAGGTGCACTCGTTGCTGGCGGAGTTGGTCCCCTCCCCGGGATCTGCGGCCGCTACCTCGTCCGGCCTGCGATTTCTCGGCAATATCGAAGGGCGCGATCTTCTGCCGTCGCCAGCCGACGTCGTCGTGACCGACGGGTTCACGGGCAACGTGGCGCTCAAGGCCCTCGAAGGGTCGCTCCGGTTTCTGCTCCATACGCTCTTCGAGGTGTTCGGCACCGACGACGCCACCAAGGCGGCGTCCGAAGTGCTCATGCCCCACCTCCTCCCGATCGCGTCCGCGCTCGATCCGGAGAACACCGGGGGGGCGATGCTCCTCGGAGTGGAAGGCGTCTGCGTGATCAGCCACGGCTCTTCCACCTCGGTGGCGACGTTGAACGCCATCCGGGTGGCCCACGAGCTGGCCCGGGGGGGTCTGGTGGACCACCTGGCTGAAGCGGTGTCGGCCGGGCCGGCTGGACAGGCCTGAACCCCGAGCGCCTGACCCGGGGGCCTCGCTCCGGCCGCCTGGTCCCGCAGCCCGTAACCAGCGCAGCCCCGGGAATTCCCGGGGAGCCTGCCGGCCCGGTATCATCGTGGGCGGCCACAGCCGATCCAGTGGTCTCCGTCCGCTCGAACACCCCAGGAGCCAGCGTGCCTGCCGAGACCCACACCGAACGAGGACCGCTGGACCGACAGGGGGTGTTCGACCTGATCAGGGACCAGCTCGCCGACATCTTGGAGGTGGATCCGTCCACTATCAGCGAAGGTTCGTCCTTCGCCGAGGACCTCGACGCCGACTCTCTGGCTCTGATCGAGCTGGTCGAGGCCCTCGAGGAGGAGCTGGGTGAGCGCAGTGTCGGGTTCAGGATCGACGACGAGGATCTCGAGGATCTCCGCACGGTCCGGGATGCGGTCGACTACGTGTTCGCCAAGCTCGGAGCGGGTTGACCTCCGGACCGTGCCGGCCGTGGACGACGGCGCTGCCGGGCTGGCGGCGCGGCTCGAGCACCGCTTCGCCCAGCCCGGTCTGCTCGAGCAGGCGCTCTCCCACCGGAGCTGGTGCAGCGAGCGGGGTGGTGAGCCTTCCAACGAGCGGCTCGAGTACCTGGGGGATGCCGTGCTCGGCCTGGTCGTGGCCGAGTACACCTTCCGGCGCTTTCCCCAGCTCCCCGAAGGGGCGCTGGCGAAGATCCGCGCTGGTGTGGTCAACGCCCGGGTCCTGGCCGAAGTGGCGCAGGGCCTCGACGTCGGGGGGGAGCTCCGGCTCGGCCGGGGCGAGGAGGCATCGGGAGGTCGGACCAAGGCTTCCATCCTCGCCGATGCCCTCGAGGCGGTGATCGGCGCCGTCTACCTCGATGCCGGGTGGTTGGAGGCGGAGAGACTGGTGCTCGGGCTCCTCGGCGAGCGTATCGAAGCCGCTGCCGCCGAGCCGGGAGGATTCGACCACAAGAGCCTGCTGCAGGAGCTGACCGTCCAACGGGGCAGTGGGCCGCCCCACTACGCCGTCGAGGGGACCGGTCCCGACCACGAGCGGCACTTCCGGGCCGAGGTGTTCTTGGACGGGGACCGGTGGGGCACCGGGGAAGGACCGTCGAAGAAGGATGCCGAGCAGGCGGCGGCCCGGATCGCCTGGCTCGCCTTGAGGGAGCACGACGGAGCCGGGGCCGGATCCGACACCGAGGAGCGGGGCGATGACTGAGGGGGGTGCCGCGATGATGGGGCTAAGGCTGAGGCGACACTGGATCGGTGGTCCGGCCAGGGCCGGGGGTGGTTGGCGTGCCTGAGCTCCCCGAAGTGGAGACGCTCCGCCAGGATCTGTCCAAGGAGGTCTCGGGCCGGCGGATCAAGGCGGTGGCCGTGGCCAACGGCCGCTCCGTGCGCCGGCACGCCAGCGCCAAGCACTTTCGGTCCCGCCTCGAGGGGCGTTCGATCAAGAGCGTGTCCCGGTTGGGCAAGTACCTCCTCTTGCACTTGGACAACGCCGACACCTTGGTGGTCCACCTGGGGATGAGTGGGCAGCTCCTGAGGGTCAAGGGCAGCAAGGAGCCCAAGCCCAAGCACACCCACGTCGTGATCACCTTCACCCAGGGTGGAGAGCTCCGCTACGTCGACCCCCGGACCTTCGGAGAGATGTTCGTCTCGACCCCGCCGGAGACATTCAAGGCGCCCCCTGCGTCGGCCGGCACGTTCTCGACCTCCACCGGCGGCGGGATGGGAGCGGGTGCGGTGTCGCGCCGGCAGGTTCCCGAGCTCTCGCACCTCGGCTTCGACCCGATCGAGGACATGATGAGCTGGGATCGTTTCGCCGTCCTGCTCCGACAGCACAAAGCGGGGCTGAAAGCCCTCCTCATGGACCAGCAGTTCGTCGCCGGGATCGGCAATGTGTACTCCGACGAGATCCTGTTCGCCGCCGGCCTCCGCTTCGACCGCCTGTCCGACAGCCTCTCGGTGATCGAGACCCGCCGTCTGTACCGGGCCATGGTGGAGACGCTGGCCGAGGCGATCAAGCACCGTGGTTCGACGCTGGCCGACGAGCAGTACCGGGACCTGTTCGGGGAGGCCGGGGACTACCAGGGCAGCCACCAGGTCTACGACCGCGAGGGCCAGCCGTGCCGGCGGTGCCGGTCCCCGATCGTGAGGGTCCGGGCCGGAGGGCGCTCCACGTACTTCTGCGAGCACTGCCAGATCTGACTGCTGGGAGTGCACGGCCAGGCCGTTCCCTCCTCTGCCACATCGGCCCGTCGGGGATCGGATGTAGGGTGCCGACCGATGTTCTTGAAGTCGCTCACCATGAAGGGGTTCAAGTCCTTCGCCGACCCCACCGTGCTCGAATTCGAGCCCGGGATTACCGTCGTGGTCGGTCCCAACGGGAGCGGCAAGTCGAACGTGGTCGACGCCGTGACCTGGGTGCTGGG
>JAJYWF010000063.1:0-12656 GCA_021791635.1 Actinomycetes bacterium
GAGGTGCCGCACGGTGTAGGCGATCGTGTCCACGGTGAGGCGCAAGCTGGGACCAGGGGGGAAGATGAACGTGCCCCGGCTCAGGTACTCCTTCACGATGTCGTTCTGGGTCGTGCCGGTCAGGACCGACGGGTCGACCCCCTGGTCCTCGGCGTTGGCGACGTAGAGACCGAGAAGCCAGGCCGCGGTGGCGTTGATGGTCATGGACGTGTTCATGTCGGCCACGGGGATGGCCTCCATGAGCTGGCGCATGTGGCCCAGGTGGACCACCGGGACGCCGACCTTGCCCACTTCCCCGGTTGCCTCGGGGGCGTCGGGGTCGTACCCGGTCTGGGTGGGGAGGTCGAAAGCGATGGACAGACCGGTCTGGCCTTTGGCCAGGTTGGTCCGGTAGAGCTCGTTTGAGGCGCGGGCCGTGGAGTGGCCCGAGTACGTCCGCATCATCCACGGTCGGTCCCTGGCACTCATTGGCATCTGGTCACCTGCTCCCTGCCGAGCCTGGGAGGGCTGGGGTGGCCGTTGGGGTGGCCGCTGGGGTGGCCGCTGGGGTGGCCGTTCGGGTGCCCGCTGGGGTGGCCGTTGGGGTGGCCGCTGGGGTGGCCGTTCGGGTGCCCGCTGGGGTGGCCGTTAGGGCGGTCATCGCCGGTAGTCGTAGAAGCCCTGCCCGGACTTGCGCCCCAACGTCTCGGCCGCCACCATCCGGCGCAGGAGGGGTACGGCTGCGTAGTTGGGGTCGCGGAACTCGGCGTAGAGGGCGTCGAGGATGGCCAGCGACGTGTCCAGACCCACCAGGTCCAAGAGGGCGAACGGACCCATGGGGAAGCCGCACCCCCCCTTCATGGCGGCGTCGATCCCGTCTTTGGTGGCCACTCCCTGCTCCAGGAGCCGGACGGCGTTGTTCAGGTAGGGGAACAGCAGAGCGTTCACGATGAACCCGGCCTGGTCCTTCACCTGCACCGGCTCTTTCCCGCAGGTTTCGGCGAAGGCCATTGCCTGGCTGATCGTCTCGTCGGACGCGGTGATCGGGCGCACGACCTCCACCAGCGACATCGCCGGAGCCGGGTTGAAGAAGTGGATCCCGCAGACCTTCTCGGGCCGACCGGTCTCCATCGCCAGCTCCACCACCGGAAGGGTGGACGTGTTCGTGGCGATGATGGCCGCCTCGTCGCATACCCGATCGAGCTCGGTGAAGAGGTGCTTCTTCACCGCCAAGTCCTCGATCACCGACTCGATGACCAGGTCGACGTTTGACAGATCCTGCAGATCAGTCGTGGCCGTCACCCGTGAGAGGATGTCGTCGCGCTCGGCCTCGGTCCGCTTGCCTTTCTCGATCTGGCGGTTCAGGGACTTTTCCAGACCGGCCACCATGCCGTCAGCAGTGGACCTGCTCCGGCTCCTGAGCACGACCTCGTGCCCCGAAGCGGCCGCCACTTCGGCGATGCCCGACCCCATGATCCCCGAACCCACGATCCCCACTCGCTTGATGGCCATGGAGACATGTTAGAGCCTCCGGAGCAGGGCGGCTTGGCCGGTTACCGGTGGGTCACCTGTGGGGTAGGGGGCAATCGACGCACCGGGCACCGAGCATCGGGCACCGAGCATCGGGCACCGGGTGCTCGATTGCCCACCAGATCGTGGCCTTGCGACGACGGGCCGATCCTGGCAGTGTCCGAGGACGTGACCACAGGTCGAGCCAGTGGCGGAGTGCCCCGCCGGACGGACGGCAGCGGCAGCGGGGACGGCAGCGGCATCGGGGACGGCAGCGGCAGCGGCGTAGAGAAGGGCAGCGGGGACGGCAGCGGTAGCGGGAACGGCAGCGGCAGCGGGGACGGCAGCGGTAGCCGGGGTGGTCGGGCCGGTGCACCGGGGAAAGGACAGCGGCTGCATCCGACCTGGCCCCATACCCGCCGATCTCACTACCTACGTCCCGGAGGCCCGTGGCGGATCGGGTCGTTGGACGCCACGCTGTCGGCATCGGGACCGGCCAGCACCCATCGCGTGGTCGACGGACGGTCGATCCTCGAGGGACCCGCCCTCGAAGACTCGGTGGCTACCGTGGCCGGGCGCCTCCGATCAGCGGGGGTCCGACGAGGTGACGGTGTGGCGTGGCAGCTTCCCAACGGACTTCCGGCCGTCGTGCTGTACCGGGCGTGCTGGCGCCTGGGTGCGGTCGCGCTCCCGGTCCATGCGGCCGCCAGAGAGATCGAAGTCGAGCGATCGTTGGAGCAAGTTCCGTGTCGTCTGGTCCTGGCGGCCCCGGACTCGGCCATGGCCCAGCGTGAGAGAGCGATCATCGTGCCGCAAGGCGTCGCCGGGCTCGAGACCCTCTGCCAGGTCCTCCCGGCGGGACCTCCGGTGGCCCCAGGGAGCTCGGCTCGCCCGGCCGACCTGGCCGTCGTCATGTTCACGTCGGGATCGACCGGGCGCCCGAAGGCGGTGTTGCATACCCAGCGCGGGCTGGCGTGGAAGGCTGGACTGATGGCCCAGGTGCACGGGTTGTCGGCATCCGACGCCGTACTCATGCCGGCACCGATGGCGCACGTGTCCGGGCTCTTGAACGGCGTCTTGCTGCCGGCCGTGGCCGGGATGTCGGTGGTGTGCATGGCACGATGGGATCCCGATCACGCAGTGGAACTCGTCGAGTCGGAGCGGATCACGTTCATGATCGGTCCCCCTACGTTTTTCGTGACCATGATGGGAGCGGGAGGTTTCACCCGGGAGCGGGTCCAGAGCTTGCGCCTGGTGTCGAGCGGAGGGGCGGCAGTCACGCCGGCGTTCGTCGACACCGCCCGCCGGGAGCTGGGCTGCTTGGTGAAGCGCACGTACGGTTCCACCGAGGCTCCGACGGTGACCACCAGCTCAGAGGGAGACGATCCCACTCGGGCCCGGGACACCGACGGTCGAGCCGTAGGCGAAGTCGAACTGCGTATCAGTGATCCCGAAAGCGGCAGGAGGCTGGCCCCTGGCTCCACCGGCGAACTGTGGGTTCGAGGTCCTGAGCTGTTCGTGGGTTACGCAGAACCGGCTGACAACGAGCCCCGTCGGGGCCGGGGCGGTTGGTTCCGCACCGGCGACCTGGCCGTGCTCGACGACGAGGGGTGGCTCCGGGTCGTCGGGCGGCTGGGTGACGTGATCATTCGAGGTGGCGAGAACATCGCCGCCACCGAGGTCGAGGCGGTCCTCGAATCTCATCCGCTGGTCCGACATGCGGCAGCGGTGCCTGTTCCCGATCCGGTGATGGGTGAACGTGTGGCCGCAGTCTTGGTCGCCGCACCTTCGTTCGACCTCGAAGCCTGTCGCCGCCACTTCGCCGAGGAGGGCCTGGCCCGGTTCAAGACCCCCGAGCACCTGGTGCTCGTGGGCGACCTGCCGACCCTGGCCTCTGGCAAGATCAACCGTGCCGCTTGTCGTGAGCTCGCGGCGCAGTCGGTGACCGGGACGAGAGCCAGGGTTCCCGACGCCGGCCAGTCCAGTGCCGGCGAGACGCAGGGAGAGCGGTGATCGGATGAACCTTTCGTATACCCAGGGTGAAGAGACGTTCGCCGCTGAGATCAGGGAGTGGCTCTCCGCCAATCTCGAACCGACCCCGATGTTCGAGAGCTTGGAAGAGGAAGTGGCCTGGGGGCGGCGATGGCAGGCCCGTCTGGCCGGCGCCCGCTGGGTTGGGATCGCATGGCCGTCCGCATTCGGGGGACGCGGCGCGTCGCCCGTGGAGGTGGCCATCTACAACACCGAGTACGCGCGAGCTGGAGCTCCCCAACCGGTGAACCGTGTCGGGGTGAACCTGGCCGGCCCGACCCTCCTGGCACACGGGACCGACGAGCAGAAGGCACGCTGGCTCGCTCGGATCCTCTCGGCCGAAGATCTTTGGTGCCAGCTCTTCAGCGAGCCCGATGCCGGTTCGGACCTGGCTTCGGTCACGACCAGAGCCGAACGCGACGGCGACCGCTGGGTCCTGAACGGGCAGAAGGTGTGGACGTCGTACGCTCAGTTCGCCCAGTGGGGACTGTGCCTGGCCCGCAGTGACCCTGCAGCACCGAAGCACGCCGGCCTCACGTTCTTCGCCGTGGACATGACCGCGCCCGGTATCGAGGTTCGACCACTCGTGCAGATCACCGGCGACGCCGAGTTCAACGCGGTGTTCCTCGATGATGTCGCTGTTCCGGGTGACGCGGTGATTGGGGGTGTCGGTCACGGCTGGACGGTGGCCGGCACCACCCTGAGCCACGAGCGGGGTACGGCATTTCCGTTCAAGGAGCAAGTGGTCCACGAGATCTACTTGCACGATCTCTACCATGAGGCTCTGTCTTCGGGGGCACTGGACGATCCGGCGGTCGCCGACCGGTTGGCACAGTGCGCGGTCCTCGCGCAGGTGTTCCGGGTCCACAACTGGCGGACGATGTCCCGCATGGCTCGGGGTGAGGAGCCGGGTGCCGAGTCGAGCATCGTCAAGCTGGCGTGGACCGCGCTGACCCAGGAGTTGTCCGAAGCAGCGCTCGACGTGGTCGGTCCGGCATCGGTCCTCGGTGGCCGGTGGGGGCGTCAGTGGCTCTGGAGCAAAGCGGCGAGCATCGCCGGTGGCACGTCGGAGATACAGCGGACCATCATTGGCGAACGGCTCCTGGGGCTGCCGAAATGAGCGCTCCACGACTGAGCTCGACGGGCTCCACGAGCGCGACAGACGCGACAGACGCGACAGACGTGACAGACGCGGCAGACGCGGCAGGCGCGACAGTGCCGGACGACTACGTAGAGGGGGCGTGATGGGCGGGATCATCGGGTACGGGGCGTACGTTCCCTTCCACCGTCTCGAGCGGTCGGCCATTGCCGAGGCGCTTGGCGGACGTGGGAGCAAGGGGCGAAGGTCGGTCGCTTCCTACGACGAGGACACCACCACGATGGGCGTCGAGGCGGCGCGAACCGTCCTCGGCACCGAGGGGGGAGCTGTCGCAGGTTCGGGTCTCCACCTCGACGGCCTGTCGTTCTCCACGGTGGTGCCGGCGTATACGGACAAGACGAACGCCACGGCGATCCACGCCGCCCTTGGGCTCGGCGATTCGGTTCCGGTCTCCGATCGGACTGCCTCGGTGCGCTCGGCGGTCATTGCCCTCCACGAAGCGCTGGACGCGTCCTCACGCCGGACTCTCCTCACCGTGGCGTCCGACATCCGCACCGGACTGCCGGGCAGCTCCGATGAGGCCAACGGGGGCGACGCCGCGGTGGCGTTGCTCACCGGCCCTGGGGGCGACGGTCAACCGGTGCTGGCCGAGCCCATCGCGATGTCATCGGTGACCGGTGAGTTTCTGGACCGCTGGCGGGTCCCCGGAGCGCTCGCCTCGCGAACGTGGGAGGAGCGGTTCGGCGAGCATGTCTACGGGCCGATGGTCGAGTCGGCCTTTTCCCGGGCGATGGAGCAGGCCGAGCTCAAGCCTGGCGAGGTCGACCATCTGGTGGTGACCGGCGCCCATCGCCGGGTGGCCGAGCGGTTCGCGCGTGCGTGCGGGGTTCGGAAGGAAGCAGTCGCCGACGGGCTCTACGACACAGTGGGGTACTGCGGCGCAGCCCACATGGGCCTGCTGCTGGCCCACGTTCTCGATCGAGCCCAGCCCGGTGATCACGTAGTGGCGGTGTCGGTGGCCGACGGGGCGGACGTGGTGGTGCTCCGGGTGACGGGCGCCCTCCCGGCCTACCGAAGCGCGCAGGGGAGAGCGACGGTGCGCGAGCAGGTCGCCTCCGGACAGACCGGCCTTGGGTACTCGAACTTCCTCGCTTGGAGGGGACTCCTCGAACGCGATCCCCCGCGACGACCGGACCCCGCACGCCCCGCCGCCCCGCCCTCACTGCGCTCCGAGCCCTGGAAGTTCGCGCTCGTCGGCAGCCGCTGCACTGCCCCGACGGGCGGCACCCCGACGGGCGGAACCCCGACGGGCGGGACCGAATGCGGGGCCCGGCACCTGCCGGCCCAACTCGTGTGCATGGCGTGCCGGGCTCGGGGGCACATGGTTCCCCACCCGTTCGCCGACACCCCCGGGGTGGTCTCGAAGCTCACGATCGACCACCTGGCGTACTCTCCCAACCCTCCACTCGTCGCGGCGGTGGTGGACTTCGACGGAGGCGGCAGGTATCGGTTCGAGCTGACCGACGTCGACCCCGACACCGTGGCCATGGGAGACCGCGTCTCCATGACGTTCAGGCGGCTGTACACGACCACCGACGGCGTGCACGACTACTTCTGGAAGGCCCGGCCGACGCCGTGAAGGCCATTCGGGGAGCACCGCCGGCCGGCACGAGGTGGGGGTGGAGGGCAGGCCCAGGCACATGTGGACGGCGGTACGACGGCGTGGACAGGCCCGAGCAGCAGAGAGGGAGGTGACGCATGGCGTCGAAGGGGATCAGAGATCGCGTGGCGATCGTCGGCATGGGGTGTACCGCCTTCGGTGAGAACTGGGACCGGGGTGCCGACGACATGGTCGTCGACTCGGTTCACACCGCGCTGGACTCGGCCGGGATCGGGATCGACGATGTGGATGCGTTCTGGTTCGGCACCCTCCAGTCCGGCGAGAGCGGGCTGTCACTGTCGCGCCCGCTCAAGATCGACTACCGACCGGTGACCAGGTTGGAGAACCTCTGCGCCACCGGGTCGGAGGCGTTCCGCAACGCCTGCTACGCCGTGGCCTCGGGAGCCTACGACGTGGCTGTGGCTGTCGGCGTGGAGAAGCTCAAGGACAGCGGCTACTCAGGGCTGGTGCGCACCTTCCCCCCGGCCGACGGGACGGCCGCCGGCATCAGCTCGCCGGCGGTGTTCAGCTTCGTCGCCCCGGCGTACGCGGCCAAGTACGGCCTCTCCGAAGAGGAGATGAAGGAGGTGATGACCCGCATCGCCTGGAAGAACCACCACAACGGGGCTCGCAATCCGCTCGCTCAGTACCAGTCGGAGGTCTCGATGGAGACTATCGCCAAGTCTCCGAGGGTCGCAGGCATGCTGGGAGTATTCGACTGTTCGGGAGTAAGTGACGGATCGGCGGCGGCGGTCATCGTCCGAACCGAGGACGCTGATCGGTACAGGTCGAACCCCCTCTACGTGAAAGCACTCGCCCTGGCGGCCGGCCCGGGTACGGGACCGACCGACCAGTCCTACGACTACACGACGTTCACCGAAGTCGTGCGGTCAGCCGAGGACGCATACCGCCAAGCCGGGGTTACCGACCCCCGGAGCGAGTTGGCGATGGCCGAGGTTCACGACTGCTTCACGCCGACCGAGCTCGTCCTCATGGAGGACCTTGGTTTTGCCGAGCGAGGGAAGGCGTGGTCCGACGTGCTGGCCGGCACCTTCGACCTCGACGGCGAGCTGGCCGTGAACCCCGACGGAGGTCTGAAGAGCTTCGGGCACCCGGTGGGCGCGTCGGGCCTGAGGATGCTCTACGAATGCTGGCTTCAGCTTCGCCACGAGGCTCCGGCGGACCGACAGGTGGCCGCGGTCGAGGCGGGTTGCAAGCTCGCCCTCACGCACAACCTCGGGGGTGGGCCGGGAGAGTGTGTGAGCTTCGTCGGCATCGTAGGCAGCGAGCCGGGGTGACGTCACCCTAGACGGTGCCCGCTCGCGTCAGCCCGCTCGCGTCAGCCCGCTCGCGTCAGCCCGGCATCTCAGCCCCGCGCTTCAGCCGCCCGGCGTTCGGCCGACGCCACCGCCTGGGCCTCCATCGACGCCAGCATCTCGTCGGGTGACTGGCGGAAGTAGCCCCACGCTCCCCGGGCCGTCTCGGGAGCGACGATCAGCGCCCGATTGGCCATCACCCCGTCGAGCACGTCGGTCGCCAGCCGGTCGGCCGGGTAGGCCTCACCCAGAGCGTTGGTGAGCAGGGTTCGAGCATTCACCGACCCGGGCTGATCGAGCAGCGGCGTCTCCACCGGTCCGGGGCACACGGCACTGACCCGCACGCCGTGTGCGGCGGCCTCGACCCGCAAGCTGACGCTCAACCCCACGACCGCGTGCTTGGCGGCGGCGTACGGAGTGAGCAGCGGCGAGGGGACCAGCCCGGCCAGCGAGGCCGTGTTCACGATGTGCCCGAAACCCTGGGCCACCATGATCGGATAGGCGGCGGCCACCCCGTGGACCACGCCCATCAGGTCGACTTCGACCGTGCGACGCCACGTGGCCAGCTCGAGGTGCTCGACCGGTCCCCCGCTGCCGATGCCGGCGTTGTTGAAGATGAAGTCGAGCCGGCCGCGTTCGTCGCGGGTGGACTCGACGAGGCGGCGAACGTCTTCGGCTTCGGTGACGTCGAGCACCGCCGTGACGGTGTGCGTCCCGTCGGCGTCGATGTCGGCGGCCGCGGACCGTATGCCCGCCGCGTCGATGTCGGCCATGACCACCTCGGCCCCCCGGTCGATGAGCTCGGCAGCAAGGGCCTTGCCGATCCCCGACGCGGCACCCGTGACGACGGCGATCTTTTGGTGGAACGTCGATGTGGTGGCCATGACCCGGAGCCTACGGCCTCGGGCGGGCGGGACCGCGCCGCCGATGTGCCAGGCTCGTTGGGTGATTGTCGGCTCCTCGGTCCACGTCGAGATCGGGCACCGGGTGCTCCTGCGCGACTCGGCGTTCGTGGTCGGCCCCGGGGAGAAGGCCGGGCTGGTGGGACGAAACGGCACCGGCAAGTCGTCGTTCGTCTCCGTCCTGGTGGGCGAGCAGTCCACGGAGGTGCGGTCGACGGGGAACGTCCGGATCACCGGCACCGTCGGGTACCTGCCCCAGGCTCCGGTCCCCCGGGGGCTGGGCCTCGAGGCTACCGGCTTCTCCCACGTGCTGTCGGCCCGGGGGCTCGACGTCCTCGACGACGCGTTGGACCAGGCCCGCCGGCAGATGGCCAAGGACCCGAGCGAGGCCAACATCGCCATGTTCTCCGATCTGGAGGAGCAGTACCGGGAGAACGGCGGGTACGAGGCCGAGTCGGTGATGGGTCGCCTGGCCGCCGGTCTCGGGTTGGCCGAAGGGGTCTTGTTGGAGGACATCGAGCGGCTGTCGGGGGGGCAGCGCCGACGCGTCGACCTGATCCGGGTCCTGTTCCAGTCTCCCGACGTCATGATCCTCGACGAGCCCACCAACCACCTCGACATGCCGGCCAAGCGCTGGCTCATGGACGAGCTGGCGACGTTCCCCGGAGCTTTGCTGGTGATCAGCCACGACCTCGAGCTGCTCGACCGCTCGATCACCAAGGTGTTCCACCTGGCCGGGGGGGCCCTGACCGAGTACAAGGGCACGTACTCGAGCTACCGGGCCCAGCTCGCCGCGAACGTGGCCGGCAGCGAGCGGGCTGCGGCCCTCGAAGATCGGGAGATCCGGCGGCTGAGCACGCTGGCCGACTCCATGCGTGGCAGCACGAACCGGCGAGCCCGGGTGGCCAAGTCCATCGACAAGAGGGTCGAGCGCCTGGAGTCCAACCGCACCACGGTGATCGCCCGCGAGCGTGCCCACACGTTCCGCCTGCCCCCGCCCCAACGTTCGGGAGCGGTCCCGCTGGAAGTGCGGTCCCTCGGCGTGCGCTACGGGTCGCTCGAAGTGCTCCGGCAGGTGAGCTTCACCGCCGGACGAGGGGATCGGATCGTCGTCATCGGGCGCAACGGCGCCGGGAAGTCGAGCCTGCTCCGGGTCCTGGCCGGGGTGCAGCAGCCGTCGCGGGGGGCGGTGACGCTCGGGCACCAGGTGACCATCGGCTACTTCGCCCAGGAGCACGAGCAGGTCGATCCGTCCTTGACGGCATTGGGGAACATCGACGACAGCGTGCTCGTGACCGAGCGGGAGCGCCGGGCACTGCTGGGGTCCTTTGGTTTGCCGAGCAAGGCAGCCGACCAGCTTCCCGAGACCCTGTCGGGGGGTGAGCGGGCCAAGTTGGCGTTGGCCATGCTGGCGGCCGGGCATGCCAACTTGCTGGTGCTCGACGAGCCTACCAACAACTTGGACCCGGCCTCCATCGACGCGGTGGGGAGGATGCTCAGCATCTGGCCCGGCACCATTGTGGCGGTGAGCCATGACCGGTCATTTGTGGGCGCGCTCGAGCCCACCCACGCGTTGGTCCTCCCCTCGGAGCGTTACGACTTCTGGCGGGAGGAGTACCTCGACGACGTGGCCATGCGGTGAAGGTGGGGGCTGGGGGCTCCGGGCTGGGGGCTCCGGGCTCCGGGCTGGGGGCTCCGGGCTGGGGGCTCCGGGCTCCGGGCTGGGGGCTCCGGGCTGGGGGCTCCGGGCTGGGGGCCGTGGCCTGGGGTGGCGGCGTCCGTCCCGGTGACGTGCAAGAGTGGCAGCGTGGGACTGCAGGGACCGGTGGCACTGGTGGGCGGAGCAGAGTGGACGGACGGATGCTCTTTCGACGCCGAGCTCCTGGCCGCATCGGGCGGGGCCGACGTGGTCGTGCTGCCGACGGCCTCGGCGTACCAGCATCCCGAGCGTCTGGTCATGGGAGCCGCAGAGTGGTTCTCGTCGCTCGGCGCCCAAGTGGAAGGGCTCATGGTCCTCGGTCGGTCCGACGCCCAGGACCCGGGCATGGCCGACGTCGTGCGCCGGGCCCGCTTCGTCTACCTGAGCGGAGGTTCGGCCCTGCACCTTCGGTCGGTTCTGAAGGGTTCGGCGGTGTTCGACGCCCTTCGAGAGGCCTGGCACGGCGGGGCTGTCGTGGCCGGTTCGGGCGCCGGAGCCATGGTGCTCACCGACCCCATGGTCGATCCCCGTGGCGGGGCGCTCACGGTGGGGCTCGGTCTGGTGGGGCAGATGGCCGTCGTGGCCAACTTCGGTGACGTGGACGAAGATGCCCACGGCGAGAAGCTGCACCGTTCGGTGGTGCTGGCTCCGTCCGGCCTGCCGGTGGTGGGGATTCCCGATCGCACTGCGCTGGTAGGGGACGGCGAAGGCAACTGGCGGGTGAGCGGCGAGGGATCGGTGACCGTGTTCGTGGACGGAGCTGTGGCTTCCGCCGGGCTCGGCGTCCTCCCCGGACCGGCGAGCGTTCCCTCGAGGTGACGCCGGCCGGGCGGGGTGACCCCGGCAACCCGGCCAACTCAGGCAGCCCGGCCAACTCAGGCAACCCGGCCAACCCGGCCAACCCCGGCAACCCGGCACACCCCACCGATTCGGCCGATCCCGGCACGGCGGGAGCGTCAGCCCGGGCCGAGTACCAGCGCCGGCACCGGGCGCGTCAAGCCCGCATCGACAAGAGTTGGGGGCCTCTGGCCGGTGTGGTGAAGGCGGTGTCCTCCGATCCCCAGTCGACCACCGCTTGGCGCGACGGGGCATTGGGCGAAGAACGCGTGGCGACCGATTTGGCCCGGCGGGCAGGCGACCGGGTGTTGTTCCTCTACGACCGCAGGGTGCCGGGCACGAGGGGGAACATCGACATCATCGCCGTTGCGCCGTCAGGAGTATGGGTGATCGACGTGAAGAGCTCTTCGGGCCGGGTCGAGCACCGAGACGTAGGTGGACTGTTCAAGAGAGACCTCCGCGTCTACGTGGGAGGTCGCGACCGCTCGTCGTCCGTGTCGGGCATGGGCTGGCAGCTATCGGCTGTCGGGAAGGCCCTCGGTGAATGCGGACTTGCGCTGCCGGGGGGCGCCGCTCCAGAGGTGCACGCCGTCTTGTGTTTCACCGGTGCCTCATGGGGGCTCCTGGCGAAGCCTTTCCTCCACGACGGGATCCTTGTGACCTGGTCGATGAGGTTGGCAGACTCGCTGTGCCGTCCTGGTCCACTTGCCCTCGAGGAGATCCGGGCCGTCCACGAGGAGCTGTCCCGGCTCCTTCCGTCCAAGGGCACTGGTTGACGCAGGACCGTGGGAGGTCCGCGACGCACGGGACTGGCCGAGCCCCACGGGACTGGCCGAGCCCCACGGGACTGGCCGAGCCGGCTGAGATGGCCCGCGTGGTGGGGTGAGGTTCAGTCGGCTTCGGCGATGGTCACCGAGTGGATCACGACGCGCTCGGTGGGCTTGCCCGAACGGCTGCCCACGGCATCGATGGCCGTCACGACGTCCCCGCCTGACACCACGCTCCCGAACAGCGAGTACTGGGGCGGCAGTGCGGCGCCGTCGGGCCCGCTGATGACGAAGAACTGGCTCCCGTTGGTGTCGGGGCCGGCATTGGCCATGGCCAGTGAGCCGATCTGGTAGCGGCCCGCCTTGGGCAACTCGTCGGCGAACCGGTACCCCGGTCCACCACGTCCGGTCCCCTCGGGGTCACCGCCCTGGAGCACGAAACCCGGAATGATCCGGTGGAACACCACGTCGTCGTAGTAGTGGTAGCGGGCCAGGAAGACGAAGTTGTTCACGGTACGAGGCGCAGCGAGCGCATCGAGTGCGATCACCATCGTTCCCTTCGAGGTCGTCATGGTGGCCGTGTAGCGCTTCGCCGTGTCGATGATCATCGGCGGCTCGGCGTCGAACTTCTGGCGTTTCGGGCTCGATCCGTCGGCCGCGGGAACTTCAACTTCTCCGGATGAGCTCACGACGTCTCCTCTTGTTTCAGGATGTTGCCACTGTGACCGAGAGCATGCGCTGGATCACGTGGGGGGGCGTGCCGTTATCGGACGAGTTGCCCTCGGCATTGATCTTTTCGACGACTGTCATGCCTGAGATGACTTTGCCGAACAGGGAATAGCCGCCGTTGGCGAGAT
>JAJYWF010000063.1:12666-14610 GCA_021791635.1 Actinomycetes bacterium
CTCCACCGGGCACCAGGACGAAGAATTGACTGCCGTTGGTGTTCGGTCCCGAATTGGCCATGGCCACGTCACCGGTGGCGTAGGCCTTGGGGATGTTCTCGTTGGCGAACTGGTATCCAGGTCCACCGGTGCCCGTGCCGGTGGGGTCACCGGTCTGGTCCATGAACCCGGGAATGACCCGGTGAAAGATGACGCAATGGAAGTAGTTGTGCTTGGCCAGGAACACGAAGCTGTTGACAGTGGTCGGAGCCGCCTTGGCGAACAGTGTGATCAAGAACGTCCCGACCGTCGTCTTGATCGTTGCCCGGTACGTCTTCGAAGTGTTGATCGTCATCGCCGGCGGTGAGCTCCACTGGAGCGTGTTGACCCGTGTGGTGGGGTTCGCCGGGCAGCCGGCGGCCACTGCGGTGGCGTTGGCCTGCTTCTGCTCGGAGGCGTAGGTCGCGGCATTCGGTGTCGCCGAAGTGGTCGTGGTGCTTGCCGGCACGGAGGTGGAGGTCGACGTGGTCGGGCTCGACGTGCTGGTGGTGGACCGGACCGTCGTCGAGGTGGAGCTCTTGTCGCTGGTCTTCTGGGAAGGCGACGTTCCCCTTGAGAAATAGAGGAAGGAGCCGACCACGACGGCCGCAATCACCACCACGATCACCGAATTGCGCAGGAGGGCCCGCCGGCGAGCCGCCTTGGCCTGGGCATGACGCTTGGCCTCCCGGGCCGCCCGCTGTCTGGCTCGTTTCTCGCTCGGCACGGCTGCATACCCTACAACGGCACCGGGGTTCGTACGGCGACGCCCAGCACCGGCCACCGGCCTCCGGCCCAGCCCAGCCCAGCCGGCCCGGCCCAGCCCAGCCGGCCCGGCCCAGCCCAGCACCGGCCGTAGCTCATCTAACCTGTACCCGTGCCGCCCGCCCCCCTGCTGCGTCCGGGTCGCTGACCCGCGCTTCTGGCATCCGTGGCACTCCTGGTCCAGAAATTCGGCGGCACTTCGGTCGGCGACGCTGACCGCATTCGGGCCGTGGCCGACCATGTGGCTCGTACCATCCGAGGAGGAGACCAGGTGGTGGTGGTGGTGAGCGCTATGGGGAGGTCGACCGACGACCTCATCCGTCTGGCCGGGGAAGTCAGTAGGGTCCAGCCACCGCGTGAGTGGGACATGCTCGTCAGCTCGGGTGAGCGGATCTCGATGGCACTGCTCTGCATGGCCCTCGCCGATCTCGGCGTCCGAGCATCATCGTTTACCGGGAGCCAAGCAGGGATCATCACCGACACCGACCACACCCGGGCGAAGATCGTCGAAGTACGGGCCGATCGGCTGCGCCAGGCCCTCGACGAGGGTGTTGTTCCGGTCGTGGCCGGTTTCCAGGGGGTGTCCGTGGACCGGGACGTCACCACCCTGGGTCGGGGAGGCTCGGACACCACCGCGGTGGCGCTTGCCGCAGTCCTGCATGCCGACGCATGCGAGATCTATACGGACGTCACCGGTGTGTTCAGCGCCGACCCGCGGGTGGTGCCCGGAGCGCATCGCCTGGCACGAATCGACTTCGAGGAGATGCTGGAGATCGCGGCCACGGGCGGCCGTGTGCTCCAGCTCCGGTCGGTGGAGTTCGCCCGGAACCATCACGTTCCCCTGCACGTTCGAAGCAGCTTCACCTGGGAGCCGGGCACCTGGGTCGTTGAGGAGGATGTCACCATGGAGCAAGCCGTCGTCACTGCGGTCACTCACGACACGAGCGAATCGAAAGTGACCGTGGCCGGCGTGCCGGACCGTCCGGGGATCGCGGCCCGGCTGTTCCGAGCGCTGGCCGACCGGTCGGTGAACGTGGACATGATCGTCCAGAACACGTCACTCCACGGAACGACGGATATTTCCTTCACCGTTCCTGGGGACGACCTCGAGGTCGCCGTCGATGTGGCCAGTTCCCTTCGAGACGAGCTTGGAGCCACCGA
>JAJYWF010000064.1 GCA_021791635.1 Actinomycetes bacterium
TCGACCAGCCGAAGCTTCGCATCTACAACGCCGAGCAACTGGCCGAACGGGTCCAGGCCGAAGGTGCCACGGTGGTCGTGGTGGAGAGCGATCAGTGCGCCGGTCCGCTCTTCGAGCTACCCCTGGTGGCAGTGGGAAGCTGCCGCGGCGATCCGAACAACGTGGACATCGAAGCCGCCACCCGGGCCGGAGTCCCCGTGTTGCGCGCTCCGGGTCGGAACGCCGACGCCGTGGCCGAGCTGGCCATCGCCCTGCTCTTTGCCGTGAACCGTAGGGTGCTCCCTGCCGACGTCGACGTCCGGAAGGGGGAGATCTATCGGGACGGGACTATTCCGTACCAGCGTTTCCGGGCCTGGGAGCTGGCCGGGCGGACTGCCGGGCTGATCGGCCTGGGCGCCGTGGGGCGGGCTCTCCGCTGGCGGCTTCGCGGGCTCGGTATGAACGTGATCGCCTTCGATCCGTATGCCGACGACGCCACATCGTCCTTGGACGACCTTCTCGCCAAGAGCGACGTGATCTCCGTCCACGCGCCGGCCACGGGGGAGACCGTGGGGATGATCGATGCCCGGGCATTCGAGCGGATGCGTCCGGGGGTCATCTACCTGAACACCGCCCGGGCAAAACTTCACGACACCGATTCTCTGGTAGCAGCCCTCACCAGCGGCCATGTGAGGGGTGCCGGCCTGGACCACTTCGAGGGTGAATGGCTGGACCCGACCCATCCCCTGGCCCAGATGGACTCCGTCGTGCTCACCCCTCACATCGGTGGCGCCACGTACGACACCGAGACCAACCACACGATGAGCATCGCCGAGGATCTGTGCAGGATCTTGGCCGGGGCACGGCCCCGCAACATCGTGAACCCCGAAGTGCTCGAGCGGCCGACCTGAGGATCACACCTTCGGGGTACCGCCGGCAGCCGCACATCCCCCGCTGTGTCACAGGGTGACGGCACAATGGCTCACGTGACCACACGACCGGAAATCGGCGTCCCACCTCCGACGCTTCCCCTTCGCTGGATCACCAAGGAGGCCCAGGAGCCAGGTGTCGCTTTCGACACGGAGCAGCCCGACGGCGACGGTGAACCACAGGAGCCCCGCCCCCCGGGCCGGTCTGCCTCCACAGCCCCGGCGCCCCCCCAGGTCGAGGTGCGCTCCAGCAGCCGCCGTAGGAAGACGAGCGCCGCCTACTGGGACCAGGGGAAGATCGTGGTACTCCTTCCAGCGCACCTCCAGGAGCCCCGTCGAAGCGAGACCATCGAGTGGCTCGTCGCTCGGGTCCTGGCTAAGAGACCCGGCACCAGCGGCTCCGACCATCTCCTGGCCGAGCGCGCCGCCACCCTGGCCGACCGATACGTCGACGGCGTCCGGCCGAGGTCCATTCGCTGGGTGGGGAACCAGGCGCGCCGGTGGGGCTCATGCACCTCGTCCACCGGCGAAATCCGCATATCGAACCGACTCCGCACAGTCCCCGACTGGGTGCTCGACGCCACCATCGTCCATGAACTGGCCCACTTGGTCCATCCGGACCATTCGCCGGCATTCCACCGGGTTGCCGACCGCTTGCCCCGTCAGCGGGACGCGGCGATCTTCTTGGAAGGCTACGCACTCGGCCTGTCCCGTGGTGATCACGACACCGCCACGAGCGACGACACGGCCGACGTCACCTGCGGGGGTGACTCCGTCGGGTGAGGCCCCGAGGCAACCCCAGTCGCCGGGCCGCTCCCAGTTCGGGATCGTCACCCCGGTCCAACCCGGTCACCCGACCCGGTCACCCGACCCGGTCACCCGACCCGGACTCGCGTCAGGTGAGCCACTCCTGCCCGGCTCTCACAGTCTCGGTGTCGCGACCTGATCTCAGGATCCGCCCGGGAAGCTCCCCGGTGAACGCGCCCCGCCGCACGACCTCGACCCCGTTCACGAGGACGTGCTCCACCCCGGTGGACTCGGCGTACAAGCGGCTGGCGCCACCGGGGAGGTCGTCTCTGGTCCTCTCCGGACCCGGGCCCACCGCGTCGGGATCGAAGACGACGACGTCGGCCCACCATCCCCGAGCCAACCGACCGCGTTCTCGCAAGCCGTACAACCTGGCAGGAACGTCGGTGAGCTGCCGCACCGCCTCCTCCCAACTGATCACCCCGTGCCGGCGCACCCCTTCGCCCAAGAGGGAAGTCGAATAGACAGCCCCGCACATGGTGTCGAGGTGAGCACCGGCGTCGGAGCCCCCCACCACGGCTCGCGGGTCGACCCACGTACGTCCCCTCGCGGTCCAGTCGTCTTCGGACTCGGGGATCGGGGGGCGCAACCCGGTTCGTAGGCCGTCGGCCACGACCACGTCCAACATGGCGTCGAACGGCGACTGTCCACGTTCGGACGCAACATCTCCGACACTCCTCCCCTCGTACGGCGCGGTCTCGGGAGTGAAGGTCTCCTCGAACCGGAGGCGCCGCCACACCGCCAGGTGGCGGAGGATCCCCGCTTCCTCGGACTGGGCCCCCGCGTCCATACGTCGCCGGACCTCGGGGTCGGCGAGCGCCGAAAGGCGCTTGGCCGGGGGAAGGGCCAAGATCTCTCGCCACCCCGGCAGCCCGTCGAGAATGACCCCGGTCTCGAAGGACAACCGGATCCTCATGGTATGGGGGAGCGTGAGGGCCACGACCGTCGCTCCCCGTTCGGCGGCGGCGTCCGATGCCGCCAGCTGGCGCTCGGTGGAACCAGGATCCGCCGCCGAGACCCCGAGGACGTTCCAGTTCACAGGTCGGTCGGCCGCCCGGGAAAGCGAGGCCATGAGGTCGACCTCTTCGGGAGAGAACCCGTTCAGGGACCCCGACAGCACCAGCTCCACCGTGGTCCCCGGGGCGTCGCGCACCGCCGCCGCCAGCGCCTCCAGCTCCGATGGCTCAGCCCATCGAGAGGGGACGGGCTGGCCGGCACCGTCGTGATGGGTGTGCGCCTGGGACGTCGAGAAGCCCATGGCTCCCTCGGACATCGCCATCCGGAGGCTCTGGACCATGGACGCCACCTCGTCCACCGATGCCGGCTCCCCGACCGCCCGCTCACCCATCGCCGCCCGTCGAAGCGTCGAGTGCCCGGCCAGGAACCCGGCGTTCACCCCCACCCTCCCCTCCAACCGATCCAGCCACTCCCCGAACGTCCGCCACCCCCAGTCGAGCCCGGATTCCAGCGCCGTCAGGGGCATGCCCTCGACGCGGGCGAGCATTGCCGTCAGGTACTCGGCGTCCCGGGGTCCGCACGGGGCCAGCGAGAACCCGCAGTTCCCGGCGAACACCGTCGTCACGCCGTGGAGCGGCGACGGGCTGGCCGTGGGGTCCCAGAACAGCTGGGCGTCGTAGTGGGTGTGGAGATCGACGAACCCGGGCGCCACCATGAGCCCGTCGGCCTCGATCACCGTGTCGGCCCGATCTCCGAGCGAGCCTGCGCCCATCACCAGCCGGCCGTCTTGGATGCCGACGTCCTCCCGCCGACGAGGTCCCCCCGTCCCGTCCACCACCGTCCCCCCACGGATCAGCACGTCCAGCATCGTCCCGCCTCCTCCCACGCGTGCGGTCATGCCCAACCCTCGGCCACCGATCTCCGGGTACGAAGTGGGCGGCCGATGACCTGCCGGCAATCCTCGCCGCTCGGCCCGACTTCCGCCAGCCCAGGGGAGGTCCCCGGCGCTAACCTGCTCGGGCGATGGACGAGGCGGCCGGCGGTTCGGCAGGCGGTGGCTCTGGGTCCGCCCCGCCGGAGCCTCCGGACTCGGTGGCGGGCGGCTCCCGCCTGCTGCCCGATCCCCCGCCCCGCGCCGTCAGAGTCCCGGTCATCTCCGTCGACGACCACCTGATCGAGCCCCCCGACCTGTTCGAGGGGCGGATGCCCAGCTCCCTGTCCGATGCCGCTCCCAGGATCGTCGAGCTCGAGAACGGCCAGCAGGCCTGGGAGTACGAGGGTCGGCGCTACCCCAACATCGGCCTGAACGCGGTCGTCGGACGTCCCCGCGAGGACTGGAGCATGGACCCGGCTCGTTTCGAGGACATGCGCCCGGGCTGCTACGACATCGACGCCCGGGTGGCCGACATGGACCTGGCCGGCATCTGGGCCTCCCTCTGCTTCCCGTCCCTGGTCGCCGGGTTCTGTGGGTCGGTGTTCTCCCGCTCGGACGATCCCGAGCTGGGACTGGCCTGCGTGCGGGCCTGGAACCAATGGCACCAGGAAGTCTGGGCCGGCGCTCACCCCGGAAGGATCATCCCGCTCCAGCTTCCGTGGCTGGCCGATGTCGAGGTGGCGGTGGCCGAGATCCACCGCAACGCCGGGCTCGGCTTCCGGGCCGTCACCTTCCCCGAGTTCCCGGCCCAACTCGGTCTCCCTTCCATCTTCACCCGTCACTGGGACCCCTTCTTCGCCGCCTGCGAGGGGACCGGCACGGTGGTGTGCCTCCACACCGGAGCTTCGGCCTGGGCCCCGCTGCCATCCCCCGATCCACCTTTCGAGCTGCTCCCGACCCTGTTCCCGGTGAACGCGTTGGTGGCTGCGGCCGAGTGGCTGTGGTCCGGTGTCCCCCTGCGCTTCCCGTCGTTGAACGTCGCACTCAGCGAAGGCGGGATGGGATGGGTCCCCATGCTGATGGACCGGGTCGACTACGTCGTGGCCCATTCGGCGTCGGGCACCGAGAGCGGCGCCTGGCCCAGTGACCTGCTCCCCAGCGAAGTCCTGAAGCGGAACTTCTGGTACTGCAGCATCGACGATCCGTCGGTCGTGCCCCTTCGCCACGTCATCGGTGTCGACCACATCATGGTCGAGTGTGACTACCCGCATGCCGACTCCACCTGGCCGAACACCCAGGACGTGTTGGTGGCGACCATGAGCGGGGTCCCCGATCCCGAGTTGCGGGCGATGGCCGCCGGCAACGCCGCCCGCTTGTTCCGCCATCCGCTCCCCCCTGAAGGCTGGGGCCGGTGGTGAGCACCGGAGGTGCACTCGGCAACGAGGGCGACCGGGACCTCGTGACCCCCGCCACCGTGGTGGTGGATGCCGACGGCCACGTCGTGGAGCCCTTGGAGGCCTGGGCCGGCCTGGGGGACGCCCATCGCCCCCGTATCGAGCGCGACGCCTCGGGGTTCGAGCACGTGGTGGTCGGGGACACCGAGATCCTGGCCGCACCACTGGGTACCCTCGCCACCCCCGGCGCAAGGTTCTCCGACACCAGCTCGTACCGTTCGCTCGATCAGGCCCTGGCCGGTGGTACCGATCCCGTCGCCCGCCTGGCCGACATGGACACCGAGGGCATCGACCAGGTCGTGCTGTACCCGTCGGTGGGCCTGTACTTCTGGGCCGTCGAGGACCCTGTCGCCGCGACGGACGTCGCCCGGGCGTACAACGACTGGCTGGCCGCCTACTGCGCCGCCACACGCCGGCGGCTGTTCGGATCGGCCATGCTCCCGATGCAGGACCCCGAGGCGGCTGCGGTCGAGCTCCGTCGCGCGACCACCGAGCTGGGGTTCACCTCGGCGTTCGTCCGACCGAACCCGTGTCTCGGACGGGCGCTCTCGGACCGGGCCTTCGAGCCGGTCTGGGCGGCGGCCGAGGAGCTCGACGTAGCCGTCGGCGTGCACGAAGGCAGCTCGGTGATCGTTCCCACGCTCGGCTCCGATCGCCCGTTCCACCCGCTGATCCTCCACGCCACGTCCCACGCCTTCGAGCAGATGCTGGCGTACGCCCAGATGGCGGTGTTCGGGGTCTTCGACCGCCATCCGTCCCTGAAGGTGGTCTTCCTCGAGTCCGGCGGCGGCTGGGTGCCGTTCTGGCTGGAGCGCCTCGACGAGCAGGCCGAGAGCTTCGGGGAGTTCGGCCCGCCCATGTCGCTCCGGCCCAGCGAGTACTTTGCCCGCCAGTGCTGGGTCAGCTTCGAGGTCGAAGAGCGCACCCTCCCGGCCCTGGCTCCGTTCGTCGGCGCCGAGCACGTGGTGTGGGGGTCGGACTACCCGCATCACGATGCCACCTTCCCCGGCGCCGTCGAAGCGCTGCGCCGTACCGTGGCGCCCTGCCCCTCACGCACCCAGGCCCTGGTGCTGGGCCTGAACGCGGCTTCGCTCTACCGGCTCCCACCTCGCCGCACCGGTGCCGCGGCCGTCCTCGACGCCTACTTCACCGCCATCACCGCCAGAGACGCTGAAGGGCTCCGTAAGCTCTTCACGCCCGACGCCGTGCTCGATGCCCAGGGCACCGAGTACCGGGGCGGTGATGCCATCGCCCGCTTCTACGCCGAAGGGGCGTTCGGCTTCGACGACCTCCTACCCCGCCCAGGGTGGCCCGAAGTGGAAGACGACCGCGCCAGGGTGGAGATCGACCTCCGTATCGGCGGCGGTCACGCCGAAGTGGAAGACGTCTTCACCCTTTCGGGCAGCCTCATCAGCAGGCTCGAGATCCGGGGACTCGGCGAGGACGTCGCCGACCGGCTGGACCGGGCTGCCGGACCGCCCTGATCGGGTTCCGCTAACGTCGCCTGCCGTGACCGCGTCCGGACCTTCGCTGCGGCTCCTGCCCCGCGTCGACGACGAGAACCGCTTCTTCTGGACGGGTGGGGCCGACGGTCGTCTCCGTTTCCAGCGGTGCGCGGTGTGCGCCCACTTCGTCCACCCCCCCGCCCCCCGATGCCCCTTCTGCCTGGCCGACGGATTGCGGCCCGAGCCCGTCAGCGGAAGAGCGCTTGTCGAGTCCTTCACCGTGAACCACCAGCAGTGGATCCCCGGGAGTGATCCCTACATCGTGGCCTGGGTGTCCATCGTCGAGCAGCCCGACGTCCGGCTGACCACGAACCTGGTGGGAGTCGAGCCCGACGACCTGCGGGTCGGCATGGAGGTCGTCGTGGAGTTCGAGCAACAAGACGACGTCTACCTTCCCCTCTTCCGTCCGACCTCCGCCCCCTCGTGACCCGGCCCCGACCCGAAGACCGCATCGAGCGGCGAGCTGCCATCTCAGGTATCGGGCAGTCCCAGGTCGGCCGGCGGTTGTACCGGAGCGACCTGGACCTCACGGTCGAGGCCGCGCTGGCCGCCATCGAGGACGCCGGCCTCACCCGCGACGACATCGACGGGATCTCCACGTACCCGGGCATGGGGATCGGGACCCCGGGGTTCTCCGGGCCGGGCACGCCCGAGGTGCAGGACGCCCTCAGGCTGCGTGTCGGCTGGCACGACGGCGGTGGTGAGGGACCGGCCCAGATCAGGGCGGTCATCGCCGCCTGCCTGGCCGTCGGGGCCGGGCTCGCCCGGCACGTGCTCGTCTACAGGACGGTCACCGAGTCGACGGCCCAGGGCTCCGGCGGTCGCCAGGGCATCGGTGGTGGTGGCGGTGGAGGTGGGGTCCCGCGCTTTTCGGGGTTCCTCCAGTGGTACCTGCCCTTCGGCGCCGTCTCGGCGGTGAACTGGATTGCCTTGGTCGCCCAGCGCAGGATGCACGAGTTCGGTCTCACCCGCCGCCAGCTCGGACAGATCGCCGTGAACGCCCGGCGGAACGCCGCGCTCAACGACCGTGCCGTGTACCGGGACCCCATGACCCTCGACGACTACCTGGCGGCACGCATGATCTCGACCCCGCTGTGCCTGCTGGACTGCGATGCCCCGTGCGACGGCTCCACGGCCGTCATCGTGTCGAGAGCCGAGCACGCGTCCGACGCGCCGCATCCGCTCTGCCACGTCAACGCCGTGGGAACCGCCCTGCGCGGCCGACCGAGCTGGGACCAGTTCGACGACATGACCTCCATGGCCGCCCGCGACGCCGCGTCGTCGATGTGGGAGCGGACCGAGCTCACCCCGGCGGACGTCGAAGTCGCCCAGCTCTACGACGGCTTCTCGATCCTGACCATGGTCTGGCTCGAGGCCCTGGGGTTTTGCGGGCGCGGCGAGAGCGGCGCCTTCGTCGAGGACGGCACGGCCATCGCCCGTGACGGAGCCCTCCCCCTCAACACTGCCGGCGGCCAGCTCTCGGGCGGTCGGCTGCACGGGTTCGGGCTGCTCCACGAAGCCTGCCTCCAGCTCCGCGGTGAGGCCGGGGAGCGACAGGTGCCGGGTCGGAACGGATCCCATCCCGAAGTGGCCGTGGTGGCCAACGGTGGGGGGCCCATCGCCGGGTCCCTCCTCCTCACCCGGGGCCCGGGCTGACCTCGGGACCGGTCGGGGACAGCTCGGTCCCGGCCAGGTGAGCCGCGGCCCGCGCCGCCAGCGCCACCAGGGTCAGGGTCGGGCCGTACCCGGCCGAAGTGACGAAGACCGAAGAGTCGGCGATCACGACGTTGTCCAGGGCGTGCACGCGGCTCCACCGGTCCACCACCGACGTGGACGGGTCGTCGCCCATCCTCGCCGTTCCCATCACGTGACGGCTCTCGGGCGCCAGGGACATCCCGCCCCGGGCGCTCACCCCCGGTGACGTGCTGATCGAGATCCGCTCGGCGCCCATCTCGCCGAGGATCGCTCCGAGGTTCGCACCGTGGTGGTCAGATGCGACGAGCTCGTGGCGTCCGCCCCGGTACGTGACCCGGGCCACCGGGAATCCTCGCACGTCCTTCACGTGCGGGTCGAGGTCGACCCGATTGGTCGGGGCGGCCAGGTCCTCGCCTTGCATGATGAGCGCCGCCAACCGCTCTCGGTACGGGGAGTCCCGCATGAGCTGGCGATGGCGCTCCCCCCACGGGTAGAGCACCGCCTCCATGATCGGCAGTGCCGGCGTCCCGTGCTCCACCATGCCACCTCGGATCCACGGAAGACCGGCTTCCGCCGCCGCGGCCGCCGCCCTCTGGTCGCCGACGATGGCGTCGTCGTGGACGTGGGTGACCGAGCGCCCCCGCTGGCCGTGGAGGCGCACCGGGAGCACCCCTGCGGCGATCGTCTGGAAGTGGACCATGAGGTGCCGTCCGATGAGGTCGTGCTCCAGCCCCGACAACAGCAGCAGCCTTGGCGTCTCCACCGCGCCCCCGGCCACCACCACGTGGCGGGCGTCGACCGACCGCTCGACGCCGTCGGGGCCGATGACGTCCACCCCGCGGGCCCGGCGTCCGGACCATCGGATCCGGGACACGAAGGTCTCGGCCCACAGCTCGGCCCGGCCGGTGGCCATGACCCGGGTGAGGAGCGCCACCGGATCACCTTTGGCGTGGATCGGGCACCCGAAGAAGGAGCAGAAGCCACAGTTGTTGCAGGCCGGACGGCCGTCGTAGGCGACGCTGTTGGCCGCCGTCGGTGCTGGATAGGGGTGGTAGCCCAGGCGCTCGGCTGCCGGAGCCGAAATGGTGGCCAGGTACATCGGTGCGCCCGGCGGCATCGGGTACCCGCCCGAGCGCCAGGAGGCGAAAGGGTTGGCGCCGGCTGTCCCGGCCACGCCGATGGAGCGCTCGGCCTCGGCGTAGTAGGGCTCGAGCTCGTCGTAGGAAATGGGCCAGTCACGCACGTCGGCCCCGGCTTGAGGACCGAAGGTGGAGAGGAGGCGGAAGTCCTCTTCCCGGAAGCGGGGGACCTTCCCGTCGGCGTGGGTGCCACCGCCCCCGACGGTGGACGGGACCGAGTTCACGTCACCGACCACGAGCCGGTCGCCGTCCTCGACACCGGTACGGAAGGACCGCGGCTCGAGCAGGGGGTCGGGGCCCAGGAAGTGTCGCTGGAGGAACTTCACCTCGTCGTTGGAGAAGTCGGTGGCCGGTCTGCTCAGGTCCTCGGGATCGAGCAGGTGGTTCCTCCCCTTCTCGACGACCACGATCGACCACCCGGCCCGGGTCAGGACGTCGGCTGCCGCCGCGCCCCCGGGTCCCGAGCCCACCACCACGGCGTCGAGGGTCACCGGCTGTCCCTCACGGGCCCGACACCTCTGCGTCCGACCAGCCCCGGGGCTGCACGTCACCGTCGAACCCTATGGTCCGCCAGCCAGCACCGCCCAGGTTCCCGCCGTACTCGGGGGGGCCGTAGACGGCTTCGCACGTGTGCCGGTACAAGAGGTCGGTGAACTCCTGGTGGCGCCGTAGCCGGTCGTCTTGCACCTCGGTCGGGCTCTCGGCGAAGTCGTGGCCCAAGGCCTCGATGCCCCGGCGGTAGCGCTCCTGGAGGCCGACCACCGGGCCGTTGCGCTCGCGCTCGGGAAGACCCTGGGATCCTTCGATCCGGGTGCGCCAGGCCAGCTCGTCCAGCCTGTTCAAACGGTGGAAGCGGGCGAAGGCGCCGGGCGGGCCGCCGTGGCGCCCCGACACCGGACCGCCGGCCCAGATGCGCGGCGGGTCGAAGGAGAAGGCCCCGAGCAGGGTGTCGATGTACTCGGGCGCGCCGAGCATTCCCGCACCTGGTCCGTCCTCGTCGGCGGGGATCAGCCGTGTGCACGCCGCCACCAACGTGGCGTGCTCACGCTCGGTCAGCCAGACGGGCATCATCCGACGCTAGCAAGCTGGTCGCCGGGCATGCGGTGCGCCTACGGCGGCCAGGGGACGCTCGGTGGGATCGGGCCCTGTCCAAGATCACTGACGCTGTTGTCAGGTTAGACTCGTCGGCGGTTCGAGAGGAGGGCGTGTGCGGGTCGAAGCTGAGCACGGTGCCGAGCGATGAGGGGCGGATACCGCGTCGGTGTGGATGTCGGGGGCACGTTCACCGACATCATCTGCATCACCCCGGAGGGCGAGATCATCCTGGACAAGACCCCCACCACCCCCGACGACCAGTCCGAGGGGGTCGTTGCCGGTCTCCAGCAGATGGCGGCCGACATCGGTGTGGACTTGAAGGCGCTGTGCGGTTCGCTCGATGCGTTCGTGCACGGGACGACGACCGCCGACAACACGATGATCGAGATGAGCGGAGCGGTGACCGGCCTGCTCACCACCGAGGGCCACCGGGACGAGATCGAGCTGCGCCGCGATCACAAGGAGAACATCTGGGATCCGACGTTCCCTCCACCTGAGCCCATCGCCCGCAGGCGCGCCCGCATCGCCATCCCCGAGCGCCTCGACTTCGAAGGTCACGTGCTCTTGGAGCTGGACGAGGATGCCGTGCGCCGTGGGGTCCGGCGCCTCCGCCAGCTCGGCGTCACCTCGATCGCCGTGTGCTTCTTGTTCAGCTTCGTCGACCCGGTGCACGAGTTGCGGGCCCGGGAGATCATCGCCGAGGAGTACCCCGACGTCGAGCACGTCTCGCTGTCCCACGAGGTGCTCCCCCGGGCCCCCGAGTTCGAGCGGACTTCCACGACCCTGGTGAACGCTTACGTGGCGCCACGCATCACGGCCTACGTGGGCCGGTTGGTCGACCGGCTGCGCCAGGCTGGTTTCGACGGGCGGGTCGTGCTCATGCAGTCCAGCGGGGGGGTGATGCCACCCGAGTCGGTGGCCCGTCATGCCGTGTCGCTCCTCGGGTCGGGCCCCACGGGCGGGGTGATGGCCGCCGCCATCGCCGCCGGGCGCAGCGGCGTGACCGACTTCGTCGCCGCCGACATGGGGGGCACCTCCTACGACGTCTGCCTGGTCCGCGGCGGCCTGCCGGCGGTCACCACCGACTGGAACTGGCGGCACCGCTACTACCTCAACCTCCCCATGGTGGACATCCACAGCGTCGGAGCCGGTGGCGGGTCCATTGCCCGGGTCCGCCAAGGCGCCCTGCTGGTCGGCCCCGAGAGCGCCGGGTCGTACCCAGGTCCGGTGTGCTACGGACGTGGGGGGGAACGGGCCACCGTGACTGACGCCGACGCCGTCCTCGGCTACCTGCCGGCCAAGGGGTTCGCCGCCGGCCGGATGGAGCTCGACGTGGATGCTGCCCGGAGGGCCCTCGAACGCGACGTCGCCGGACCACTCGGTCTCGCGATCGAGGAAGCGGCCTGGGCGGTGCAGCGCATCGTGAATGCCAACATGGCCAACGCCGTTCGCAAAGTGCTGTCCGGCCATGGAGCCGACCCCCGCACCTGTGCCCTCATCGCCTACGGCGGTGGCGGAGCCGTCCACGCGTGGGCCCAGGCCCGCGAGCTGGGCATGCACCGTATCTTGGTCCCCAAGGCGTCGCCGGCCTTCTCGGCGCTCGGGCTCCTCGTGTCGGACTACGTCGTCGACCTCCTGCGGGCCTACGTGGTCAAGCTGTCCGAAGTCGACCTCTCCCGCGTCAGCGCGCTGTGCTCCGAGCTCCTCACCGAAGCCGAGCGCGAGCTGGCCCCGGCCAACCTCGGTCCCGACCAGGTCCAGTCCTCGCTGTTCGCACAGATGTGCTACCACGGGCAGAACTTCGACATGAGCGTGCCCCTTCCCCGGGGCGGTGACCTGGACGACGCCGACCTCTTGGACCTGGTGGACCGCTTCCACGAGCTTCACGAAGCCACCCGCGGCTTCTCCTTCCCGGCCCAGCAGCCGCTGCTCCGGGGTATCCGGCTGGTCCACCGTGGACTCACGCCGAAGCCACCGGTCCTGGCCCGGTTGGGGAGCACCACGGATCCCGACGCCGCCCGTACCGGGAGCCGGCCGGTCCACTTCGGCGACGGCTTCCTGGAAGTTCCGACGTACGACGGAGCGTCCCTCGGACCCGGGACGACGATCACGGGGCCGGCCCTCATCGAGGAGCCGTTCACGGTGGTGGTGCTCTCCCCCTCCGACACGGCCCGGCTCGACCCGCACGGGAACTACGACATCAGCGTCGAGCACTGACCGTCGGGCACCTCGCCCCGGCCCATGCTGCACTCGGCCGACCTTGTGCACTCGGGGCCCAGGGTACGCAGCCTTCGGGTACCCGGGTCGCTCGGCATCCGGTCGCTCGGCATCCGGTCGCTCGGAGCCCGACGAGCGCTCCGCGACCGATCAAACGCTCGATTGTTTTCGCGGCCAGTTGTGAGGATTCTGTGAAAAGGGATTCACTTTCCTCTCATCCAGGTCCATAATCAGTACCGGAGCAACGGTGTGTTCTGCCAGGTCCACACCGGGGGGTCGCGACGGAGACGGCGCGCCCAGATCGAGAGGGGAACCACCATCTTTTGTTCAGGCGCGTGCGCGCGGCGGTCGGCATGGTCATCGGCCGGGGTACTGTCGACCTCGGGTCGCGCCGGAACTACGCGGCGCGGCCGAGCGCCGACGCGCGCTGGGATCTCCGACCGTGGGTTCAGCCTGATCGAGGTCGTCGTCGCCCTCGCCGTCCTCTCCATCGTCTTGGTGTCGGTGGGTCAAGTGCTGGCGTCCCAGGTGACCGTGACCACCACGACCAAGAACCAGGCGGTGGCCCAAGGGCTCCTGACCAAGACGCTGGCCGCGCTGCGGGTCCTCCCCTTTCAAGACCTATCGAGGGGGCTCGACGCATCCGACACCACCACCGGGACATCCCACATTGTGAAGACAGGGGCGACGTGGGTCTTCTCCGACACCAAGGAGCCTCGCGACGGCACAGGAGAGACCGTGCTCCACTCCACACCGGGGACGACAGCGCCACCACCGATGCCCCTCTACCCGCACGTCAACTCGAGAATGCTCAATGGGAGCCGATTCTCGGTGGCCGTGTTCCCCACCCAGTTCGAGACACCTCCGCTCCACACACCGAGCCACACCGCGGCCTTGGTTCCCGGGCTCATCCGCGCGACGGTGGTGGTGTCGTGGCTCACCGGCACGGGGCGCAGCGCGACACTCACCGGGCAGACCCTCATCTCGACAACGGGCCGATGCGACGAGACGACCGGCACAACCGGGCCCTGCAAGCCCAACTTCACCGCGGTGGCCACAGCCGGGTTCGGGACGATCACCGTGGCCCGGGTGGACGGTGGCGTCGACCCCATCGCTGGCGTCTCCTTCACATCGATCGCCCTGGTGCTGGGCGGTACGTCGTCCTCGGGACAGCTGGTTCGTACGTCCCTGGTCTCCGGACGCGCGTTGACCACCGGAGCCACGTCTTCGGGGGGAGGCGGGGGGGGCGCGACCAGTTCCGTCTTGACCCAGGTGAGCAACGACCCAGCCTTGGGTGATCCGACCTTCCAAGCCCTGGCCTTGACCCAGACCGCTACTCCTGTGTCCATTGCCGGATCCGGGAACTCGATCACCTCCACCCCATCGGTCGGCGACACGGGCGCCAGCATGGGGACCACTTCGGCGACGGCGACACAGAAGTGCCTGCTCCTCGACGGCACAGCGCTGTCCACGTCCACCCCCTGCGGGAGCGGAGCGGTCCGGCAGGCATCCACCGCCAGCATCGCCGCCGACCTCCAAGGCGCCGGACTGGGCACAGTGACCTTGGCCACGGTCGGCTCCCAATCGACACGGTACCCGACCCGGGCCGTGACGGATCGGGTCGGTCCCGGGCAAAATGCGGGACCTGGCAAGTGCCTCGCGTCGGCGACAAGCGGATGTACCGGGGCCGAGGCTCAGGAGTCACTGGGGACGGTTATGATCGGGGGTCTCCCCAGTTCCGTCACCTCGCCGTCGGGATGGTCCAGCGCCAACGCGCTGATCACCCTCAGCGACTACTCCGCCCGGGCGACGTCCGCCACCGACAGCGGGAGCACCGGCCCCCACACCACGGCTAAGAGGCCGCGCGGATAGGGAAACGTGCCTCTGACTAGGACTTATAGTAGTTCTGGCGCGTAGAAACGACCATCCACCGGTCGTGGTGGTGGCCCC
>JAJYWF010000065.1 GCA_021791635.1 Actinomycetes bacterium
TGCCGCTTTCGGTGTCCAGCGTCGGCCCGATGTTCTCGGTGGCGGCCACCGGCGGGGTCATGGCTGCGCAAGCCGGCTGGTGGACGTTGCCGGCCATCGCCATCCTGGCCGTTCCCTTTGTCATCTTGAGCTTCGTCTTCCGGCTGCTCAACCGCCACTTCCCCCACGCCGGGGCCTCCTACCACTGGTCGGCGCGGGTCATCGGGCGGGGCGTCTCGCGCTACCAGGCCTGGATACTGCTCCTGGCCTACTTCTTCTCCATTCCGCGCATCGCCACTCCCGCCGGCTCCTACGCCCTGGCACTCCTGTTCCCGCACTACCGTGCGCCGGCTGGTGCGGTGCTCGGGGTGGCCCTCTTCTGGATCGGGTTCGCCGCCATCCCCCTCCTGCTCGGTGGGCGACCCACGGCCCGCATCACCCAGGTCTTCTTCGCCGTGGAGGTCGTGGCGGTGACGACCCTCGGCATCGTGGGCGCTCTCCGGTGGTCACGACTGGCCCAGCCCATCCACTTCGGCCCACCCCCGATCGGCGGCATCCTGATCGTGGCCGTGGTGGCGGCGACCATCCTCGACGGTTGGGAGATCGACAGCTACGCCGCCGAAGAGTCGGTCCGGCCCCGTACCCAGCCCGGGATCGGCGGGATCGTCGGGGCGGTGGGTGCCCTGGTGTTCTACGCCGTCCTCTACCCCCTCATGCTGGGCGAGACGCCGCTCACCGCTCTCGCCGGCTCCGTGGACCCACTGGCGGTGTGGGCCCACCGCCTCGTGCCCGGCGCGCCGTGGCTCATGCTCGTCCCCGTCCTCCTGTCGACGGCCGGGGGCCTCTGGCTCACCAGCTTCATCCTCACCAGGGCCCTGTACTCCATGGGGAGGGAGAACCTCCTGCCGTCCGGGTTCGCCCGGCTCAACCGCCACCGGGTTCCCCACGTGGCCATCGTCGCCAGCCTCGGAGCGGCGGCCGCGGTCGTCTTCATGGAGCTGTTCGTGTCGTCCCTGGAGTCGTTCTTCTCCGTCGTCCTCTCGGCGGCCGGGTTCTTCCTCCTCGCCGAGTTCTTCCTGGACTCGATCACCGCCGTGGTCTTCCTCGGATTCGGGCACCGACGGTTACCCGACGTGCACCTCCAACCCCACTCCCACCGGATCCTGTTCATCGGCTCACTCGTGTCGAGCGCCATCATGGGGACCCTGCTCGTGGCCTTCTTCGTGGCCGGCCCCAAAGCGCTCGGCCACGGTATCGACCAGGCCGTCGCCGCACTGTTGGGTCTCGGGCTGGCCTTCGCCTGGTGGACCCGCCGCAGGACCGCCGAACCCTACGTCTTCGCCGGCGGGGACGCCTCGGTCGGGGACGCCGTGCCTACCGGCGTGGGTGCCAACGCCGGCACCGGTGACGCGGCTCTCGGCGATCGCTGAGCGCTCGGCACGCCCAGCAGGATCAGGAAACGCCCTCGAGATCCACCACGAAGACGAGCGTCTCGTTCGGCTTTATCACCGACCCCGAACCCGACGATCCGTACCCGAGCGCCGGCGGGATGACGATCTCGCGCCGCCCCCCGACCTTCATGCCGACGATCCCCTCGGCGAAGCCGGGCACCACTGTGTGGAGGGAGAACGACGTGGCCTTCCCCTGCGTCCACGTGCTCGATGTGAAGTCCTGCCCGCTTGTGTACGCCGCTCCCACGTACTTCACCTGGACGGTGCTCGACGAGGTGGCGACCGTACCCGTGCCCACGACCAGGTCCTTGGTCAGGAGCTTGGTGGGCGCCGGCGAACCCCCGGGGCTCACCACGGGCTCCATGTTCGTGTTCGTGGCGTGGGCCACCGCCGGGAGCCCGGACTTCGACGTGCCCGACGGCACCGTGGTCGAGCCCGATGACGAGGTCGAGCTGCCACCACAGGCCGCCGCCACCACGGCGACCACGGCCAGGCTCAAGAGGGCCAATACGGGGACGGGACGAGCGGTGCGCACGGGGGAAGGATAGAGCATTGCCGCTCCGAGCGGACGCATCGCCGCCGGGCCACCGATCGGCACCGGCTGCTACGGTGCCGGTCCGAGGAGGGCACCATGAGCACCGCCACCGCCGAACCCGTTGGCGCCGCCGGACCCGCTGGCACGTCACCGGCGAGGCTGGCTCTGGCCACAGCGTTGCGTCGCCTGGGGAACGCCCTCGTCTCCCACCAGCCCGACGACGCGCTCTTGGACCGGATCACCGATGCGGTCGAGGGTGTCCTGCCGGAGCTCGAACGAGCGCCCGACCGTCCGCACGCGTTCCTCCACACCGCCCCGACCTTCTTCGGCGGCCAAGTCGACGAGGGCCCGTCGAAGGAACCAGGCGACGTGTTCCCCGACTGTGTGGTGTCGGGGCGGGCCAATCCCATGGGCATCGCCGCCCGGCTGTGGCGCGAGAACGACGAGGCGGTGTGCCAGGTCACCCTGGGCGCGGCATTCGAGGGCGCTCCCGGTCGGGCGCACGGCGGCGTCGTGGCCGCCCTCATCGACGAGACCATGGGTCTGGTGCTCTCGATCGTGGGCTCACCTGGGTTCACCGGTCGGCTGACGGTCACGTACCGGGCCCCCACGCCGCTCGGCGTGCCGCTCGAGGTCCGGGCCCGGCTGGCGGGTCGCGAGGGTCGCAAGATGACCATCGTGGCCGAGATGCGAGACGCCGACCGGTTGCTGGCACAGGCCGAGGGGCTGTTCATCACCGTGGACACCGAGCAGTTCCTCGCCGCCGGGTCGCCCTGAGCGCCGGGGACACGACCGGGTGCGGAATCTCACGACGGTGGCCGGTGTTGTGATCGTCGGAAATGAGTGAAGAGTGGCGGGCGACCCATGGTGTGTGCCCTGGCGAACGTCCGTCGAACCGGAGGTGGGTCATGCCGGCAGTGACGGTTGAGAACCCGGCGGTCCTACCCGCCATCAGTGTCCCGGACCCCGGGACCACGGTCGTGCGACCGGTGACGCGGCTCACCACGGCGCCACGCGGGCTCGAAGGAGAGGGGTTCCCGGTACGGCGGGCCTTCGCCGGTGTCCCCGTCGCCGAGCTGGATCCCTTCGTCCACATGGACCAGATGGGAGAGGTGGAGTACGGCCCGGGCGAGCCCAAGGGCACGCCGTGGCATCCGCACCGGGGCTTCGAGACCGTCACGTACATGATCGACGGCACGTTCCAGCACCAGGACTCGATCGGCGGCGGCGGGCTCATCACGAACGGCGGCACGCAGTGGATGACCGCCGGGGCGGGCATCCTGCACATCGAGCGTCCCCCCGACTCCCTGGTGGCCAGCGGCGGGTTGTTCCACGGGATCCAACTCTGGGTGAACCTCCCGGCGGCGGACAAGTGGGTGAGCCCTCGGTACCAGGACATCGAGCCCACGGCGGCCGCCCTCCTGTCGTCTCCCGACGGAGGCGCCCTGGTCCGGGTGATCGCCGGTTCGGTCGACGGACACCAGGGCCCGGGGCTCACGCACACCCCCATCACCATGCTCCACGTCACCGTGAGCCCCGGAGCCCGGCTGGTCATGCCGTGGCCGCCGGAGTTCAACGCCCTGGTCTACGCGCTGGCCGGGGCCGGGACGGTCGGGCCCGAGGACCGGCCGGTGAGCTCGGGCCAGCTCGCCGTCTTGGGACCCGGCGACGCCATCGTGGTGGCGGCGGACCGTTCCCAGGAGTCCAGGTCCCCGTCTTTGGAGCTGCTGGTGCTGGGAGGACGACCGATCCGCGAGCCGGTGGCCGCCTACGGGCCCTTCGTGATGAACACCAAAGACGAGCTGGCTCAGGCCTTCGAGGACTTCCACGCCGGCAAGCTCGGGACCATCCCGGCCCACCACATCGGCTCCTGAGGACGGTGGGCGGGCCATTGCCGACACGCCGGTCTCGGTGGGGCACCGACGACATCGTGGACCTCACCGGGAAGACGGCCGTCGTCACCGGTGCCAACAGCGGGATCGGACTGCACACCGCACTGGAGCTGGCCGCCCACGGCGCCCACGTGGTGCTGGGCTGCCGGAACCGGCTGCGGGCCGAGCGGGCCGTGGACCAGATCATGGCCGTGGACCGGGACACGTCGCTCGAGCTGCTGGACCTGGACCTGTCCAGCCTCGGGTCGGTGCACGAGGCCGCCGACCGCCTCGTCGCCGGCCACTCCCGGCTGGACATCCTGGTCCACAACGCCGGGGTCATGGGCACCCCTCCCCGCGTCACCGAGGACGGCTTCGAGCTCCAGACCGCCACCAACCACCTGGGGCCGTTCGCGTTGACGGGGCGGCTGCTGGACCTGCTCTTGTCCACCAGGGGGGCCCGGGTCGTCACCGTCAGCTCGCTCATGCACCGCCTGGGCAGCACCAGGCGCCTCGGGAGCCTGGACCGTCTCGGGAGCCCCGGGCGCTCGAACCCGTGGCTGACCTACGGGGACACGAAGCTGGCCAACCTCCTCTTCACCTACGAGCTCGAGCGGCGCTTTCGGGCAGCGGGGGCACCGTCACCGCCGGCGGTGACGGGAGCACCGGCGAGAACCCCGAGCGCGGTGACGGCGATCGCCGTGGCCGCCCATCCCGGGTGGGCCCGTACCGACCTGGTGGCGAACGGCCCGCTCCTCGAAGGTGCGGGGCGGCGGACCGTGGTCGGACGCATCGCCGGGGCCCTCGGGCAGTCGCCGGCGACCGGTGCGCTGCCGTCCCTGTACGCCGCGACCGCTCCCGGCGTCGCGGGGGGCGACTACTTCGGCCCGAGAGGACCCGGTGAGATGTTCGGTCCGCCCAAGAAAGTCCGTTCCAACCGGCGATCACACGACCCCGAGGCCGCCACCCGGCTCTGGCAGCTCTCCGAGGAGGCCACCGGTGTGCGGTTCGACTTCGTCACCCCCGGGGCGCCGACGTCACCCCCCGGACGACCCGGTCCTCTGGAGTAGGAACGTGCCGGTGGCCCGGCTCACCAGCTGGCCGGCTTCGTCACGCACCGATGCCTCGGCGTAGGCCACCTGTCGAGCCAGTCGGACGACGTCTCCCCGGAGCCGGTAGTGCTCGCCGAGCAACGCCGGGCGCATGGTCTCGGTCTTGAGCTCGAGGGTCGCCCGGGTGCGGTCCCGACCCCGCAACGCAGAGTTGATGGCGAAGTTCATGGCGGCGTCGAGCAGCACCGAGTGGATGCCGGCCTGGACGACGCCGTGGGGGTTGCAGGCCAGGACCACAGGGGTGAAGGAGCCCTCGACCCAGCCCAGGTCTTCCCCGTCGACGCCGTAGCGGTCGAAGGACCCCCCCACGGCTCCGATGACCGGCATGCCGCCGTCGCCCAGCCAGCGGTCCATGTCCTTGGGCCCAGGGGTGGCGGGCCCCGGGGTGGCGGGGCGGGAAGTGGCCGGGCCCGGGGTGGGATCGTCCCGCCCCTCCGGACGACTGTCGGTGGTCACGGCGTCACCCTAACCAAAGGCGCGCCGACGGCTCCCGCTCCCCTCAAATGGGTGGTCGAAGGATGGTCACGGTACACTGGCGCCACGCGACCGGCAGGCCCAGACCGCCGGAATGAGAGGAGAGCCACCATGACCACCGCCGTCATCGTCGACGCCGTACGGACCGCCGGGGGCAAGCGCAACGGCAAGCTGCGGAACTGGCACGCCGTCGACCTGCTCTCCGAGCCCCTGAAGGCCCTCCAGGAGCGCAACGACCTGGACCCGGCCATCGTCGAGGACGTCATCACCGGCTGCGTCATGCAGGTGGCCGAGCAGTCGCTGAACGTAGGGCGTAACGCCGTGCTGGCCGCCGGCTGGCCCGAGTCGGTACCGGCCACCTCGATCGACCGCCAGTGCGGGTCGTCCCAGCAGGCCATCCACTTCGCCGCCCAGGGTGTCGCTGCCGGGGCCTACGACGTGGTGGTCGCCGCCGGGGTCGAGAGCATGACCCGGACCCCGATGGGGTCCTCGGTGGTGAAGGACCTGGGCTACCCGTTCGGCCCCCGCATGATGGCCCGGTACGCCGAGCGGGGCGGGCTCGTGAACCAGGGGATCTCGGCCGAGATGATCGCCGACCAGTGGAACCTGTCGCGCGAGGACCTGGACCGCTTCTCGGTCCGCAGCCACCAGAACGCCGCCCGAGCTACGGCCGAGGGGCGCTTCGACAACGAGATCGTCGCCGTGCCGGTGCGTGACGACGCCGGCAACGACACCGAGGAGATGGTGGCCGCCGACGAGGGGGTCCGGCCCGACTCGTCGCTCGAGACCCTGGCCGGCCTGAAGCCGGCGTTCAAGCCCGACGGCGGCAAGGTCACGGCCGGGAACTCCTCGCAGATCACCGACGGTGCGGCGGCCGTCCTCATCATGAGCGAGGAGAAGGCCCGGTCCCTGGGTCTCACCCCCCGAGCCCGCTTCCACGCCTTCTCCGTGGCCGGTGTGGACCCGGTGACCATGCTGACCGGTCCGATCCCGGCCACGGCCATGGTGTTGGAGCGGGCGAAGCTCGGCATCAACGACATCGACCTGGTCGAGATCAACGAGGCCTTCGCCTCGGTGGTGCTGGCCTGGGAGAAGGAGCACCACCCCGACATGGACCGGGTGAACGTGAACGGCGGCGCCATCGCCCTCGGACACCCTCTCGGGGCGTCGGGGGCCAAGCTGATGACCACGCTGTTGAACGAGCTGGAGCGCAGCGGTGGCCGCTACGGACTGCTCACCATGTGCGAGGGCGGCGGGATGGCCAACGCCACGGTGATCGAGCGCCTGGGCTGAGGAGGCCGTCGGGGCTGACCGCCCCGGACCGCGCCAACCCCCTCCGGCGGCTGGCGGCCGCCTCCCGACGCCCCCCGCGGGGTCGGTAGGATCGGGCACGTGCGCCGGCGCTGGCTGTCCAAGCGGGCCCTGACCCTCCACCTGGCCGTGGTCCTGTGGTTCCCGGGGTGCCTCGTGGCCGGCTGGTGGCAGGTGACCAGGGCCTTGGGCGGGAACGACCTCAGCTACCTGTACTCGGTCGAGTGGCCGGTCTTCGCCGTGGTCGGGGTGTGGGCCTGGTGGATGCTCGTCCATACCGATCCCGACACCGTGGGCCGGCGGGCCCAGCAACGCATGGCCGCCGAAGGTGGTCCCGGTGCCCGAGCAGCGCAGGAGTCGCTCCCGCCCCGCCGGCGGGAGGAGGAGGACGAGGCCCTGGCCGCCTACAACGACCGCCTGGCCGAGCTGGCCGCCCGAGGTCCCCAGACCTGGCGGAGCCGGGCCGCCCGGTGAAGGGCACCGAGGGGGCGCTCCTTCGCTACCGGATCATGGCCTTCACCGTCGGGACCGGGCTGTTCATCTTGGTGTTCGTGGGCATCCCCCTCCAGTACGGGGCCGGGATCCCCTCGGTGGACGCCATCGTGGGTCCCATCCACGGGTTCTTCTACATCGTCTACCTGGTCGCCGCCGTGGACCTGGCCCGGCGGGCCCGGTTCACTCTGCTGCAGATGGCGGCCATGATCGGGGCCGGGTTCCTCCCGTTCCTGGCCTTCATCATCGAGCACCGGGTGAACCTGCGAGTGAAGGCGCTCCTGGCCGAGCGCACCCCGGAGGGTTGAGGGTCAGGCGGTCAGAACCCGAACTTGGCTCGGCGGACCTGCTCGACGGCGCCGTCGTCACCCGACAGCTCCACGTCGGCCACCGACGTGCGGCCGAACAGGAACAGCAGGAGCTCGCCCGGTCGTCCGGTCATGGTCACCGCGGGGCTGGCGTCGCGCACCGTGACCGAACCGCTGCCCGGAGCCACCAGGCGGAGCCCGCACGGTGCCGCCCGCCGGGCCACCAGGGCCATCAGCCGGACCCGGGACCACAGCAGGCGCTCGAGGCCCGGATCCAGGACGCGGGGCTCGGCCCCGTCCCCGGCCCGGCGGACGTCCTCGTGGTGGACGAAGTACTCGGCGGTGTTCATCGGCTCGTCGATCAGGTGCAGGCGGAGGGGGAACGGCGGTCCCCGTCGCACGGTGTCGACGAGCGCCTCCCAGGTCATGGAGTCACGGACCCGGCGCTGCACCCGCTCGGTGTATCCGGCCAGGGCCGGCACGACGATGCCCGGCGCGGCGTCGGGCCGTCGTTCGCGTACCACCAGGTGGGCGGCCAGGTCGGCTGCCGACCACCCCTCGCACAGGGTCGGGGCGTCGGGCCCCACCCGCGAGAACAGGTCGCACAGGCTCCGGCGCTCCTGTTGGGCGAAGTGGCACACGGCGCCGTGTGCTACCGGTAGCGGGTGGCCATGAGGAAGCCGACGAAGATCACGCCCAGCCCCCCGATGAGGTACCACACGGTCACCGAGCCGGGCAGGACCCCCAGGTAGTTCAGCAGGATCATGAGGACGCCCAGGACCATGAGGACGAGCACCGTCACCCCGTACCAGCGGGGGCTGTGGCGCACGTCCTTGGGGATCGGCGGGGTGTAGCGCCCGCCCTCCTCGGGGGGCGTGTACCGCCCGACCCGGGACTGCCCTCCGGCGGGAGAGCCCTTGGCCGTGGTCCGACCTCCGGCCGACCGGCCCTTGCGCTGGGCCCTCCCCGGTCCTGTGTGGGTCTTTGCTGCCATGGGTCACGAGGATAGCCACCGGCGGTACGCTCGGCCGGATGGGGCCCCGGGTGCTGCTGGTGGACAACTACGACTCGTTCGTCTACAACCTGGTCCAGGAGCTGGGTGAGCTGGGCGCCGAGCCGGTGGTCCACCGCAACGACGCCATCGACGTGGCCGGGATCGCCCGGGAGCGCCCCGACGCCGTGATCATCTCCCCGGGGCCGGGTCGACCCGAGGGCGCCGGCATCAGCATGGCCGTGGTGCTCGAGCTGGCCGGCCGGATCCCCATCCTGGGGGTGTGCCTCGGCCACCAGTGCATCGGCCAGGCCTTCGGCGGCGCGGTGGTGGCCGCCCCCCGGCTCATGCACGGCAAGACGTCGGAGGTCCGCCACTGCGGGACCGGCCTCTACCGGGGTCTGCCCGACCCCCTGGTGGCCACCCGGTACCACTCGCTGGTCGTCACACCAGATTCGGTGCCCGACGTCTTCGAGGTGACCGCCACCGCTGAGGACGGGGTGGTGATGGGACTGCGGCACCGCACCCTGGCCCTCGAAGGGGTCCAGTTCCACCCTGAGTCGATCCTCACCCCCTCGGGTCCCGGGCTGCTGGCGAATTTCCTGTCCGGGCTCCCGGCTACTTGCACACGGTGAGGGTCACGGGCGTCGCCGACGGTGTGACCGGGGGTGGTCCGCCCTTGGGTGTCTGAGCGACGACCTTTGTGTGTGTCGGCTGCGGGCATGTCAGGGTCGCCTTCGACGATGTGACCGATGTGAACCCTGTCTTGGCCAGGAGCTTCTTGGCTGTTGTCACTGTGCGCCCCGTCACTGTGGGGACCGGCTTCTTCTTGTTGCTCGGTGGCGCGGTGGCGGTGCAGGAGGTGATGACCACCGAGCTGGAGGTCGAGGCCGAGGTGCCGGCCGACGGGGTCTGCTTCACCACCTTGCCGTTTGTCGCCGGAGCACATGTCGGAGTGGAGGTCACGGTCACGTCGGTGAAGCCCTTGGACTGCAGTGTTGTCTTGGCCGCTGTGGGGGTACTGCCCACGACGTTCGGGACCACCGCCTGGCACGGGCCCGACGAGACGACGAGGTTCACCGTGGTGGACTTCGCCACCTGGGTGCCGGCGGCCGGGGAGGTGGACACCACCAGGCCCTTGCCCAGCGTGTTCGAGCACTGGGAGGTGGAGGTCCCGGCCTGCAGGCCCTTGGCCCCCAGTGTGCTCGCCGCCTGGATCGCTGTGCGGCCGGTCACGTCGGGGACCGCCACCGTTGTCGTGCTCTTCGACACGCTCAGGACCACCTGGGACCCGCTCTTCACCGTCCGGCCCGCCGGGGGTGTCTGCGCCACCACCGTTGTGGCCGGGGCGGGATTGGACACCAGGTTGACCCGGTACGACAGGCCCAAGTTCTGGAGCACGGCTTCGGCCTGGGTGGTCGGGAGTGTGGTCACCTTGGGGACCAGGACCGACTTCACCGGCGTCGGACCCGAGCTCACCGTCAGTGTCACCCGCTGGCCCTTGTGGACCGAGCGGCCCGAAGGTGGGTCGGTGGCCAGGACCGTCCCGGCTGCTGTCCCAGCCGTCCGGTGGTCGGTGGCACCGATGACCAGGCCCTTGGCCTCCAGCGTCCCGGTCGCCGTCGCCAGGGGCTTGCCGACCACGTCGGGCATGGCGAAGCTCCCGCTGCCCCCGATGTACCCCAGGGCGTCGAGCAGCAGCACGACGACCACCGCCAACACCACCAGCAGCCCGACCAACACCGCCACCAGCCGGCGGGTGCGCCGGCGTCGCTCTGTGACCGCCCGCTCGACCCCGTCCCCCCGGTCGCCGGCCCCAGTCGCCGGCACGGCCTGGGTGAGGTCGACGGCGGCCATCGCGGCGGTGGCCGCCACCGCCTGCTGGACCCGGGTCGCCCCGGGGTCCCCGGCGGTGACCGGCTGGCCCTCGACGAAGCGTCGGAGGTCGGCCTGGAGCTCCTCGGCGCTCTGGTAACGCTGGTCGGCCGACTTGGCCATGGCTTTGGCGATCACCGCCTCCAGGTCCGGAGGAACGGCTGGCGCCAGGTCGCGGAGCTCGGGTGCCTGGTCTCTCACGTGCTTGGACGCCACGGCCACCGGCGTGTCGCCCAGGAACGGCGGCCGCCCGGCCAACATCTCGTAGAGCACGACCCCGAGGGAGTAGATGTCGCTCCGGGCGTCCACCCCCACACCCTCGGCCTGCTCCGGCGAGAAGTACGTGGCCGTTCCCATGACCGCCCCGGTCTGGGTGAGGCTCTCCTCGGTGTTCAGGGCCCGGGCGATGCCGAAGTCGGTGACCTTCACCTGGTCGTCGGAGGTGAGCAGCACGTTCCCCGGCTTCACGTCCCGGTGGACCACCCCGTGGCGGTGGGCGTAGGCCAGGGCCGCGGCCACGTGGATCCCTACCTCGGCCGCGCGGCGGGGCGGAAGCGGGCCCGACGCCCGCATCAGGGCCGACAGGGGCTGGCCGTCGATGAACTCCATGACGATGAAGTACGTCCCGCCGTCCTCGCCCCAGTCGAACACCGGCACGATGTTGGGATGCGAGAGGTTCGCCGCCGCCTGGGCCTCCCGCCGGAAGCGCTCGACGAAAGCCCGGTCCACGGAGAGCTCGGGGAACAGGACCTTGATGGCCACCGGCCGATCGAGGAGACGGTCGCGGGCCCGGAACACCTGGGCCATCCCGCCCCGGGCAATGAGGTGGGTCAGCTCGTAACGACCTGAGAACACGCGCGGGGTCTCGACGGGTTCCATGCCGGTCAGAGCCTAAACCGCGGCCGCGCGTGCAGCGTGCCAATGGGGAGCGCGTTCGAGTGGGTCATCCGGCCCCCGGAGTGGTCGTGGTGGTGGTCGTGGTGGTGGTCGTGGTGGTGGTCGTGGTGCTCTCGCCCAGAGGGGTCAGGCTCTGTGTCAGGTACTCCAGGTGCAGGTTGGCCACGTACCGGCGGGCGGCGGCCAGCGACGGCTCCACCACGTCGTCACGAAGTGTCGGCACCCGCTCGGGGAGCACGCCGGCGACGGTGACCGACGTCCGGTCCACGAGCTTGGGCCGGAACCACAAGAACCCGCCGGGCCGGCCCTGGTAGACCACCAGGTGCTGCCCGTCGAGGGTGACGTACCAGCTGTCGGTGGCGTACCACCGCACCAGGCCGTAGGCGGCGCCCACGATGACGAGGACCAGTAGGACGAACAGCCCCACCCGGGGCGTCAGGCGACGGGTGAGCCCGGCCCGGCGGCGGGCGGCACGGCGCTCCTTGCGGGTGGCGCGGTGCGCAGGCGGTGGAGGCGATGGTGGAGGCGGTGGCGCCGGTGGCGCCGGCACGGGAGGCGGGGGGACAGGAGCCTGGGGTGCGAGGACGGGGGCCGCCGCGCCGGCGGCAACTTCCTCGGGGGCGGCCATTCCTGGGAAGGCGGACACCGACCCGCCGTCTTCGGAGAGGACGTCGACTACGACCACGGTGATGTTGTCGTTGCCCCCGTGCTCGTTGGCCAATCGCACCAGCTCGGCGGCGGCCGAGCCCGGGTCGCCCCCGGATCCCAGCACGGCGGCGATGTCGTCGGTACCGACCTCGTTGGTCAGCCCGTCGCTGCACAGCAGGAGCCGGTCACCCGGCTGGAGGTGAAGCTCCCAGAGGTCCACCTCCACCTCCGGGGAGATCCCCAGGGCCCGGGTGAGGATGTGGCGATGGGGGTGCACCGACGCTTCGGCCTCGGTCAGCTCACCCAGGCGGACCTTCTCCTCGGCCAGGCTGTGGTCGGTCGTGACCTGGGTCAGCTGCCCCGAGGAGTACAGGTAGGTGCGCGAATCGCCCACGTTGGCCACGGCGACCACGTCCCGGGTCCCGGGGCCGGCGGCATCACCGGACTCGGCCAGCAGGGCCGCCGCGGTGAGGGTCGTGCCCATCCCCCGCAGGTCGGTCTGGATCTGGCTCTGCCGCCACACCGCCATGTTGGCCCCGGCCACGGCCTGACGCAGCCCTTCGAGCGTGGGCTGGAGGGTGAACGTGGACCGCAGCGCGTCCACCGCCAGGCGGGCCGCCACCTCGCCCCCGGCGTGGCCTCCCATGCCGTCGGCCACGGCATACAGCCGGGGCTCCTCGAGGAGCTGGTCCTGGTTCGACCCCCGGACCCGGCCCACGTCGGTGGCCGATCCCGACCGCAGCGTGGTCACGCCGTCACCTGGTCACCTGGTCACCTCGAAGACCGTCGCCCCCACCTGGAGGAGATCGCTCTTCACCAGCTTGGTCGGCTGGATGATCCGCTCGGAGTTCACGAAGGTGCCGTTGGTCGAACCGAGGTCCTCCACCCAGAGCTGGCCGCTACGGCGGTAGAGGCGGGCGTGGAGGGTGGAGCTGTAGACGTCGTAGGTGGTGGGAACTCCGCAGCCGGGCGACCGCCCGATGGTGAGCTCGTCGTCCAGCTCGAAGGTCCTCCCGGCCTGGTCGGGCGGCTCGAGGATCTCGAGGTAGAGCTGCTTGCGCCGGCGGGGGCGGGGGCCGGCCAGCGCCCGCTCCTGCTCACGTTGGGCCCGCCGGCGCTCCCGACGGGTCTGGCGGGGGCCGGCCGGGCGCACCTCCACCCACACCGCCCGGGCCACCCTGAGGAAGAACAGGAAGATGAGGGCCACGACGAGCCACTGGAGGGGCCGGAGAATCGCGGTGTAGTTCGTGGTGGCGCCCAGGAGCGCCGACCCACCTCCCCCGTTCACGTCTGCTCGAAGACCAGGGTGGTCGATCCCACGGTGATCTCGTCACCGCTGGCCAGGTACTGCTCCCGCACCGCGACCCCGTTCACCCTGGTGCCGTTGGTCGAACCGAGGTCGGTGACGACCACGCCGTCGGGGGTGTGGCGGACCTCGGCGTGCCGCCGGCTGACGTTGGGATCGCCCAGGACGACTGTGCACTCGGGGAGCCGACCGATGACCACCGGCTCCGAGCCGATCGTCACCCGGATGCCGTCGGGCCGCACCAGCTCGGCGAAGTCCACGTGGTCCTCGCCCTCGACCACCTCGGCGGTGATGGCGAACCTCCCCGCCCGCAGGCGAGTCCCCTCGTAGATCTGCACGTCCACCGGCCCGACGAAGGCGTAGTCCTCGAGGCGGGCGTGCTCCCGGGCGGCGTCGGCCAGCTCGCGGGAGAGGGCATCGATGAAGTTGCTGAACCGGTCCACGTCGGCCGAGGCCAGGGTCACGGTGAAGACATTGGGCGCGATGAGGCCATGGACCCCCACCCGGCGGTGCAGGTCCATCTCGCGGGTCAGTTTGCGGCCGATCTCCACCGGCTGCAGGTTGTTGCGGAAGGGCTTGGCCAACGTTCCCTCCACCAGGCGCTCGAGACGCTCCTCGAACTGCTGGAGTCCCATGGTCCGCACGATCCTACCGGTCCCGACCCACCCCGGGAGGCGCACCGGGCCGGATCCCCTGGTGACGGGCGGATTCGGGGGTCAGCGGGGTCGACTATCCTGGCCCGGTCACCCGGGCGAGTGGCGGAATTGGCAGACGCGCAGGATTCAGGTTCCTGTGTCCGAAAGGATGTGGGGGTTCAAGTCCCCCCTCGCCCACCCGGGTACCCCAACACTGATAGGGGGGGTACAACAACACTGATACGGGCCATGTTCGGGCAAAAGGCCCTGGTCACCGCTTCGTGACCCTTCAGAAACCCTGTAAAATTCTGGCGAATTCAAGGGGTGAGCGC
>JAJYWF010000066.1 GCA_021791635.1 Actinomycetes bacterium
TACCGATCTCCTCTAACTGCGTGTGGGCGGGATCTTCGGCGCAGCCGCCTCCCCGGCCACCGGACCCAGAGAGCGCGTTGGAGCGGTCTCCCCTGTCAGATCGGGAACCTGAACGGACTGCGTCCACGGGTGCCGTCCGTGCTCCCGATCCCTTATCCAGGTGGTTCGACCTCCCCCGCGAGGACGCTTCGAGCGCGCCACTCGCCGTCGGGTCCCCGGGCACAGCGGTGGCACCATCGAGTCCGGTCACGTCACGTATATCCGTCATGGGCCGTCCAGCGAGCCATCAACCCTCCCGTTCCACCAGCCACGCTAGCAACCGCTGGGCCGCCGGGTGACAGGCTTCGGGAACGTCAAGCTCTTCCATCCAGTGGCGGACCAATGCCGTCTCGCTGGCCACCGATCCCAGGTCCCCGGCTTGCGTGCGGACTGCGGCCGACATCTGCGAGAGGCTACGCCTGACCGCTCCTCGCAAGAGTTGGAAGACGACGGCGTCAACGGGGTCGACCAGGGGATCCCCCACGTCCACCGGTTCCTCCACCGTGACCCGCCGCAACAGGTCGGCCACTTCCAGGGGTGACTGCTCGACTGCTTCGTGGACGCTGTCGGCCATGCTGAGAGCAGCAAAAGCCCGCCGCTGGAGGTCGTCGGTGAAGAGCACTTCGTGGAGGCGTCCGACCACATCTTCGGGCCTGTGGACGGCCAGGCGGAGTCCTTCGAGGCCGGGGCGGCTGGACGGTGTGGGCCGAGAACCGGCCGGGGACGAACCAGGGCCACCCTTGCGTTCGAAAGCTGCGCGGTCGTCCGTGGACCCATCAAGTACCGCTGAGGCGCGGTCCACTGGATGTTCTCGGTGATCATCGTGCCGGCGAGCCTCGCTCCGACCGCCCCCCTGGGCTCTCCGTTCGCTCCGTTCACGTTCTCTGCTCTCTTCCAGACGCAGACGAACGCTTTGGGCGTCCAGCCGGCACCGATCAGCGATCTGCATGACGTACTGATCTCGCACCAGCGCATCGGGGTGCTCCGCTACCGCCCGTAGGGCTGCCTCTGCGGCACGAGCCCGCCCCTCGACAGTGGTCAAGTCGGCTCCCGTAAACACCCTGTCGACCCGGAACTGGAGCAGCGGACGAGCTCGGGTGATGGCGTCGCGGAGCCTCTCGGGATCAGTCCTGGCCAGGTCGGCGGGGTCGGTCCCGGGGGGGAATTGCGCCACCGCTATCTCCACCTCGTGGCGGCTCTCCCACTCATACACTCGTGACACAGCGGACTGCCCGGCATTGTCGGCGTCGTATGCCAGGACGATCCTCCGCCCGAAATTCCTGAGCAGCTTCAAATGCTCTTCGGCCAATGCCGTCCCACACGTAGCGACGGCGCGCGGGACATCGGCGGCGAAGAACCCGATCACGTCCGTATATCCCTCGCACACCACGACCTCGCCTGACCCGACGATGTCGTTCTTGGCCCAGTTCAGCGCGTACAGCGTCCGCCTCTTGCTGTAGATGGGCGTTTCGGGTGAGTTCTTGTACTTCGGCTCAGGCCGGCGCTGGCCAATGACGCCATTCCCTGTGTCGGGCCCGCCATAGCCGTCGCCGGCTGGGAGGATGCGGCCTCCAAGGGCAATCGGACGTCCGGAGGGATCGCAAATTGGGAAGATGATGCGCGCTCGGAACGCATCCTGAGCGTTCCCACGACGATTTCGAAATCCGAGGCCGGTATCGACCAGGACCCGCTCGGGCAGCCCCAAAGCTCGACAGAGGGCATCCCAATCATCGGGCGCCCAGCCCAGTCGGAACTTCCGGACGAGCTCACTGCCATAGCCGCGTGAGCGGAGATAGTTCCGTGCCGGCCCGGCATCTGGAGCTGACAGAAGGCGTTCGTGGTACCAGCAGACAGCACGTTCCATCGCTTCGAACAGGACGGTTCGTTGCCGCTGGGCCACACCCCCGCCGGCATCCTCTCGGACCGCGATACCCGAGCGGTCAGCCAAGTACCTCACTGCGTCGACGAAGTCGAGGTGCTCCATCGACCGGACGAAGGTGATGGCGTCCCCCGATGCCTGGCATCCGAAGCAGTAGTAGAAGCCCTCCTCGGCGTTCACGCTGAACGACGGAGTCTTCTCTGCATGGAACGGGCAGAGTCCCACCCACCGCCTACCCTGGCGGCGCAGGGCCGCGTGCTCGCCGATGAGTGCCACGATGTCAGTCGCCGCCCTCACTTGGGCCACGTCCTCGTCGGGAATGCCCATGACCGAGCAGGGTACCGCCCCGAAGGTGCCGACGAGGCCGTCCGGCACCGACGGTCTGGCCGCCCCGCCCCAAAGGGTGTGGTGTCAGCCCTTGGGCGTCTTCGGCGAGGAGGTGCCCTTTCCTTTGGCTTTGGCCTTGGCTGGCTTCCTCACGCCCGGCCGGGGCTTCGGCGGGGTCGGGCCCCCGGCCGACTGGATCACGGCCTGGGCCGCGGCCAGCCGGGCAACGGGCACCCGATAGGGAGAACAGCTCACGTAGTCCACACCGAGGCGGTGGAAGGTCGAAATCGACTGGGGATCTCCTCCGTGCTCTCCGCACACGCCGATCTTGAGACCCGGGCGCGTAGACCGGCCTCGTCGGATGCCGATACTGACCAGCTCTCCAACTCCATCGGCGTCGATGATCTCGAAAGGATTGTGCTCCAGCAGCCCCTGGTCGAGGTAGGTCGACATCATGCGTCCCTCTACGTCGTCGCGACTGAACCCGAACGTCATCTGGGTCAGATCGTTCGTCCCGAACGAGAAGAAATCTGCTTCATGTGCGATCTCGGCAGCCAGAAGCGCCGCCCGAGGGGTCTCGATCATGGTGCCGATCGTGACGTCCCCCGGTGCCATGGAACGGCTGCCTCGGCCGGCCTTTGACCGGCTGTCCTTGCTGCTGCCGCCCCGACCACTGGGTGGGGCCGGGGTCAGCTCCCCCTCCACGACCTCCTCCACCCACCTCCGGGCCAGTGCGAGCTCAGGTCGGCTCACCGTGAGGGGGATCATGATCTCGACCACGGGGTGACCACCCTGATCCATTCGTCGCCTCACGGCCTCCATCAGGGCCCGGACCTGCATCGCGTAGAGGCCGGGCTTCACCACCCCGAGCCGCACGCCTCGGGTCCCAAGCATGGGGTTCACCTCTTTCCAGGCCAGGGCGGCCTGGTAGAGGCGTTGCTCCTCTTCGGAGAGTCCCGTGGTGGCCGCCTTGATGGCCAACTCCTGGGTCGACGGGAGGAACTCGTGAAGGGGAGGGTCCAAGAGCCGTACCGTGACCGGGAGCCCATCCATGGCTTCGAGGATCGCCTCGAAGTCATCACGCTGGACGATGCGGAGCGCTTCGAGTGCTTCCCGCTCGTCGTCGGGGTCTGTGGCCAGGATCATCCTGCGGACGATCGGGAGACGGTCATCCCCGAGGAACATGTGCTCGGTACGGCACAGGCCGACTCCCTCGGCACCCAGCCGGCGTGCGTTGGCCGCATCGTCGCCGGTGTCAGCGTTCGCTCTGACCGCCATGTGGCCGGCACGGATCTCGTCGGCCCACTCGAGGAGAGCGTTCAGCTCCTCGGGCGGATCAGCCGCAGTCAGGGGGACCTGGCCCAGCACCACGGTGCCCTCGGTGCCGTCGAGCGACAGCCAGTCGCCTTCCTTCACCACGATCTGACCCACCTGCATCTGGTGGCGGCCGATCACCAGTGCCTCGGCCCCCACCACTGCCGGCTTCCCCCAACCCCGGGCCACGACGGCAGCGTGGCTGACCAGACCGCCACGGGCAGTCAGGACCCCCTGTGCTGCCAGCATCCCGTGCACGTCCTCCGGCGAAGTCTCCACCCTCACCAGCACCGCCGGCTCGCCTCGAGAAGCAGCCTCTGCGGCATCGTCGGCGGTGAAATAGGCACGGCCAACCGCCGCCCCGGGTGACGCGGCCAGACCACGAGCCAACACCTCGTGGTGCCCTCCTTCGAATTGGGGGTGGAGAACCGAGCTCAGATGCTCTTCGGTGACGCGGCACACGGCCTCTTCGCGGGAGAGGGCGATGTCCCGCTCTGAGGTCATCTCCACGGCCATCCGCACTGCCGCCTTGCCGGTCCGTTTCCCGACCCTCGTCTGGAGCATCCACAGCTTGCCCTGCTCAATGGTGAATTCGGTGTCACACATGTCCCGGTAGTGGCGTTCGAGCCGACCGAAGATGTCCATGAGCTCCCGATACACCTTGGGGAATGCCGTCTGCAGCGCGGCAAGCGGCTCGGTGGTGCGGATGCCAGCCACCACGTCTTCCCCCTGGGCGTTCACCAGGAAGTCTCCGTAGGCACCGCGCTCACCGGTGGCCGGGTCACGGGTGAACCCGACACCGGTTCCTGAGCGGTCGTCACGGTTGCCGAACACCATCGCCTGGACGTTGACCGCCGTCCCCAGTGAGTGGGGGATCCGCTCCTTTTCCCGGTAGGCCACAGCACGCGCTCCGTTCCAGCTCCGGAACACCGCCTCGATGGCGCCTCGCAACTGTGCAGCCGGATCCTGCGGAAACGGATTGGAAGTCCTGCGCTCGACGATCTGCTGGTAGGAGTCGACGAGGTATCGAAGGAGCTCGGTGGGCACCTTGGCATCCGAAGTGGTCCCAGCGAGCTCCTTGGCTGCGTCGAACAGGGAGTCGAATTCCTCTCCAGGGAGGTCCAACACGATCCGCGAGTACATGGCGATGAACCGCCGGTACGAGTCGTATGCGAACCGTTCGTCACCGGTCTGCTGGGCCAGGCCTTCGACGGATTGATCGTTCAAGCCAAGATTGAGGACGGTGTCCATCATGCCCGGCATGGAGAACTTCGCACCCGAGCGAACGGACACCAACAGCGGGTCGGCAGGGTCTCCGATCACCTTTGACATCGCCTTCTCGAGGCGGGCCCGAGCCCGGGCCACCTGCTCGGAAAGCCCATCGGGCCAGCCCGACTCCATGTAGGCCCGGCAGGCATCGGACGTGATAGTGAACCCCGGCGGGACGGGCAGCTTCAACACCGACGTCATCTCCGCCAAATTTGCCCCCTTGCCGCCCAGTAGATCCTTCATGTCCATTGGAGCCAGGCGGTGTGAGTGGTCAAAGTCGAAAACGTAGGGCATCGGGCCTCCTCGCCCAGGGATTCAGGAACGAACTCCACAACACTACCGGTCTGACGGACCAGCACTTCTGATCGGACTCCGAGCCTCGGTTCACCACCCCGCCATCACGTGACACGTCCCGAGCGCGACGAGAGGGCATTGGACGGTTGCGGTGCTCGGCGCAGGTACACAGAACGAGCATCCTGGAGAAAGGCGTGGATCGACCGCAGCTCCTCGACGGTGTGGCGTCCCAGGAGTGCCCGCATCTCGGCGATCATCGGCGCATGGACTTCGAAAGACCTCTCGGCCGCCTCCGGCACCAGTTCGACGAGGACCCGCCTTCTGTCCTCGGGGTCTCGACGGCGCTTTACCACCCCAGCCCGTTCCAAGCGGTCGACGAGGAAGGTCACGGCCCCACTGGAGAGACCGGTCGCCTCACCCAACTCGCCGGCAGCCATGGTCCCCCTCCGGACCAGCAGGTCGATGCACCTCACATCGGTGCGGCTGAGACCCATGACCTGGGCCACCGCTTCGTCGTACAGATCGGCTGCGCTCAAGTACTCCCGCAACGCCAGCCCGAGCTGGATCGACAACTCGCGCCGGCTGCATCTTGTTGACACATAAGAGACTTTACCACTAAGTTTCTTTGTGAATGGCTGAAATGAACGCAGTAGAAGCACGCGACCTCGTCAAGGAGTTCAGCGGCAAGCGGACTGTTCGGGCGCTCGACGGTGTCTCCATCGACGTGAGGCCCGGCTCCATCCTCGGGCTCCTCGGTCCGAACGGTGCCGGCAAGACGACGGTCGTGCGGATCCTGTCGACGGTCTTGGTTCCCGACGCTGGGCATGCCCGGGTCCTCGGACACGATGTGGTGCGCGAGGCCGACATCGTACGAAGGCTGATCGGACTCGCAGGCCAGTACGCCGCGGTGGACGAGAACCTGACCGGGCGTGAGAACCTGAGAATGGTCGGACGTCTTACCCACCTTCCGAAGAAGATCACCTTGGAGCGAAGCGACACCCTCCTCGAGCAGTTCGGTTTGTCCGATGCGGCCAACCGCACCCTCAAGACCTACTCGGGCGGCATGCGACGGAGGCTCGACTTGGCCGCGGCACTCGTGGGGCGCCCTCCGATCCTGTTCCTCGACGAACCCACCACTGGACTCGACCCGCAGAGCCGCCAGGACCTGTGGGTCGTGATCGAGGGGCTGGTCCGAGCAGGGACCACGGTCTTGCTCACGACCCAGTACCTCGAAGAGGCCGATCGTCTGGCCGACCGAATCGTGGTCGTCGATCACGGTCGAGTGATCGCCGAAGGGACTCCAGCGGAGCTCAAGGCCGATCTCGGCACGACGGTCATCTCGCTCACCGTCCCCGACAGCGCCACTGCGCGTTCGGTGGCCGCCATCCTCAGCCCCTTGGCACCGCGCCCGCCGGTGATCGATGATGCGACCGTCGAGCTGACCGTGGAGGAAGCGCCCCGGGTCGCTGCTGAAGCCCTGAGAGCGCTCGACCAGCACGGCGTGACCGTAGTGGGCCTCACGCTTCGTGAGCCCAGCCTCGATGACGTCTTTCTCCGGCTGACCGGGCACCGGGCCGAGGAAGTCGCCGAAGTCGCTTCCGGGGCAACGAGCTCGGACGAAGGTGGTACACCAAGTCATGATCGGGAGGGACGGCGATGACGGCACTCACAGTGGACCCAGCATTGCTCGCACCGGGACGCCGCGAATCGCACCCCGGTGGAAGCCGGCTTCGCTGGGCGCTGTCGGACGCAGGCACGGTGACGTGGCGGAACCTCATCAGTTACACGCGAATCCCTGATGCAATCTTCTTCTCCAGCGTCCAGCCCATCATGTTCGTCCTACTGTTCCGATACGTCTTCGGCGGGGTGATTCACGTTCCCGGTGTCACCTACGTCAACTACCTCATGGCGGGCGTGTTCGTGCAGACCGTCATGTTCGGGGCCGTCAGCACCAGCGTGGGCTTGGCTGAGGACCTTCATAAGGGACTGATCGAGCGCTTCCACGCACTTCCCATGGCCAGGTCGGCGGTCTTGGCCGGCCGCACGACTGCCGACCTCGTCCGGAACGTGGGGGTGGTCCTGTTGATCACCGCCGTCGGATATCTGGTCGGATTCCGCGTCCAGACGTCCCCACTCTCGTTCGTCGCCGGGCTCCTCTTGATCCTGTTCTTCGCCTACGCAGTGAGCTGGGGCTTCGCCATCATCGGCTTGTCCGCTTCGAACAGCGAGACGGCTCAGTTGGCCGCATTCCCGGTGTTGTTCCCTCTGACTTTCGCTTCGTCGGCGTTCGTTCCCGTCACCTCCATGCCCGGTTGGCTGCAGGCCTTTGCCATCCACCAGCCGGTGAGCCAGGTAATTGACGCCTCCCGTGAGCTGATGCTCGGTGGGCACTCGAACCTGTGGTCAATGTCTGACGTATGGCAGTCCTTGAGCTGGTCGGCCGGCATCTTGGTCGTTGTCGCCCCGATCGCAGTGTGGAGGTACCGGCGGACGGCATAGAGCCGATCGCTCGGACTCGACCGCACCGCCATGCACCTTGGCTCCTCCCTCGAGCATCGGGGGCGGCGCCGAAGGGCCCGTCCCCAGAGGCACGGTGAGCATCACGGAAGTGCCCCGGCCCGGAACGGAGCGAACCGTGAGCCGGCCACCGCTGAGCGCCGCTCGCTCGGCCATCCCACGAAGTCCCAATCGCCATCCCCCTTGGGCTCCGTCTCCAACAGTGGAGTCGAACCCGGTGCCGTCATCGACAATCCTGAGCTCCAACGAGGCGCCGGATATCGTGAGGTACATCTCGACGGTCGAGGCCGCTGCATGGCGATCTACGTTCGAAAGCGCCTCCTGGGCCACCCGGTACACGGTCAGCTCGGTGGCCGGGGTCAGCTCGAACGCGGTCCCGTCGAGCTCAGTTCGCAGGACCGCCGCCACCCCGGCTCGGGACTCCACCTCGTCGCACAGCCGCTCCAGTGCCGCCACCAGTCCCAAGTCGTCGAGCAGCGAAGGCCGTAACCCCCGGGATATCTGGCGCACCTCGGCCATCGCTGATTCGGCTGCAGCGCGCAACTGCGCCACTGTGGAAGCACGCAACGAAGTCGCCGATCCCTGATCACCCTCATTCCCTGCCACCCTGTCGACGAGGCGGCAGACGTGGACAAGGGTCTGGAGGGGACCGTCGTGCAGCTCCTGGGCGATTCTCCGACGCTCGTCTTCCTGGCCCTTCACGACGTCGGCCGCATAGGCCTGAACTTCCAGACGTCGGCGGGCCTCCACGGTCACATCCTGGAAAACAATCTGGACCATCGCCTCACCTTCGACTGCGACCTGGCGGGCTTCGGGACGAAGAGTGATGACGTGAGAACGATTGCCAACGGGTACCTCAATCGTGCCATTCCAGGGTGTTCCCAGCCTGACGGCCTCCCAACACTCCCTGCCGATGATGTCGGTAACGTTACGTTCCAGTAGTGGCGCGCCCCCGTCGTCGAAGGCGTCGAGGGCTGCGACGTTCGCCTCGACTACCGAGCCAGCGGGATCGCACAGGAGGATTGGTTGGCTGTTCGTCTCGAACAGGTCCCGGTACCGGATCTCTGCCAGCAGATGGTCGCGCCGAGACCGCTCCGCCGCAAGCCTGGCCAATCGCTCGTCGCGTACGCCACGACCGACGAAGTAAGCCACCACAACGAGAACGACCACCTGGACGAAGTCGAACCAAGCTCCGATGGGGTCCTGCTGCTCAAGTGATTGCGCTATCCACGGGACCGTGGCCACCACCGACACGGCGGCCACCAGCATCCCCCCTCGCAATCCGAAGGTGATCGCGGCATAGAGGACCGGCACGAGAAAGATGCCCAGAGGCAAGAAGTTCGCAGTCTCCACCGATACCGGGTGACCGAAGACCACGAACCCGAGCTGCCACGCCAGGGCGAACACTGCCACCAGGCCGGCAGTCATCCACAAGCGCGCATCTCTGAGCAGGCCGTACGGCTCTCCGTTCGACGCCACGCTCGCGCCCCGGTGCTCTTCTGGAAGATCGCGACCGGACCAGGGCATCTCAATCAGCTCTCGATCAGCCCATTCACCATGGCCAAGCGCACCAGCGCCGAGCGTGAAGACGCACCCACCTTGTCGAAGACGTGGTTCAGGTGCCCTTCGACCGTACGCGGGCTGATCCCCAGTTCGAGGGCGATCGCCTTGTTCGAGAGACCCAGTGCAACCAGCCGCACCACCTCCCTCTCCCTGGAAGTGAGAGCTTCCACTCCCGACCCCCCACGAGTCCCAACGGGCTGCCTCACCAAGTTCGACGATAACCCCGGCCCGAGGACTACGACGCCTGCATAGGCGGCTCGGATCGCGCCCACCAGCTCGTCGGATGGAGTGGTCTTCAAGAGGTAGCCGGCCACCCCTACGGCCAAGCACGCCTGAACGTAGTCCACCTCGTCGAAGGCACTGAGCATGAGGACCTTGGTACCTGGAGACGCCTGCGCAACCCTCCTGGCAACCTCGACACCGTTGGCGCCGGGCAAGCGAACATCGAGCAGCAACACGTCTGGAGCGGTCTCGGCCACCAGCTCTTCGACCTTGTCTCCATCGTCGGCTTCGCCGACGATCTCGAAGCCGCCTGCCCGCTCGAGAATTTGCCGGGTTCCCTCGCGAAGCAGCGCATGATCATCGACGATGACCACTGAGATCACTTCGTCGTCCCCCATGGCACACCCACCTACGTCGTTCCCCGTGGGACCATGCTAGAGCTGATCGGAGCTCTTTTCGGAACGCGAGTGCCCGGCTTCGAACCTCGTACGAAGCTCGTCGACCAGTTCGCCGATTGGAACCCGCACCTGTTCGGTGGAGTCCCGGTCCCGGACGGTAACAGCACCGTCTACGAGGGAGTCGAAGTCGACGGTCACGCACCAAGGGGTCCCTATCTCGTCCTGCCGCCGGTAGCGCCTGCCGATACCCTGGGTCACGTCGTACTCGCACATGAAATGTGGCTGGATCATGTGGAGCACTTCTCGGGCCAGCGGCTCGAGCGTATCCTTCTTGGACAGAGGAAGAACGGCGACCTGGTAGGGCGCCAGTCGCGGATGGAGCCGAAGCACGGTTCGCGGCTCGCCTCCCACTTCATCCTCGTCGTAGGCCGATAGGAGGAACGCCATCATGGTGCGCGTGGCCCCAGCCGCAGGTTCGATCACGTGGGGCACATAGCGCTCGTTCGTCGCCGGGTCGAAGTAGTCCAAGCGGACACCGGAAGCCGCTCCGTGCGCTTTGAGATCGAAGTCAGTCCGGTTGGCAATTCCCTCCAATTCATCCCACCCCCAAGGAAAGAGGAACTCCACGTCCGCGGTCCCGGCGGAGTAGTGGGACAGCTCGTCGGCAGCGTGATGCCGCAGGCGGAGCTGTGCTTCGGGAATTCCGAGGTCGAGATACCACTTCATCCGCTCGCCGATCCAGTACTCGTGCCACTTCGGACCCTCTCCCGGTGGAACGAAGTACTCCATCTCCATCTGTTCGAATTCCCGGGTCCGGAACACGAAGTTCTGGGGCGTGATCTCGTTACGGAACGACTTCCCCACTTGGGCTATGCCGAAGGGAGGGCGCTTCCGGGTGGTCTGGAGCACGTTGAGGAAGTTGATGAACATCCCCTGGGCCGTCTCCGGTCGGAGATAGGCGACGGCTCCTTCGTCCTCGAGTGGACCCGCATGGGTCTTGAACATCAAATTGAACGCACGAGCCTCGGTGAAGTCCGTCGAGCCACAGTTGGGGCACGTCCCGTCGATCTTGTCGGCACGCCATCTGCTTCGGCAATTCCGGCAGTCCACCAACGGGTCGGTGAAATTTGCTAAATGGCCGGACGCCTGCCACACCGCCGGCGGCGACAGTATCGCCGCGTCGAGCCCGACGACATCGTCTCGGAGCTGGACCATCGACCGCCACCACGCGTTCTTGACGTTCCGTAGCAAATTGACGCCAAGCGGTCCGTAGTCGTAAGTGGAGCGGAACCCGCCGTAGATCTCGGCCGACTGGAAGACGAAGCCCCGACGCTTGCACAGGCTCACCACGCGTTCCATGAGGTCCCCGTCGACGTTCGCCGCCGCGTCACGGTCTCGGTCCACCGTCTCGGTCATTCCCGAAGGCTACCGGCTGCACCCACCTCCACTCGAAGATGCCTCGTGACGGCGTTGGCCAGGAGGCGTCCACGAACCGTGAGCACCGCCCTGCCCCCCGTCCTGGACACCAGCGGAGCAAGCTCGGGGAGGTCGGGCAGCGACCCGGCAGGTACCCCGGTCGGGGTGCGCAGGGAGAGGGCCAGCCGCTCGAACTCCCTTTGCGCCGGTGACAGCACTTCTTGGCCGGCGACCGTCGACGACCCACGCTCCACTGCTCGAACGTAGCGATCCGGGTTTCGAATGTTCCACCACCGAGTCCCCTGCTCGTGGGAGTGTGCCGCTGATCCGATCCCGCGATAGTCGCCCTGCTGCCAGTAGAGCTGATTGTGCCGGCAGCCGTGCCCGGGGAGCGACCAGTTCGATACCTCTTCCCAGCCGTACCCGGCGTCGGTGAGCACACGATCGGCCAATTCATAGCGGCGTGCCTGCACGTCGTCGTCGGGATGGCGTCGCGGGTCACCAGCAAGGGGCGTCCCGGGCTCGACGGTGAGGGCGTAGGCGCTCAGATGCGGTGGCGCGACCGAGAGCTCGAGCAGGTCACGGAGTGATCTGATCCAGTCCTTGTCGCTCTCACCCACGGAACCGAAGATGAGGTCGCAATTGAAGGTCGTAAAACCGGCTTCGGTCGCCGCACCTACGGCCCGGTCAACGTCTCCGGGTCGGTGGTTCCTGCCTAATGAACGAAGGACGTGGTGCATCGTTGATTGCACCCCGAGCGAGATCCGGTTCACTCCGGCCGTTCGGTATATCTCAAGCCTGCGCAGATTGACATCCTCGGGATTGCACTCCACCGTTACTTCGGCATCGGCGTGCCGAGGGATCTCACCGAGGATCTCGACAAGCTGCTCTGCGGGCAGGCGCGAGGGGGTACCACCCCCGAAGAACACACTGGATGCCCTTTCCATCTGTCCGTCGAGGAGAGCACGACGTATCTCGAGCTTGCACGCGTCAACATATCGGGCCATGAGGTGGTCTCGATCCGTGTAGGTGGCGAATGCGCAGTAGTCGCAACGGCTCCGGCAGAAGGGCACGTGCACGTAGACACCGAAGGCACGGCCCGAATTGGAGTGGGATTTCACCCCTCCCCCGCTGGCATCTCGTTCGCGTTCCACCCGGGATAATTCATGTCCGTCAGATCCCGGTGGCAGAGCGAACCGATCGGAGACGCCTTTCCAAGTGGGACTCCACTGCCTCGGTGGTGAGGAGCGTCACCTCTTCGGTACCCACGGGAGCTGGCCCCGAGAGTACGTTCCCCAGTGTCCCTCCGAGAATTCGCCTCATCAGTTCGAGCGCGGGTGCGCTCAGCGGCCGGCCTCGGCGGCAGTTCGAGCACAACGCCCCTCCATCGGGCAGGGAGAACGCAACAAGCTTCACGTGATCCCCCGAGAGGCCACACGACGCGCAACCGTCCAACACCGGTTCGGCCCCGTCGAGGACCAGCGCCTTCAGGAAGAATGACGGTGCCACCATGGCCGGATCTCGGGTCGTGTCGTCGAGGACTCGAAGGGCGCCGACCAGCATCGAGTAGAGGCGAGGGTCGGAATGCCGCTCCTGAGCCATCTGCTCGGCAACTTCGATCAGGGAGAGGCCACGAGTCAGGCGTCCCAGGTCGCCGCGTAGCACTGGGAAGTGGTCGACGATCTCCACCTGCTTCACGATGTCGAGATCACCACGTCCTGCCCAGAGCAGCATGAGGACGTGGCTCATGGGTTCCAGGCGGGCACCGAACTTGCTGGTGGTTCTCCTCACCCCCTTCGCCACTGCCCGCACCTTCCCGTGAGACTCGGTCAGGAACACCACGATCCGATCGGCCTCACCCAGGCGGTAGCTACGCAACACCACACCCCGCTCTTTGAACAGCGTCACCGCCCCTCCGACCCTCCGTTCTCCAAGCCGGGGGCTGTCCTCGACCGTACTTCGGACCTTTCCGGCCCGATCTCGTCCGCGGGATCAAAGGTCGATGACGGGGGCGTCGGCACAGTGTGCCCCGGCTGGCCCCGGCCCGGCT
>JAJYWF010000067.1:0-2130 GCA_021791635.1 Actinomycetes bacterium
GGAGCTCGTCCGAGTCCTCGGCCGCCGCCCACCCGGCGTAGTAGGCCGCCGACTTCGCCGATTCGACCTCCAAGAGCATGTCGGCGCACTTGTGCTTGATGGCCTGGAAGCTGCCGATAGGACGACCGAACTGGATCCGGGTCTTGGCGTACTCGACCGAGCTGTCCAGGCAGTGCTGGGCCCCACCCACCTGCTCTGCGGCGAGGGCGACGGCGGCGAGATCGAGGGTGCGGCGGAGGCCGGGCTCGGCGTCACCCTCCTTGCCGACCATCCACGCCGGCGTGTGGTTGAACTCCAGCCGGGCCTGCTTCCTGGTCTGGTCCATCGTGGCCAGCGGCGTCCGGACCAGGCCGTCGGCCTCGGACCGCACGGCGAACAGGCTCAGCCCCTTGGACGTGCGCCCCACCACCAGGATCAGATCGGCCGTGTGGCCGTCCAGGACGAACATCTTGTGCCCGTCGAGCACCCACTCTTCCGACGATGGCCCCGACGACCCCTGCCCCGAGGCCCCCTGGTGCCCCGTCGACTTCTCGGCCTTGAGTGCCACCCCGTCGAAGTCCCAGCGTCCGTTGTCCTCGGTGAGGGCCAGGGTGGCGATCGTCTCACCCGAGGCGATACCGGGCAGCAGAGCCTTCTTGGCCGAGTCGTCGCCGGAGTTGAGGAGCGCGTTGGCCGCCAGGGCCACCGACGAGAAGTACGGCGCGCACAAGAGGGCGGCTCCCATCTCCTCGAGCACCACGATCAGCTCCACGTAACCGAACCCGGCGCCTCCGTGCTCCTCGGGAATGATGAGCGACTGCAACCCGAGCTGGTCGGCCATCTGGGACCAGACGGCCGGGTCGTAGCCCTCGACCGTCTCCATGAGCCGACGGACCTCGGACTCGGGGGACTTTTCCTGCAGGAAACGGCGGACGGCCCGCCGGAGTTCGTCCTGCTCCTCGCTGAAGGCGAAGTTCATCTCGAATCTCCTCTTCGATCTGCCCAGGCCACGTCGAGCCCGCGAACGGCCGGACCGGCAGGCGCCGATCCCCGACCCGGTGTCTACCAGACCGGTGGCGGCGATGACCAACGCGCTTCCCACCGGCCCGGCCGGGTGTGGGAGCCTGTGGGGATGACCGGAGTGGTCCGAATCTGGGAGGACGCCGCCTGCGAGGTCCACCGCATGGTGGTGGGCCCGATGGACAACAACGTCTACATCATCCGGTGCCGGCGCAGCGGCGAGGCCGTCCTGGTCGACGCCGCCAACGAGCACGAGCTGCTGCTCGAGACGGCCCGGTCGCTCGGGGTCGCGAGCGTGGTGGAGACCCACGGGCACTGGGACCACATCCAGGCCGTCCCGGCCGTACGCGAGGCGGGGATCTCGGTGGCGGTGACGGCCGCCGACGCCGGCATGCTGCCCTCCTACGATCTGCTCTTGGAAGACGACACCGTCCTCGAGGTCGGCCGGCTCCGCATCCGCACCGTCGCCACCCCCGGTCACACCACCGGGTCCATCTGCTTCGCCGTGGAGGGCACCCCACTGCTCTTCACCGGGGACACGCTGTTCCCCGGTGGCCCGGGGAACACCTCGTTCGAGGGCGGGGACTTCCCCTCGATCATCGCCTCGATCGACCAACGGCTCTTCTCCCGGTTCGCCCCCGACACGATGGTCCTCCCCGGGCACGGTGCGGCGACGACCATCGGCTCGGAGTCCCCTCACCTCCAGGAGTGGATCGACCGAGGCTGGTGAGCCGGACCGGGGCGCGGCGGCCGGAGGGCCGCGGCGCTCAGACGGCGGTGACCGGGTGCCGGGGGCTCTGGACCAGCTCGATCCCCTCGGGCAGGCCGTCGACCCGCACCGAGCCGTCCGCCACCTCGATGTCGACCCGGGCCCCGGCCAGCGGTATGCCCTCCACCCGCAGGGACCCGATGTCCTCAGGGACCATCGGTGCGAGCCACGTCTTGCCGTAGGGCACCCACGGGTCCAGGCGAAGCAGGGTCCGCAGGCACAGGAGGGGCGACGCTGCCGACCAGGCCTGGGGGGAGCAGGACGTCGGGTACCCCACGGGCACGGCCAGCTCGTCACGGTCCAGCCCGCTGAACAGCTCGGGTAGCCGTCCCCCCTGGACCACGGCGGCGTCGAAGAGGCCC
>JAJYWF010000067.1:2140-13235 GCA_021791635.1 Actinomycetes bacterium
GCCGCTGGGCCCCGACCTCGAACCCGTAGCGGGCCAGGCCGGCGGCGACGATGGCGGTGTCGTGGGGCCACACCGATCCGCAGTGGTAGCTCACTGGGTTGTACCCGCCCATCGAGGAGGCCAGCGTTCGGACCCCCCAGCCGGTGGACATGTCGGGGCCCAGGAGGTGACGGGCGACGGCCTGGGCCTTGTCCTCGTCGACGATCCCGGTCCAGAGGCAGTGGCCCATGTTCGACGTCAGCGAGTCGATGGGCTGCTTGTCGGCGTCGAGCCCCACGGCGAACCACTCCCGGTCCTCCAGCCAGAAGTCGCGGTTGAACGCCACCTTCAGCTCTGCCGCCTTGCGGCGGTAGCGCTCGTAGAGGGCCGTGTCCCCGGCCTCGAAGGCGAAGTGGGCCCGGGCCAGGTAGGCACCGTAGACGTAGGCCTGGACCTCGCAGAGGGCGATGGGCGAATGGGGCAGCCGGCCGTCGGCGAACCGGATGCCGTCCCAGCTGTCCTTCCATCCCTGGTTGGCCAAGCCCCGGTCGGTGGCCCGCTGGTACTCCACGTAGCCGTCGCCGTCACGATCGCCCAGCTCCTCGATCCACGTCAGCGCCCTGTCGGCGTTGGGGAGCAGCTCGTCCACCGTCTCCCGGGCCAACCCCCACCGGCGGAGCTCCCCCAGGAGCATGACGAACAGCGGGGTGGCGTCGGCCGTCCCGTAGTAGATGCTCCCCCCTCCGAGGGACAGGGACGCCGCCTCCCCGAAGCGCATCTCGTGGAGGATCCGGCCCGGCTGCTCCTCGTTGCGGGGATCGACGTCGTTGCCCTGGAACCGGGCCAGGGTCTGGAGCACCCCCAGGGCCAGCTCTGGGTCGATGAGCAAAGCCGACCAGGCGGTGAGGAGCGAGTCCCGGCCGAACACGGTCATGAACCACGGGGCACCGGCGGCGACCACCATCCGCTCGGGAAAGTCCGGATCGAAGATGCGCAGGGCCCCGAGGTCCTCGGCGCTGCGTTCCACCACCGAGCGAAGCCCCTCGTGGTCGGTGGTGACCTGCGGCACCTGCCGGCGCCACCGGGCCAGGCGCTTGGACGGCGCCGACCGTTCCACCGGCTGTCCGCACCGGTAGCGGGGGGTGATGGGCACCGACTCGATGACCGGGACCACTTCGACGCACGCCGACCAGCTGCCGCGGGCCGGCACCACCACTTCCACCGACACGTGGTTCTCGGACAGACGGAGCTGGGGGACCGACGGGTCCACGGGATCGGCGGCGGGGCGGTGCTCGGGGTCGGCCGACCCGTACCCGACGTTGTGGAACCGGACCTGGACCCCGCGGCTGATGGTGCCCCGACGGTAGGCCAGGTTCAGCCGGCTCCCGTCCACCTCGCGGGTGATCTCGCCGTCGGGGTCCACGCCGGCCCGTCCTTCCTTCACGGCGAACAGGTCGGCGAAGTCGGCGTCGATGAACCCTTCCACCAGGCAGACGGTGGGCTCGTCGGCGAAGTTGCGGATGACGAGGTCCTCGCGCATTCCCTGCCCCACGTAGCGGGAGCGGAACACCATGAGCGTCGAGTCGGCACGGCCGGCAGCCGGGTAGCCGCGCGAGACGAAGGTGGAGGTGAACGGGTCCGTGCTCACCGCCGCCAGCGACTCCAGGCGCTCCCCGTCGATCCGCAGCTCCAGGCGGGAGAGGATGCGCGTGTCGCGGACGAAGAGCCCGTGGGCCAGGCCGGGCACGATGTCACCGGCCTGGTCGCTGATGGCGAAGGTGGACTCGTCCACCAGGGTCACCGACCCCGACGCCCCCCCGGTGGACGCCACCTTCCCCGAGTACGTCCAAGGGGTGGCCACCGCCGGGAGCGTACCGGCACCGGCGGGCGCGGGGCGAGCGGTCGAGCAAATCCGACCACCGCAGTAGGCTTTCAACCATGACCGACGACACCGACGCCGGGCACACCACCCCGCTCCTCGAGGTCGAGGGGCTGGAGGTCACTGCCGGAGAGGCCCCGATCCTCCGAGGTGTGGACCTCACCGTGGGCGCCGGGGAGGTGCACGCCCTCATGGGCCCGAACGGTGCCGGCAAGTCCACCTTCGCCGCGGCCCTCATGGGCCACCCGGCCTACCGGGTCACGGCCGGCACCATCCGGTTCCGGGGAGAGGACGTCACCCACTGGGCCCCCGACGCCCGGGCCAAGGCCGGGATGTTCCTCGCCTTCCAGTACCCCGAGTCCATCGAGGGGGTCTCGGTGACCCAGTTCCTGCGCCAGGCCATGTCGGCCCGCCAGGGCACGGACCTGTCGGTGCTGGAAGTCCGCTTCGCCTTGAACGAGTGGATGGAGCGCCTGGGCATGGACCCGGCGTTCGCCGAGCGCCACCTGAACCAGGGGTTCTCCGGAGGCGAGAAGAAGCGCAACGAGATCCTCCAGATGGCCCTGCTCGAACCCAGCCTGGCCGTCCTCGACGAGACCGACTCGGGGCTCGACATCGACGCCCTCGGGGTCGTGGGACGCGGAGTGCACACCGTGCGCGAGGCCCACCCGGACATGGGCGTGCTGGTGGTGACCCACTACCAGCGGATCCTCGAGGATCTGGTGCCGGACCAGGTCCACCTACTGGTGGACGGTCGGGTGGTGGAGGACGGTGGTCCCGAGCTGGCCCGACGGATCGAGCACGGTGGCTACGAGCAGTGGCGCCCGTGACCACGGGCCCCATCGACGTCGAGGCCCTCCGGAAGGACTTCCCCCTCCTGTCCCGCACCGTCCACGACCGGCCCGTGGTCTACCTCGACTCGGCCGCCACCTCGCTCCAGCCCCGCTCGGTGCTGGCGGCCATGGACCACTACTACGAGACGACCCACGCCAACGTCCACCGGGGGGTGTACGCCACCGCCGAAGAGGCCACCCGCCTCTACGAGCTGGCCCGTCGGGCCGCCGGGCGGTTCGTCGGCGCTCCTGACCCCGACCACGAAGTGGTGTTCACCAAGAACGCCACCGAGGCGCTGAACCTGGTGGCTCACTCCTGGGGCCGGACGAACTTGAAGACCGGGGACGTCGTGCTCCTCACCGAGATGGAGCACCACGCCAACATCGTCCCGTGGCTGATGCTGGCCGAAGAGCGCGGCATCGAGCTTCGGTACCTGCCCGTCGGAGACGACGGGCGCCTCGACCTCACCGACCTCGACCGCCTGTTGGACGGGGTGAAGCTGGTCGGCGTGTCGGCCATGTCGAACGTCCTGGGCACCATCAACCCGCTGGCCGACATCGCCGTCGCGGCCCACGAGCGCGGGGCCCTGGTGGTGGCCGACGGGGCCCAGTCGGTCCCTCACCTCCCAGTCGACGTCCGCTCCCTCGGGGTGGACTTCCTGGCTTTCTCGGGGCACAAGATGATGGGGCCGACCGGGATCGGCGTCCTGTGGGGCCGGGCCGAGCTGCTCGACGCCATGCCGCCGTTCCTGGGGGGAGGGGGCATGATCCTCGACGTGCGGACCGATCGGTTCGTCCCGGCCGACGTGCCCCACCGCTTCGAGGCCGGCACCCCGCCGATCGCCGAAGCGGTCGGCCTCACCGCCGCCGTCGAGTACCTGGAGCAGGTCGGGATGGAGCGGATCCGGGCCCACGAATCGGCCCTCACCGGGTACGCCCTCGACGCCATCGCCTCACGGCTCGGCGGGGACTGCCGCGTCTTCGGTCCCACCTCGGTCGACGGGCGCGGCGGGGTGCTGTCCCTCGCCTACCGGGACGTCCACGCCCACGACCTGGCCCAGGTGCTCGACCAGTACGGGGTGTGCGTCCGGGCCGGCCACCACTGCGCCAAGCCGCTCATGCGCCGGCTCGGCGTGAGCGCCACGGCGCGTGCCTCCATCGGCCCCTACAACGACGAGGGCGACATCGACACCCTGATCGAGGGTTTGGCCGAAGCCGGTAGGTTATTCGGGTGATGTCCGATCTCGAGGACCTGTACCGGGAGATCATCCTGGACCACTACCGCTCCCCTCGGAACCGGGGTGAGCTGCCGTCCCCTCCGGCCCACCGGGTGGAGGGCTTCAACCCGCTGTGCGGCGACGAGGTGGTGGTGACGATGGTGGTCGAGGACGACCGGTTGGCCGACATCAAGATCGGTGGCACCGGTTGCTCCATCAGCCAGTCGTCGGCGTCGCTCATGTCGGGCGCGGTGAAGGGCAAGACCCTGCCCGAGGTCCGAGAGCTGGTCCGGACGTTCAAGTCGATGATGTCCATCCACGAAGCCAGCCTCGAAGGAGAGGTGCCCGACGAGCTCTTGAACCCGGCCGAGCTCGGGGAGCTCGCCGCCCTCCAGGGAGTGGTGAAGTTCCCGGTGCGGATCAAGTGCGCCACGTTGAGCTGGAACGCCCTGGTGCAGGGCCTCGAAGAGCTGGCTCAGGCCACGCCGTAGGACCGGTACCCGGTCTGCTCGAGCTCGGCCGCCAGCTCGGGCCCGCCCGTCGAGACGATGCGCCCGTCCACCAGGACGTGGATGGCGTCGGCCCGAAGCTCCACCAGCAGCCGGTGGAAGTGGGTGATCGCCACCACTCCCAGTCCCCACTCCGTGGTGGCCTGCTCCAGGCGCCGGGCCACCGCCGCCAGCGCGTCCACGTCGAGCCCCGAGTCGATCTCGTCAAGCACGCAGAACGGAGGGCGGAGCACACCGAGCTGGAGGATCTCGTTCCGTTTGCGCTCGCCGCCCGACAGGTCGACGTTCAGCGCCCGGTCCAAGAACCGTCGGTCGAATCCGATCGACGCCGCCTCCTCGGCCAGCCGCTGCGCCAATCCGGCTCGGCCGGGCTGGTCCAGGGCTTCGGCCAGCGCTGACTGCAGGCTCACCCCCGGCACCTCGACCGGCTGCTGGAGGGCGAGGAACAGCCCGGCCCGCGCTCGCTCCCAGGCCGGCAGGCCGACCAGCTCGACCCCGTCGAGCCGGATGCTGCCCCCGGTCACCCGGGTCCCCGGTCGACCCATGAGGGCGTGGGCCAGCGTGCTCTTCCCCGAGCCGTTGGGGCCCATGATCACGTGCACCTCGCCGCCGCGCACCGTGAGGTCGAGCCCGTGGACCACTTCACGACCTCCGGCCTCGGCGTGGAGGTCGCGGACCTCCAGGAGGTGCCCGTTCATGGCAGCGTCACCACCACGTCATCTCCGACGAGGTCCACGGCGTACACCGGCACCGGCACCGTCGCCGGCAGGGAGCACGGCGCCCCGGTGCGAAGGTCGAACGTGCTGCCGTGCTGTGGGCACTCGATCTCGCACTCCTCGGCCCAGAGCTCCCCTTCGGAGAGGGAGTAGTTCTCGTGGCTGCACCGGTCACCGACGGCGAAGAACTCGTCGCCGACGCGGGCCAGCGCGATCCGGTACCCCGGGCCGTCGAACCGCCGGGCCTCGCCCGGGGACAGGTCCTGGCGCCGGCAGAGCACCACCCGCTCAGGCATCGACACCCCCCGACGTGATCCGATCCAGCCGGGCGCCCACCTCGTCTTCGAGCACGCCCACCACCGACGGCACCGGCGAACGGGCGATGACGTCGCCGAAGAAGCCGGAGACCACCAGGCGCTCGGCCCGGTCCGGGGCCACGCCTCGGGACTCGAGGTAGTAGAGCTGGTCCTCGTCCACCGGTCCGACCGTCGACGCGTGGGTGCACCGTACGTCGTTCTCCTCGATGTCCAGGTTCGGTACGGAGTCCGCATGGGATCCTCCGTCCAGCACCAGGTTGTGGTTGGTCTGGAGGGCCTCGGAGCGGACCGCGCCCCGACGGACGCGGATCAGACCGCTGTAGACGGACCGGGCGGCGCCGGCCACCGCTCCCTTGCACAGCAGGTCGCTGGTGGTGTGGGGGGCCAGGTGGTCCTGGAGGGTCCGGATGTCGTGGACCTGGTCCCCCGACCCGACGTAGGCCGAGCGCAGCTCGCACCGCCCCCGGGCCCCGGCCGCCGCGGCGTCGGTCCGGAGCCGGGCGTAGGACCCGCCCAGTCCGAGGGTGAAGGACCTGAGGGCGGCGTCGGTCCCGACCCGGCCGGCCAACCTCCCGACGTGCCACGCCCCGGTGCCGAGCACCTGGAGCCCCACGTAGTCGAGCTGGCCTTCCTGGTCCACGTCCAGCTCGGTCACCGGTACGACGAGCCCGCGGAGATCACCTGTGACCCCGGCCACCACCTCGACGACCGACGCCCGGGCGGCCCGGCCGACGTGCACGACGGTGCGCGGGAAGACCGCCGGTGCCGGGTCGCCGGTGCCGGGCGCTCCCCCGATCCAGTGGACGACCACCACCGGGCGGTCGACGACCGCCCCCGCGGCCACCTCGATGACCACCGGGTCGGACACGAAGGCGTCGTGGAGCCGGACCAGCGCGTCCCCGCCGTCCAGCACCGTGCCGAGAGCCCCGGGGTGCTCGGCGCTGGCGATCGACACCCCGTTGGGCAGCGCTACCGGAGACAGGCCGGGTCCGATGTCCCGGACCCCGTCACGGGTCACCACCGCACCGTGGGGAGCCACCCGGGCCACCAGCGCGTCCAGGGCCGCCGGCGGCTCGGTGGCGGTCCGGTCGCCGACCGGACGGTAGGCGTCCAGATCCAGGGCCTCGATGGGTGAGTAGCGCCACACGTCCTCCTTGGCCGAGGGCCAGGGGGTCGTGACGAACTCCTCGAACGCCTCGGACCGCCGGCGTCGGAGCCACTCGGGTCCTCTCATCGCGGCAGCGCCGTCAGCGGTGAACGTGGGCAGGACGGGATCCCCTTCTCAAGTGCTCGATCGGGCGAGCTCGGCGTCCACCGCGCGTCACACCGCCCAGCTCATCCTACCTGCCGGCCGCGGCCTCCCGAGCAACCGCTACCATGCCCCAGGGCACGAGGAAGGGGGGTCCATGGGACGGGGCATAGGGACTGTGCAGGGACCTCGAGTTGCCCGGTGGGGCCGGATCCGGCCGGCGGTGACGGCCGGCGTGGCCATCGCCCTGGTGGTGGTGCCGGCGGCCGTGGCCGGTGCCACCGGGTCACCGGACCGGGCCACGGCCTCGCAGCTCCCGGTGGCGCCCCAGTGGGTGTCCTCCTCCCCCGACACCCCCCACCGCCCGTCGTCGTGCTCGACGCCGACGTCGACGACAACCACAGACCAGCCCACGGCCGGGCAGCCGTCCACCTCCACCGGCAGCGTGCCGTGGCCGGCGGCGCCCACGGGCACCAACCCGATGGACTACGCCGCGTACCTCCATACTCCCACGACCTCCCCGCCGGTGCGCCCGTCGAATTGGGACAACGGGGGCGGCACATGGAAGCTCTCCTCGGCCCGCACCAACCCTTCGGGCGACCCGAACCTGGCCGTCAACCCCCAGGAGCTGTGCGGGGTGAAGGGCAACTCCGTCGACACGGCCTGGCAGACCACCACCGGCCGGCCGAGCACCCTGCTGGCCGTCACCGACTCGGGGGTCGAGTGGTGTGACCCGGGCATCGTGAACAAGATCTACGTCAACCCCGGCGCGCTCCCGCCGCCGGAGAACGCAGCCGGCAAGACGAAGACGACGCTGAGCGCCACAACACACGTCACATTCACCGACTCGACACCGTACGACCTCCACGACACCGGCGTGATCAACGCCGCCCAGTACTCCACAGACCCACGGGTGAAAGAGGTGGCCGCAGACTACGGGGGGCTCTTCTGCGGATCGGCCACACGTGGCCCCTACCCGGCCCAGCCCACACTGGTGTCGCCCATGGACCTCATCCGCACCTTCGGCACGCCCACCCTGCCCGATGGCAAAAAGAACACATTTTACTACTCCAAGGCGTCCCCGGCCGGGTTCACCGAAGCCATCTCAGGATGGAACTTCGTGAACAACAACAACAACCCGTTCGACGTCGTCCACTACGACCACGGCACCGGCGAGGCCGAGGACTCCACCGGCGCGGCCAACACGATCACCAAGGAGGTCGGCGCCTGCCCCAGCTGCATGGTCCTGCCGGTGCGGGTCGGGGACTCCTTCATCACCTCGGGGAACCTCTTCGCCGAAGGCGTCCTGTTCGCGGTGGACTCGGGGGCCACCGTGGTCCAAGAGGCCCTCGGGACCCTGAATGTGACCAAGACCTCCCAGCAGGCAGTCGACTACGCCGAGGCTCACGGCGTCCCGGTGGTGGCCAGCGCCGCCGACGAGGAGGCCGACCACCACAACCTCCCCTCCTCACTGGCCCACACGATCGTGGTGAACTCGGTGACCTCCGACACCACAGCCAAGCCTCCGAGCTACCTCTACTTGAACGGCTGCACCAACTACGGCGCGAACATCGCCGTCAGCGTCGAGAGCGCCTCGTGCTCCTCGGAGGCCACCGGCAAGGCCTCGGGCATCGTCGGGCTGGCCGAGTCAGCCGCCGCCAATGCCGTGGCGCAGGGGACCCTCACCCCCTACCCCGGGCTGAAGTCCGTGTCGGGCCAGCCGGTGCCGCTGTCGGTGAACGAGATCCGCCAGCTGGTCACCATGTCGGCGTCGGCGGTGGACTTCGGCACAGCCACCAAGACAGGCAAGGGCAAGGCGACAAACTACACAGTGGCCACAGGCCCCAATAGCTCGTTCGGAGTAAAGACGACCAGGTACCCGAGCCACGCAGGGTTCAACCAGTACTTCGGCTACGGCCGGATCGACGCCGCGGCCATCGTGACATGGATCGCCCACGCCAAGATCCCTCCCGAGGCCCAGATCACATCTCCCACATGGTTCGCCACCGAGAGCCCGTCGGGCAACCTCTCGGTGACGGGCACCGTCGGCACCCCGACGACCCTGGCCACAGGATGGAAGTACCAGGTCGATGTCGGGGTGGGTGCGACACCGAAGCCGGGCTCGTGGCGCCTGGTGTCGACAGGGACCGGGACCGGCGTCGTGACCAAGACCCTGGCCGACGTCCCCCTCGCCACAGTGGCCGCGCTCTTCCCGGCCGGCACCGACTTCTCCGGTGGCCCGGTCGCCCCCGGTGGGACACCCGAGCGCGACCGCTTCGAGTTCACGGTCCGGGTGGTGGTGCAGGCGACCAGCGGTCCGACCGACGGGCTGATCGGGGTCTCCCGGCGGGCCGACTACCTTCACGGGAACCAGGGCACACTCGCGGGGTTCCCGGAGCACTTCGCCAGCTCACTCGACGGTGCGCCGAAGCTGGCGCCCATCGGGCCGGGAGGCACCAACGTGCTCCTCGTCCCCACCTCGGGCGGCAGCATCTACGCCCTGGAACCGGATGGGAAGGAGCTGCCGGGCTGGCCGGTCCACACCGACCCGCTCCCGTACCACGCCACAGAGCCGGCCTTCACCAGTGGAGCGGTGACAGCGGTCCCACGGGGCGAGATCATCGGCGGGGTGGCGGTGGGCGACCTGGCCGACGCCGGCGGATCGAGCCTCGACGTGGTGACGTGCGACACGACCGGCCGGTGCTACGCGTGGAACGCCCAGGGGCAGCTGCTGCCGGGCTGGCCGGTCCAGACCGACTCCGCCTTCTCCGCCGAGACACCGGCGGACCCCGGCAAGTCGGCGGCCAACGCCGACAATCGGGTGCTGCCGGGAATCGCCGCCGCCCCGGCCCTGGCCGACCTCACCGGCAACGGGACCCTCGACGTGGTGGCGGCGTCCGAGGACCGCCACGTCTACGCCTGGAGCTCCACCGGCCAGCCGGTGCCGGGTTGGCCGGTGCTGGTCGTCAACCCCTCGAAGGTGACATCGGTGACATCGAGCACCGACCGGGTCGCTTTCCGCTCGACAGTCAACGTCGCACAGGGGACCAAGATGATCGACACGCCGTCGATCGGGAACTTGACCGGGAGCGGGCCGCCCGACGTGGTGGTCGGTTCGAACGAGGAGTACACAGGACCGCCCAACGCCTCGCTCACATCGGTCCTGGGGATCGTGGCCGGATCACTCAGTGCGGCCAACGCCACAGTGTTCGCCATCTACCCCGACGGCACCCTGCAGCCGTCCACCGGAGGGTCGGCACCGCCGGGCACCAATCCCCAGGCATTCCTGCCCGGCTGGCCGGTCGGCATCGCCGACCTGGAGCCGGGCCTCCTCCCCGACGTGGCCGACGGGGTGACGGGAAGTCCGGCCCTGGGTGACGTGAACGGGCAGCTCGACGTCGGGGTCGCGAGCTCGGCCGGACCGGCCTACGTCCTCACCCCCTCGGGCGCCTCGGCGCTGGGGACCGGAACGACAGGGAAGCCCCGGGTGATGAGCGCCTCCACACCGGGGCCGGGGTCGAACTCCACCGGGTTCCTCAACACCAGCATCCCGGCCCTCGGGTCACCCGTGCTCGCCCCCCTCGGCATGGGCACGAGCGGCACCAGCCTCGTCGCGCCGGCGCTGACCGTCGGGAAAGTCATCGACGAGGGATCTCCGGCCGAGCAGTCCCCCCACGAGAACCAGGTGGACGCCTGGGACGCCGCCACCGGGACCTTCGACCCCGGCTTCCCCCAGCAGATGAGCACACTCCAGTTCTTCGTCTCGCCCATCGTGGCCGACGTCGCCGGGGGGACCACCCCGTACGTGGTCGACTTCAGCGCCACATCCGACGTCCGGGCGGTGAACGCCGACGGCCAGGAGGCGCCGGGCTTCCCCAAGTTCACCGGCGGGTGGATGGTGAACAGCCCGGTCTACGGACCGCTCGGGACGCTCTCGACCCAGGTCCTGGCGGCGGGCACCCGCACAGGCACACTCTTCGTCTGGAGCACCCCCACCCCGGCCACCGCCTCCTGCGGCCCGTGGCCCGAAGCCCACCACGACCTGTGGAACTCCGGCAACCTGGAGGAGGCGGCCGCCCCGGGATCGGCGTGCGCCAACGTGACGTCCCAACCGACCGGTTACACCGAGGTGGCCGCCGACGGCGGGGTGTTCGCCTTCGGGACCGCCCAGTTCTCCGGCTCCATGGGTGGCCAGAAGTTGAACGCCCCGGTGGTCGGCATCACCGCCACCCCCACAGGGAAGGGCTACTGGGAGGTGGCCGCCGACGGCGGGGTGTTCGCCTTCGGGACCGCCGGGTTCTCCGGCTCCATGGGCGGCAAGCCCCTCGACGCCCCGGTGGTCGGCATCACCGCCACCCCCACAGGGAAGGGCTACTGGGAGGTGGCCGCCGACGGC
>JAJYWF010000004.1 GCA_021791635.1 Actinomycetes bacterium
CTGTCGTCGCCGCGCTCGGCCACCTCCCGGCGCCGCCGGAGCATCACGGCCCCGATCACCGGGTGGGTGATCGCGTTGAGGTCGGCCAGGGCGGTGGGGTCGCCGAAGGCGGCCGCGGCCAGCGCCGGCCGGTCGATCGTCCCGTCGGCGGCGACGATCCCGGGCCCGAAGCGCTGGACCAGGGCGGCGTACGTCGGCTGTCCGGGGAGGACCACCTCACGGGCCACGGCGTCGGCGTCGATCAGCACTGCGCCCCGGGCCACGAGCAGGTCCGCCACGGCCGACTTCCCGCAGCCGATCCCACCGGTGAGCCCGAGGGCGAACATCAACGTCCCTCGGACGGCCCCCGCCGTGGTCGCCGGCACACGGCGAACAGCACCAGGGTGGTGTCGTCGGGGTTCTCGGTGACGAACCAGTCGTCGGCGGTGATCCCGGTCGTCCCCCCGGTGTCGCTCCGGGCCATGAGCCGGTACGCCAGCGGGAGCAGGTGGGTGTACGCCGCCACGTACCACTTCCGGGGGATCCGGTGTCGGAGGTCCAGCACGTCGAGGGCGAGGAAACGGTTGCCTCGCTCCCGCCGGGCGGCGAAGTCGGCCTTCACGTGCGCCGCGGCGTCGACCCCTCCCAGCCAGACCTCGTCGAAATGCCGGTGAAGGAGCTCGTCGAGCTCGGCTCGACCGAACAGGTGCACGTGGAACGGGTTCTCGAAGTCGGCGGGCGCGTTCGGGGTCAGGAAGAACGCCGCCCCGGCCTCCGAGAGGACCCGGGCGATCTCGCTCACGTGCCGCTCGGGCTCGACGAAGTGCTCGATCAAGTGCGACGAGCAGACCCATTCGAACGAGGCCGGAGCCAGACCGAGCTCGAGGGCGTCCATCCGGGCCACCCGCAGCCCGGCACCGCCGAACTGGCCCGAAGCCGTCTTGGTGGCCTCGGCGCTGTAGTCCACCCCCACCACCGGGCGGTCGGGCCCCCCGAGCCCCACCGACTCGAACCCGTGACCGCAGCCCACGTCCAGGAGCCGGCCCGGGCCGAGGCGCTCCACCACCGACCGGTACCCGGCGGCGTGCAACGCGAGCAGCGAGTCGGGCGTCACCCCGGGCTGGGGCCGCTCTCCGGTCAGCCTCGCCCCTCGCCTTCCCTCGATCCCGATTGCCACGTGCGACCTGCCATCCCTGCTCGACGACGGCTGCCTACACTACCGTGGCAATCGGCGGCGACGGGGCTGCGTCCGTACGAACCAACGGAACGGAGCACCGTCCCGGTCCCCAGCAGGTCCTCCGGTGCTGTGGCCGGAAGTACCGTGGCCCGCTCCCGCCGGACCGAGACGATGCCGACGACCCCTTCGACGAACCCCGAGCCGCCGCCGATCGGCAACGGTGCCCGTGCCCGTGCCGGAACCGGCGGTGGGGGCACCTGGTCGCTACTGGCCCACCTGGCCCTCGCCCTCATCGCCTACGTCCCGCTCCTGTCCGTCGAGCCCGGCGTGGTCACGTCGGACACGAAGACGTACCTCTACCTGGACCCGGCCCGTTTCCTCAGCCAGGTGGCGTTCATGTGGAACCCGACGGTGGCCCTCGGGACGGTGACCCACGAGTACATCGGGTACCTGCTGCCCATGGGGCCGTTCTACGCCGGGCTGTCCGCGGCCCACGTCCCGATCTGGGTGGCCCAGCGCCTGTGGCTCGGGACGATCCTCTTCGCCGCCGCCGCCGGCATGCTCTACCTGGGCCGGGTCCTGTCCCTCGACGGCCCCGGACGCTTCGTGGCCGCCCTGGCTTACATGCTCTCGCCGTACTTCCTCCAGTACGCCGGCCGGATCTCGGTGATCCTCCTGCCCTGGGCCGGTCTCCCGTGGATGGTGGCCTTCGCCGTCCTCGCCCTGCGCCGAGGCGGCTGGAGGTACCCGGCCCTCTTCGCCGTGGTCGTGGCCCTCGTGAGCGGCATCAACGCCACGGCCATCCTCTACGTGGGCCTGGCCCCGGCCCTGTGGCTGGTGTACGCGGCCGCCGTCGAACGGGAGGGCACCTGGCGGCAGGCAGTGGCTGCGGCCCTCAGGATCGGAGTGCTGACCGTCCTGTGCAGCCTGTGGTGGATCGCCGGGCTCCAGGTCGAGGCGGCGTACGGCGTCGACGTCCTCAAGTACACCGAGACCATCCCGTCCACCAGCCAGACCTCTACCGCCGCCGAGGTCATCCGGGGCCTGGGGTACTGGTACTTCTACGGGGGAGACCGGCTCGGTCCGTGGACGGCGTCGGCGGTCATCTTCACCCAGCAGATCTGGCTCCTGGTCCTCTCGTACCTCGTGCCGGTCGTGTCGTTCGCCTCGGCCGTACTGGTCCGATGGCGACACCGGGCCTACTTCGTCCTCCTCGTGGTCCTCGGCGTGGTCCTGTCGGTGGGGGCCAACCCGATCAGCCACCCGACCGCCGTCGGAGGGTTGCTCAAGGCGTTCATGACCGACACCACGGCCGGGCTGGCCCTGCGCTCGACCGACCGGGCCACTCCCCTGGTCCTCCTCGGACTGGCCATGCTGGCCGGCACGGGTGTGACGGCGCTCTGGCGACGCCTGCCACGCACCGGCTTGGTGACCGCCGCGGTCATCGCCGGGCTGGTCATCGCCAACAACCCGGCGGTCTTCAACGGCGATGCCGAGGTCTCCAGCACGTTCAAGCAGCCGGCCTCGCTCCCCTCCTACGAGATGGCGGCCATCGACCACTTGAACGCCACCCACCCCGGGACGAGAGTCCTGGCCATCCCCGGGAACGACTTCGCCGCGTACCGGTGGGGGAACACGGTCGACACCCCCCAGCCGGCGTTCCTCACCAGGACATTCGTGACCCGAGAGCAGCAGGTGATGGGGTCAATGGCGACGGCCGACACCCTGGCGGCCATGGACCTCCCGGTCCAGACAGGCATCGAGGACTGGACAGGGCTGGCGCCCATGGCCCGCCTCCTGAGCGCCGGGGACGTCCTGGTGGAGTACGACCAGGCCTACGAGCACTACGGCGTACCCCAGCCCGAGATCCTGGCCCAGCAGCTGGCCAAGACCCCTGCCGGGCTCAGCCACCCGGTCTCGTTCGGCGCGCCGGTGCCGAACGTCTCGTCGATCTCGACCCTCGACGAGCAGGACCTGGCCTCTGCACCGAACCCGACCTGGCCGTCACCTCTGGTCACCTACACGGTCACACATCCCCGTCCCATGACCCGAGGGGAGTCGAACGCAGGGGCCATCGTCGTCGCCGGGGACGCCACCGGTCTGCAGAACCTGGCCAATTCCGGCCTGCTCGACACCGGGAGCGCCATCTACTACTCCGGAACCCTCGACTCCCACTCCTCCCAGCTGTCCGAGCTCTTGAAGGGCGGAGCGACCCTGGTGGTGACCGACACCAACCGCAAGGAAGCCTTCCGCTGGGACACCCTCACCGCCAACTACGGCTACACCGAGACGCCGAGCCAGGACGTGGCCAAGACCACACTGAGCGACAGTCCGATCGACTTGTTCCCCGGAGCTCCCGCCGGCGCCCGTACGGTGGCTTCCTACGCCGGAGCGGTGAACGTCACCGCCTCCTCCTACGGCAACACCGTCTCCTACACGCCCGAGGACCGCGCCTACGCGGCCATCGACGGCAACCCCGACACCAGCTGGGAGACCGGTACCTTCGTCCCCAACCCCTCGGGTCAGTGGTGGCAAGTGCAATTCACCAATCCGGCCGCCACCGACCACGTCACGCTCACCCAGCCGCTCACCGGCACACGGAAGCGTTGGATCACCCGGGCCACCTTGACCTTCGACGGCCACTCACCGGTCACCGTCCGCCTCACCGCCGCCTCCCGCAGGCCCGGAGGACAGGTCGTCACGTTCCCCGAGCGCACGTTCCGAACTCTTCGGGTCACCATCGACGCCACCAGTGACGACCAGGCGTCGCCGGCCACAGCCTCTGCCGTAGGTCTCTCCGAGGTCGCCGTGCCCGGCGAAGCTGTCCAAGAGGTCATCGTCATGCCCACCGACCTCCTCGCCGCCGCTGGAGCGAGGTCGCTCGCCGACCGACTCGACCTTTCCATGAGCCGGCAGCGGGTGTCCCCTTTCCCGCCTCGCTCCGACCCCGAGACGACGATCACCCGCCAGTTCACACTGCCGACCGCCCGTACGTTCTCGCTGTCGGGCACGGCCAGCCTCTCCACCCTCATCCCCGACGACGAGATCGACCGGCTGCTCGGGGTGCCCGGGTCCACAGGCAGCGGTGTGGTGGCCTACTCCTCAGGTCGGCTCCCCGGCGGCTTGGCGTCGACGGCCGGAGCCGCCATCGACGGCAACCCGGCCACCGCCTGGCAGCCTGGATTCGAGGCGTCGTACCAGAAAGGCGCTTCGCTCCAGTACGACCTCCCCTCCACACTGACGTTCCACCACATGAACCTCCAGGTGATCGCCGACGGGCGCCCCTCGGTCCCGAAGTCGATCTCGGTAACCACCGAGACCGCCACCGGTCAGGTGACCGCCACCCGGGACCTCACGCTCCCGCCGATCGCCGACAGCCGCACGCCGGGGGCTACGACGACCGTCCCCCTCACATTCCCGGCGGTGACCGGACGCCGCATCCGGGTCACGGTGACCGGGGTACGCCTCGAGTACACGACGAACTACTACGCCGAGTCCCCCACCGCCCTCCCGATGGGCATCGCCGAGCTCGGCATTCCCGGTCTCAGCATCCCCCCGTACCCGTCCACAGTGCCTGGCGTCTGCCAGTCCAACCTCGTCTCCATCGACGGCCGGCCGATCACAGTCCGGGTGACCGGAAGCACGGCCACCGCCCTGGCCAACGGCACGTTGTCGGTGGTGCCCTGCGGCGCCGACGCTTCGGGCATCACCCTCTCGGCCGGGACCCACATTCTCCAGACGGCGGTCGCCCATCGGCCGAGCGGGGTGAACTGCATGGCCGCGGCCGACTGCAACGGCTGGAACATCGACCAGCTCACACTGGACTCCGCTCCCGGAGGTGGTCCCGAGCCCACCACCTCGAGCGGCAAGGTTCCCGCCCCCTCGCCGGGCCCGGCACCCAAGGTGGTCACCGGTTCTCGCGCTATCGATTCGGAGCACGTGGCCGTCAGCGACGCCCACGGGCCGTTCGAGCTCGTCCTCGGGCAGAGCATCAACGCCGGGTGGCATGCCGTGGCCACCCCCCGGCCAGGCGCTCCAGCTGGATCCCACAGCGTCGACCTCGGCCCGCCAGAGCTGGTGGACAGCTTCGCCAACGGCTGGCCGGTCACCGCCGGGCAGCTTGCCGCCCTCGGGGTCACCGGTCCCCACGGGACCGGCGGCTTCGACGTCGAGCTGTCGTGGACGCCCCAGGAACGGGTATGGGCGGCATTGGCGATATCGGGCGTGACCGTGGTCGTCTGCGCGGTCCTCGGGTTCCTGCCCGAGACCTGGAAGAAGTCCCTCCGCCGCCGGAAGACCGACGGTGCCACCAGGGGCTCCCGCCGCGGCTCCCGCAGCGATGCCGACCGAGGCTCCCGCAGCGATGTCGACCGCGCCTCCCGCAGCGATGTCGACCGCGCCTCTCCTAGGCGTGGGAGCCGCGGTCGCCTCCCGGGCGCGGTCCGGGTTTCGGGGCCGGGTACTGACCGTCCGGAGCTGGCACCGCCGTGGTGCGCGCCGGCACCCCGCCCGGGCCGACGGGCCATGGTGGCCGTCGTCGTCCTGACCGGTGTGGTCGCCGGGGCCATCTCGTACCCCCTGGTCGGCCTGGCCGCCGCCGTGGTCGTCGCCCTCGCCCTGGTGGTGGACCGCCTCCGGGTGGTCACGGCGGTGCTGGCGGTCGGCTTCCTCGTGGCCGCCGCCGCCAGTGTCGTGGTGGGCCAGTGGGTGCACCCACTGCCCGAGAGCTCGAACTGGCCGGCGGCATACTCGGTCGCCTCCGAGCTCACCTGGACGGCCGTGGTCTTCCTCGGGGTCGACGCCGTGGTGGAGACGGTGCGCCGGGTGGGCGCCCGGCGACGATCGGAGCCCGGGCCCGAATGCGGGGCCGGCCCGTAGGCGGCTTCAGCCCGGGGGCGAGGAACGCCCCATGTCGGCCACGAGGGCCTCGAGCGCGCTGCGGGCGGTGGCCTCCCAGGTGAACCAGCGCGAGCGCTCGAGCGCCCCCTTGCCCAGCCGGGCCCGCAGGGCTTCGTCGCCCAAGACCTGGCGCATGGCCGCGGCCAACCCGTCGACCCCTGTAGCCAGGAGGCCCGTACGGCCGTCCACGACCGCGTCGCGGTGGCCGGCGATGTCGGTGGCCACCGCCGGCGTGCCGCAGGCCCCCGCTTCGGTGAGGGTCATCCCCCACCCCTCCCGCTGGGACGCCGAGGCCACCAACCAGGCCTTGCGGTACCACTCGGCGATCTCCTCGTCACCCAGCCTTCCGGGGAGGTCGATCCAGTCGTCTGCTCCCAGCCGGTGCCTGAGGGCTTCGAGCGCCGGGCGCTCGTAGCCCTCGCCAACGAGCACGGCCCGCAGGTTCGGGACGTGCTGTCGGACCTGCACCAGGGCGGACATGAGCAGGTCGAAGCGCTTCACCGGCACCAGGCGACCCACGGCGAGGACCAGCGGAGTCGGAGATCGTCCCGGTCCGGGCGAGAAGCGATCTTCGACGCCCGGCACGGCCACGGTGACCCTCTCCTCGGGCAGTCCCAACATCTCGACGATCTCCCGACGTGACGACTGGGAGAGGGTCACGATCCGGCTCCGACGGTACAGGGGCGGCGCCAACCTGCTCTCCACCAGCTCGCCGATGCGGGCGAGGGAGCTGGGCAGCACCATCCGCCACATCTCGGCGTGCACATGGTGCAGGAAGACGATCCGGGGCCCCCGATGCCAGATCGGGGAGAAGAACGGCATGCCGTTCCAGACCTCTACCAGCCCGTCACCCGGCTCCCGTCTCGTGCGGAGCCCCTTCCAGGCCGCGTCGGCGAACACGGCGTAGCGGCCCGAACGCCGCATGGCCCGGTACCCGTCCCGGCGGATCTCCGCCGACTGCCCGGCCACTGCCGACGTGCGAACGGTGACGTCGATCCCCGCGGCCGCCCAGAGCGAGGCGATCCGGTGCACGTGGAGCTCCGACCCGCCGGCCTCGGGATCCTCCAGGTCGCGCCACGCCACGAAGTGCGCTCGGCGCAGCCCGGCGGACCGGGCGATGCCGGCCAGGAGCTCGGTGCTCTCGACCCGCACCACCGGGTGCGCTCGGGGATGCCGGACGGTGGCCGGCTGGGTGCCCGCCGGCTGGGCGCCGGGCACGATCACCGCTCGCGTGGGATCGCTCGACGGACCGACGGTCACGCCCGGTGACCTCGGCTGGGTCCCCGGCGGGTCAGCACGGCGGTTCCGACGTCGAGCACATCGGACGATCGTAGCCCTGGCCGCCCCCACCCACCGCTGGGCACCTCCCCGGGGCCTCCCAATTGGCCCAATCGGCCAACGTCATCGCACCTCCCGCTGCCCGGAGCCGAGACTCGGATCCGCCCGACGAATACATCATGCACAGCTTATGCAATTTGAACGGAGGTACGAGATCCGATCTGGCCGGTGGTGCCCACCTTCGTGTGCCATTGCGTGGGCACCCACGCCAGGGGTCGGCTCAATCTCGGTCGGCGCGGATCCTCCCCTGGTGCACGACAATGAACCCCCCCAGGACGGTCAGGGCCAGTGCCGCTTGCACCCCCAAGTCGACCTCGGCCGTGGTCCGTGGGACGCCGTGGGCCGAGAGGACGCCGACGATTGCCGCCGCCGCCCCGGCCACCAGCACGACGGTGATCCACCGACGGCCCACCGCCAGCAGGTACATGGTGAGAACGACGGTGGCACTGAGGAACACCATGGCCAGGACCAGGGGGGCGAAGGCACTTTCGGCGCCCAGGTACCGCGACGAGAACACGAGGGAGAGGAGGAAGTGGGGTGCGGCCAGGGCCAGCACCAGGAGTGCCGTGGCCGGGATCGCCAGCAGGAGCAGCGTCACCGCCGACTGGCGCAGGGCATGTCCTCCCTCCCTCCACCGGATCGCCGCTTCGGGGAGCAGGTAGCCCCCACCGAGCACGATGGCGCCGAACACGAGCGCCTTGCTGGCCACTGACACGGCGGCGTACGAGCCGCTGACCGAGGGGGCGTCACTGCCGACCACGATCACGTCGATGTTCTGGAGGACGGCCATCATGGCCAGCGCCACCAGAGCCGCCCCCAGGTCGGTGACCATGCCCCGTCGCTCCTCGACAGGAGCCTGCAGCACCCGTTCGCGTCTCAAGGCGGTCGCCCATCGCCGACGTTGCTCGGCGGGTCGCCAGCTCAGTCCCCACCGGTACCCCAATGCCCATCGACGGCCCGGACCGGGTGGGCGGGCCGAGGCGCGACGATCCTCCTCCCGAGCCCACGTCCGGTCGGCGAAGGTCCGGGCGTGGACCGCCGTCACCACCTCTCCCAGCAGCACGCCGAGCGCCGCTCCTGGGGCCCCGAGCCCCAGCCCCACCAGGCACACCATGGCCACGCTGCGGACAGCGCCCTCGACCACCAAGTTCACCGACAGGGCGCGGTAGTTCCGTCGGGACTGGAGCAGCCCCCGATCGAGGCAGAGCAGGATCCACACCGCTCCGGCGATGGCGATGGCGTCCACGCCGACGGCCGAGCGCTGCCTCAAGAGACGCGACGAGAGGGGCCCCAGGGCGACGACAACGGCACCGAAGATCACCAGGGCGACGGCGCCGAACCGGTGGAGGCGCCGGCCCCATCGCTGGGCCAGATCGGTGGCTCCCCCACCCTGCCAGGTGGTGAGCCGGCGGACTACGGCGACGATCACCGCCGAACCGGGCATCGAGACAATGAGGAAGAGGCCGGTGAGCTGGTTCAGCTCTCCGTACCCACGGGTCGTGAGGAGGCGGGCCAGCAGGACCGTCACGATGACGTTCAACCCGTTGGCCCCGACCCCGGCCAGAGCCAACGGTCCGGCTTGGAGCAGGCCTGACCTCACCGTGTCGGCGGTCACCTCGGCCGGCGGCACCGGGGATCCCGGGCCGGCCGCGCCACCGCGACCGCCGGCCGGGAGGACGAGCTCGCCCCCGAGGGCCGGCATGACCGAGCTCGGGCCCAGCGACAACGCCGCCGGCACCCCCTCCACCGTCGCCTCGATGGCTTCGACCGTGCCCACGGCATGCCCGGCGCGTCGGAGTGGCGCGCCCGTCCCCGACGGCCCGGTCGACTCCGACCGGTGGCCATGCTCCTGAGGCGAGGAAGGCTCCGCCCGCTCCGCCCGCTGCCTTCGCCTCGGCACCCCTGTACCCTCCGTTCCGGGGTCCCCCGGTCGTGTCTCGGGCTCGGGGTTCACGGTGCCACCGTAGCCATCGCGATGCACCGGCACGGTGTACCTGGTCCCGCCTGGAGAAGGTCCGCAGGGCGACGTGAACGAGCGTTCGTGTGGGTTTTCCCGCTCCGCACGGACGCTACTGTCGACGTGTTCCACCCGCGGCGCCCTTCTACGTCGGACGCCGCATCGTACTATCACTGATCCACCGGAGGTCCCCTTGCCGTTCGATGTCGCACGCGCCCTCGAGGAACGCCGTGGCGAGAACTTCCAACTCCACGCCGACTTGTTGAACCCCCAATTGGCACGGGTGCTCAAGACCATCGGGTTCGATCGCTTCTACGAACGCGGCGAGGGCTGCTACCTGTACGACGATCGGGGCGATCGCTACCTGGACCTGCTCTCGGGGTTCGGGGTGTACGCCCTGGGTCGGAGCCATCCGGCCCTGAAGCAGGCCCTCCACCAGGCCATCGAGATGGACCTGCCCAATATGGTCCAGATGGACTGCGCCCTCCTCCCCGGTCTGCTGGCCGAGCAACTGGTCGCTCGGGTCCACCCGGGGATACGGCGCGTGTTCTTCTGCAACTCGGGTGCCGAAGCCGTCGAGTCGGCCGTGAAGTTCTCCCGGCGGTCCACCGGGCGACAGCGCGTCGTCTACTGCGACCACGCGTTCCACGGGCTCACGACCGGAGCGCTGGCCCTGAACGGTGGTCCCGACTTCCGCCAGGGGTTCGGCCCGCTCCTCCCCGGCACCTCCCAGGTGCCGTTCGGTGACATCGACCGGCTGGCCGCGGAGCTTCGACGAGGGGATGTGGCGGCTTTCGTCGCCGAGCCCATTCAGGGCAAAGGTGTGAACATGGCCCCCGACGGGTACTGGCCCGCGGTGGCCGAGCTGTGTCGCCGTCACGGGACGTTGTTCGTCGCCGACGAGGTCCAAGTCGGTATGGGGCGCACGGGCAAGTTCTTCGCCCACCAGCACTGGGGAGTCGAGCCTGACATCATCACCGTCTCCAAAGCGCTCTCGGGCGGGTACGTGCCGGTGGGAGCGGTCCTCTGCACCGAACGGGCGTTCATGCCGACGTACAGCTCCCTCGAGCGGGCCATGGTGCACTCCACCACGTTCGGTCGCAACCAGTTGGCCATGGTGGCCGGATTGGCCACCCTCCAGGCGTTCGACGAGGAAGGGATCGTCGAGTCGGTCCGCCGCGACGGCGACGAGCTCGAACGCCGCCTCGCTCCCCTGGTCGACCGTTACGAGATGCTCCACGCCATAAGGGGCCAGGGCTTCATCGTCGGCCTGGTGTTCGGTCGGCCCACGTCCCGCCGCCTCCGAATGCGCTGGAACGCCATCGAGGCCATGCGAACGGCCCTGTTCTCCCAGATGGTGGTCGTGCCGCTCTTCCATCGCCACCGGATCCTGACCCAAGTGGCCGCCGACAACATGAACGTGGTGAAGCTCCTCCCCCCGCTCATCGCCGGAGAAGAAGAGATCTCGTACTTCGTCGATGCCCTCGACGACGTCCTCGCCGACGCTCACCACGGCTCTGGCCTCTTCTTCGAATTCGGTCGGACCATGGCCAGGAGCTCGCTCCGGCGTGGTGCGCCCAGACCGGTGGGAGCGCCCCGATGACTCACGACGGCGACGCGGGACGGTGCTCTGTTCGGCCGGGCGACCCGGTGGCGATCACCGGAGCGGCGGGCTTCATCGGCTCGGCCATCACCCGACGCCTGCTGGATCGGGGTGCGGTCGTGACCGCGCTGATCGAGCCTGGCGGCGACACGCGGAACCTCGACGGGCTGGAAGTCGAGCGTCGCACCGTCGACGTTCGGGACCGCCACGCCGTCGTGGACGCGCTCGACGGGCAGCGCTTCGTGTTCCACACCGCGGCGCTCTACAGCTTCTGGTCTCGTGACCCCAGCGTGTTCTCCCAAGTGAACGTCGAGGGAACGCGCAACGTCCTGGAGGCGGCCGATCAGTCGGGATGCGAGCGGGTGATCTACACCAGCACCGTCGGCACGGTGGGCCTCCATCACACCGGATCGGGAGCTCCGGCCGACGAGAACTGCTACGCCGATATCGCCCACCTGTTCGGCCACTACAAGCGGACTAAGTACGTCGCCGAGCACGAGGTCCTGCGCGCCGCCGCCCAGGGGGCCCCGGTGGTGCTGGTCCTGCCCACGTTCCCCCTCGGTCCCCGAGACACCCGCCCTACCCCCACCGGCCAACTGGTCCTGGACTTCCTCAACGGCAAGATCCCCGGTTTCGTCGACACGTCCTTGAACGTCGCCCACGTCGACGACCTGGCCGAGGCCCACATCCTGGCTGCCGAGCGGGGACGGACCGGGCGGAGCTACATCGCCGGTGGGGAGAACATGGCGATGGCCGAGTTGTTGGCGACGTTGGCCGCCGTGACCGGGCTGCCGGCGCCGACGCGCCGGTTCCCCAGGGCACTGGCCCTCCTGGCCGGCGCAGTCTCCGAATCCTTCCAAGGACGGCTGCTCAGGCGGCAGCCGTTCGTCTCGATGGAAGCGGCCCGCATGTCGACCACGAGCATGATCTTCGACGACTCACGGGCCCGGTCTGAGATCGGCTACTCGTCGCGTCCGGCGATCGAAGCCATCACCGACTCGGCCCGCTGGTTCGTGGACCACGGCTACGTAAGGCCGGCCCGCCGGTCCCGCATCAGCTGGCCCACGCCGACCTGAACCCTCCGAGCGGGGTCTCCGGGGCCGTGTCCGGGGCCGTCAGCCTGAGCGGAGCCCGGTCGCCGTCTTCTCGACGCAGGCGGGGACGGCGCCCGGCCCTCGGTGGCGAAGCTCGGCCCGTGACGTGCAGGCGGCGATGGCCGACGCCGGCACATCGAGGGCCGCACCCGCCAGGAGCCGACCCGACCACACCCAGGCGTGGTGGGTGTACACCGGTCGGCGGCCCAGCACGTCGGTCATGAACCCGGCGGCGAACCGGGAGTCGCCGCCGGCCACGACGAGGGGTTGACCCGAAAGTGTGGGGACGACCACTGTCGTCACCCCCCAGGCGGCCAGGGCCTGGCGCACGGCCGCCAGCGCCCCTGGGGTGGCCACCGGCGCCGACTGGTCGCCGACCCCCACGTCGTCCAGGACCGCCAGCGCGGCGCGCTCCCTCCCGGTCCTCGATGGCGTGCTCTCGGGGCCGCCGCCGCTGACCTGGGAGAACGCCATGCCGGTGACTGCCTGCCAGGCCAGGGCCGACTGCACTCCCGAAGACGGGGCCGGGGAGGACAGGAGCACCTGCCCGGGGTGGGGCGCCCGGGAGTTGGCCGGGTACCACTCCGGCACCATCACCGGGTGCACGGTGAAAGGCAGGACCGGTGCCAGGACGGCGACGATCGGTCCGAGAGCCACCGACGCCACCACCAGGGCCGCCAGCACCGGAGCCGCAGCCGGGACCCGCCGGCGTCGGCGACCGGGTGCCCGGTCGTCCGCGGGGTCGGCGCGCCAGAGGCGCCGGCGGTCCCACAGGGGGCTCCACCGGACCCGGTCCACGATCACCGCCAGCATGACCGATGCGGCCAGCAAGGCCACGGCGGTGAAGTGCTGCTGGACCACGTCGTAGAGGAGCGGGATCCGGTAGAACAGGTGCCACGGAGACCACCGGTACTTCGTGACCGACAGGGCCAGCAGGGTCGTCGCGACGGCCATGACCCCGAAGAACCACAGCCGCCGGTCCCGTCGCCAGATCACGACGCCGGCAGCCAGGACCGCCACCATCCCCCAGCCCACGAAGTTCGAAAGTGGCAATGCCGGTCCCAAGTAACCCCCCAAGATGGCGAATATGGATCGGGCATCGACCGACGAATGGACCAGGGATTGGAGGACATTCCCACCGATCTTGGGAATGGTCGGCCACACCGGGCCGCTCAGGTGGGCCGGACCGGCCAGGGCGTACCACGCCGGGTAACCCAGGAGCACCAGGCTCACGGTCCCCCCGGCCACGATCCCGGGTCCGGCCCGACGGGCCCGGGTGGCGAGCTGAGCCCGGTCGACGACCCACCCGTAGGCCGCCAGCACCAGCACCCCCACGACGACCGAGATGGCCAGGACCACGAGCATCTCGGTGCTGACGAAGAACTCGACGGCCACGAGCAGTCCGAGGGCCGCCCCGGTGGCGACCGGTCGCCACCGCTGGCGCACCAGGAGCTCGTCCAGGCACCCGACCGCCAGGGGGAAGACGGCGAGCGCCGCCACCATGAGGTGGGCGTAGGAAAGGTTCCCCAGGACGAAGGGGGAGAACCCGAACAGCAGACCGCCCAGGAAGGCGGCCGGGGCCCAGCGCACCCAGCGCCGGAGCAGCCAGAACGCGGCCAGGGCGTTGAACACCGGGACGAGGGTGAGGGCCACGTTCAGGCTCGCCACCGGTCCGAATAGCCACGTCACCGGGGCCAGGGGCACCCCGATGGCCAGGACGCTGGTGTTGGCCAGCAGGTTGATCCCGGTGGGATGGAACATGGCCCTCGAGAAGAACAGGCTGTGACCGTGGGCGATGGCGTAGGCCGGCCACTCGATGAACCACAAGAACAGCGCCGGATCTCCGCAGCCGCAGATGGTCGTGGCCGAGGGGTGCGACGTCCATACGTGCCACCACAGGACTACCGCCAGGACGAGGTAGGCCGTCCCGCTCAACAGGTAGGCGGCCGCGGCGGGGTGCCGCGCGACCCAGGGTCCCGATGAAGCCGCCGCGGCGGGTGCGCGACCGTCGGGGTCCGGTCTTGGTGCCTCCACCGTGGTGGTCGCCGTGGGAGCGCCGCCCACCCCGGTCATCAACCCACGGGGGCCCGCCACGGCAGGACCGGTGCGTCACGGCCCGTGCCGCCGCTATGTCCCCGAGGTCCGTGACCGCCTTGCTCGTGGTACTCCTCCTCGACGTTCACCGCCCAGATGTCATGGGAGGCGCCCAGGATGTTCTCCACCGTCAGCAGGGCCGTGTACATCGAGTGGTCCTGATTGTTGTACTTGTGCATCCCGTTCCGTCCGACCAGGTGGATATTCGGTGCCACGGTCTCCAGATACTTCACTACGGTCGCCACGTTGGCCTGGTAGGTGTGGTCGTAGTGCGGGTAGGCCTTGGGGATCCTGGTCACGTAGCCGGCCTCCACGTCCCCCGCATCGGCGAGACCGAGGGTGACCAACTCTGCCGTGGCTTGGCGCACCAGGACGTCATCGGGGCTGTTCCAGAGCCGATCCCCTTCGAAGACGAAGTACTCGAGACCGAGACAGGTCTTCCCTTCCTTCACCATGTACGGCGACCACGCGCCGAAATTCTGGATTCGGCCGACCTGCACCTCCTTGGCGTGGATGTAGATCCAATTGTCGGGGAACCCCTTTGTGGCCGGGACGATGAGCGCCACGGTGAGGAAGTCACGGTAGTGCAGCCCGGCACCGGCCTCGAGAACCTCGGGTGGAGCCGCCGGCTCGAGCATGGTTACCAGTGTCCTCATGGGTGCCGACGAGATCACGTGGCTCGCCGCCACCCGGTGCGTCTTCCCGTCGTCGTCGCGGTAGGTGACCGCCACGGCCCGACCATCACGGACGTGGATCTCCTCGACCGGCGATCCGGTCAGGACCACTCCCCCACCGGCTTCGACCAGGTCCCGGCACTTCTCCCACATCATCCCCGGTCCCAGACGGGGGTAGTGGAACTCCTCGATCAGGCTGGTGATCTCCTTCTGGTTCCGCCTGGGCGTGATGGCGTTCACCACCGCCTTGCCGAGGTCCAGGTTCTTCACCCGCTGCGCCGCCCAGTCGGCCGGCATCTCGCTCACCGGCACCCCCCAGACCTTCTCGGTGTAGGTGCGGAAGAAGGTCCGGTAGAGCCGCCACCCGAACCGGGCCACCAGCCACCCCTCGTAGTTGGTCTGGTCCCGGGGAGGGTGGACCCGGGCCCACAGGTACGAGAGCCCGCAGAGCAGCGACTCCCCGAGACCGAGGTTCGCCAGCGCGTTCCCGGCCCTCAAGGGATAGTCGTAGAACTTCCCCTGGTAGTAGATCCGGCTCATACGGGGTCGCAGGAGCATGTCCCCCGGTGGCAGGATCTCCTGCCAGAGCTCCTCGACCGCCGGCACCTTCGTGAAGAACCGGTGGCCCCCGAGATCGAATCGCCACCCGTCTCGCTCGACGGTCCGGCTGATCCCACCTACCACCGGGTCGGACTCGAGCACCAACGGTGAGCGACCGGCTTTGACCAGCTGGTACGCGGCGGTCAGGCCGGCCGGTCCGGCGCCGATGACGACGACCCGATCCCGGGCGCCCTCTCTCTCTTCCCGCTCCTGGCGGCCACGGGGATCACCCTGGACCGAGTTGGCGGCGTCTGGCGTCCTCGTGGCCATCCTTACCTTCCGTTCGCTGCCCAGAGGATAGTGGGAGGCGTACTGGGGGCTGAGCCATAGCGGCACTGTGCGCTCGGCCGGGGTGCCCCGGTTGGGCGCACAGTCGCCCCGACGACGCTCGCGTCACGCGCCGGACGCGGACGACGTTCGTCTCGGCCCACCTGTCGACGCGCCAGTCGACACGCCCGACGACGGTGTGGCCGCAGACCTGGGGGGGATGAACTGGATGAGGCTCATCGGCTCGTAGTATGTCGCCGGAGCTGTCGTCACCCAGGCGCGCTCGGAGTACCCGAGGCCCGCGCCCAGATCGCCGGCCAGCGCCTGGCAGTCGTTCCCGAACCCCTGGTACCCCGGCGCCCAGACCAGCCAGACGTCGTGGGCCGTCCCCGCCACCCGCTCCACGGCGTTGGCGAAGGCAGCGGGATCAGAAGCCCTCACTACCTTCTCGTATGTCACCCAGTCCACGAAGGCCGGTCCGATCCCGCGTGGGTACGTCTCCATGACGAACCGACCGTTCCGTCCCGATCGGTCCGTCTGTGTCGACTGGAAGTAGCGGTACACCGACGGGCCGAGCTGATCGGGGCAGAACACCACGATGTCGCCGCGGCGCGCCCTAGCCGACAGGACCCGAGCGACCTGCGGCGCCTGCGTTCTCTGCGTCCATACATTCTCGATCCCAACGGCCAGGCCGGCGACCGCCACCACGCCCACCACGACGACGCGGACGGTGGGGTCCCCGAGGGTGAGCACCCCCAGCATCACCAGGAGGAGAAGGAGGACGAAGACCACCGACGCATAACGCGGGGAGAAGGCGCTCCCTGAGATGATGCCGCCTGCGGCCGCGGCCAGGAGGGTCGCAAAGGCGACGAAGCCGAAGGTCCGTCCGGGCTCGCGGGTCCGGACGTCGACCGCCACCTCCCAACGGCTCTTGGCCACACCGAAGATCCCCAGGGCGGCCAGGACGAAGTAACCGATGGCCAGGACAATCCCCTGGTTCGAGCCCGAGCGCGACAACGTGGCCTGGTTCGCGGTGAACCCGGAGATGGCGTCTACCACCGCGGCGAAGTTCGCCGGTCTGGCCCACGGGGTCCCGGTATGGCGCGCCTGGTAGATGAACGTCGGCACCCACGGGAGAAAGAGGAGCGCGCTCCCGACCAGGGCCCCGAGCATCCAGCGGGCTGGTCGGCGCCGAGCCCCAGGACCCCGCCAGGCCTGCCACAGGAGCCAGAGTCCGAAGGAGCCCAGTAGATAGAGGGCCCAGTACTGGGTGTAGAGGAGCGCGGCGCCGATCACCGCCACGAGGACCACTTCGGCGGGCCTTGGTCGTTCGAGGACCCGGAGCACCACCAGGACGCCGCACGCGCACAGGAGCATGACCAGGGCGTACATCCGGGCCTCGGTGGCGTAGTACACGGCGAAAGGGGCACTGGCCAGCAGCGTGACCACCACCCATCCGGCGGTGGAACCTCCTGTCCGGCCGCCCGGCCTCCTCGGGAGCAGGCGCCCTATCCGGCGCCCGACCAACCACCCGACCGGCAGCGTCGCCACTGAGGTCACGCCGGCCAGTGAGCGGACGGCCACGTCCGATTCGCCGAAGATCTCCATCCAGTAGTGGAGCAGCACGTAGTAGAGGGGGGGTGCGCCGTCGCGCTTCAGGTACGACGGGATGAGGTGCACCGGGAGCCGGGCGATGTCCACCGTGAGCGCCTCGTCCAGCCAGAGTGCCGACCGGGTCCAGAAACGCAGCACCAGACCTGCCACCACCACCGCTGCCACGGCGATCTGCACTGCTCGTCTCGTGGACACCGACAGTTCCGAGCGGGTCTCCGGCCCGCGGGCGGACGGCGTGCTCTCGCCCGGCACCTGTGCCCGATCCGCACCGATGTCCGGCTCCGCCGCCTTCCCTCCGCCCCCTACGGCGCGCTCGCTATCCACTTCCCGGCCCGCCCATGCCCACGCATGGTAGGCGGCCCCACCTGCCAGCCTGGGGCGCGTCGGGCGAGCGCTCTGCGACCTGTCCATCTACGGGTCCGGTGAAGGACATAGGATGACGCCGGCCATCGAGGGGTGCTGGTGCTCGATGGTGGAACGATGGACGAATTCGTAGGCACCCGATCGACCGGGGGGAGGGAGAGCTGGTGGCGAAGTACCTGGCCAAGCGGGCCGCTGCCTTCGTGGTCATCATCTTCTTCGTGTCGCTGGGCACCTTCTTCCTGGTTCACCTGCTCCCAGGCAACCCGGCGCTCACCATCCTCGGGCCGAACGCCAACGCCCACAACATCGCCCTCATCGACAAGCAGCTCGGCCTGAACCGCCCTTTGTGGACCCAGTACTTCATCTGGCTGGGCAACGTGCTGCACGGCAACCTCGGGCAGTCATTCGTCACCCGTGAGTCGGTCGTGAGCACCATCGCCCACGCCTTCCCCATCGACTTGGAGCTGGTGGTGATCTCCCAGATCATCGCGTTCGCCGTGGCCGTCCCACTGGCCCTGACCGCCGTGCGCAAGCCCAACGGCAGGTTCGACCGGTACTCGACTGCCGGCACCTTCGCCATGCTCGCCATGCCGCCGTTCATCGTCGCGCCGGTCTTGGTCCTGCTCTTCGCCGTCAACACGCACATCTTCCCCGGCCCGGCCTCCTACGTGCCCTTGGCGCAGAACTTCTGGTCCAACATCCACACCATGATCCTGCCGGCGCTCGTCCTGGCTCTCGGCTCGATCGTCATCTACTACCGCCTGCTCCGGAACGACCTCATCAGCACCCTCCAGGAAGACTTCATCCTGATGGCCAGGTCCAAGGGCCTGTCCGATCGGCGGATCCTGCTCCGGCATGCGCTCCGACCGTCCTCCATCTCCCTGCTTGCATCGGCAGGGATCAACATCGGGAGCCTCATCGCCGGGGCGTTCGTGGTCGAGTACCTCCTCCAGCTCCCCGGTCTGGGCTACGCCCTCGTGAACAGCATCAACCAAGACGACTACGTGACGGTCCAGGGGATAGTCCTCGTGGTGGCCGTGGCTGTGGTCCTGATCAACTTCTTGGTGGACTTCCTGTTCACCATCGTCGACCCGAGGATCTCCCGTGACTGACCCCGCCGTGCCCGTGGAGCCGATGGATCCTCGGTCCGGGGTGTCGACCCGAGCCGCAGACGCCGTGGCCGGGGCAGCCGTCGCCGCCATCACCGAGGTCACCGACCGACGGCGGCGCCTGGGCTGGCTCTTCTGGCTGTCCCTCGGTTGGATCGTCCTCACCATCTTGGCGGCGATCTTCGCCAACGTCCTGCCCCTCCAGGACCCGAACCTCCAGTCGGCCACGTTGAACGCCGGACCGAGCACGGCCCACTTCTTCGGTACCGACCAGCTCGGCCGAGACATCTTCAGCCGGGTGATCTTCGGTTCCCGGGTCTCGATCGTGGTGGGGTTCGGCGCCATCGCCATCGGCCTGGCCCTCGGTGGCACCCTCGGAATGATCGCCGCCTACTACCGCGGTACGGTCGACACCATCGTCAACGCCGTGTCCTACGTGCTCCTGGCCTTTCCGGCCCTGGTCGCGGTCATCGCCATCGTGACCTTCTGGAAGGCGTCTCTCTGGAAGATCACGCTGATCATCGGGATTGCGAGCGCCCCACTGATCTTCCGGATCGTGCGGGCCGCGACCCTTTCGTATGCCACCCGGGATTTCGTGATGGCCGCTCGCACCCTGGGAGCCACCAGTCGACGCGTGCTCGTCAAAGAGCTCCTTCCAAACATCCTGCCGACCGTGGTCTCGTTCAGCCTCATCGGCGTGGCCACGGTCATCGTCCTCGAAGGCTCCCTGGCCTTCTTGGGTCTTTCGATCCCCGGGCCCACACCATCGTGGGGCAACATGCTGAACCAGAGCCGGACAGGGCTCAACACCGTTCCCGGGCAGAGCAACCCGTGGCTGGTCATATTTCCAGCGGCAGCCATGTTCTTGTTCCTCATCACCTTGAACCTGGTGGGTGACCGTCTCCGTCAGCACTTCGACGTCAGCGAGATCAAGCTATGACGTATCCCCCTGCGGCCTCGGATCCCCAGAGCGCAGTGCCGCTGCTGGAAGTCACGGAGCTCTCCACGTCCTTCCGCACCGGGCGCGGCCTCCTGAAGGCCGTCGATCGGGTCTCCTTCCGGCTCGGCCGGGGCCGGACCATCGGAGTGGTGGGAGAGTCCGGCTCGGGCAAGACGGTCCTGGCCCGGACCGTGATGGGCTTGCTGGCCGGGAGCAACGTCGAGAAGACCGGCTCAGTTCGCTTCGAAGGCCAGGAGCTCCTCGGTGCCCCGAATAGCGAGCTGCGCAGCCTGTGGGGAGCCAGGATGGCGATGATCTTCCAGGACCCGATGACCGCCCTCAATCCCGTGATGCGCATTGGCCGGCAGATCACCGAGTCTCTCCGTCTTCACCTCGACATCGACCGCTCCGAAGCGCGTGCTACCGCAGTCTCCCTCCTAGCCCAGGTGGGGATCCCCTCGCCCGAAGAGCGCTACGGGAGCTTTCCCGGAGAGCTGTCGGGCGGGATGCGCCAACGCGTGATGATCGCCATCGCGCTGGCCTGCTCCCCGCGACTGCTCCTTGCCGACGAACCCACCACCGGACTCGACGTCACCGTCCAGGCGCAGATCCTCGATCTCTTGGGGTCGCTCCAGTACGAACGGAACATGGCCATGGTCCTCGTCACCCACGACCTCGGCGTGGTGGCTACCCGGACCGACGACATCGTGGTCATGTACGCCGGCCGGATCGTCGAGATGGCGCCCACCTCCAGGCTCTTCTCCTCAATGGCCATGCCCTACACCGAAGCGCTCTTGGCTTCGACGCCCAGGCTTTCGAACCCCAGCCACACCCGCCTTGCCGCCATCGAGGGACGACCACCGGATTTGACGGCGCTGCCACCGGGCTGTCCCTTCGCCCCCCGGTGCCGCTACGCCCAGGACCTCTGCCGCCGAGCGGCACCCCCCCTGGTGACTGCCGAGAGGCCGGACCACTTGTACGCCTGCTGGTACCCGCTTGGTGCTCGGACCGGCCCTGCACCCGTGTCGCATTCGGTGAGCTCGTGACGGCGGCGGCTACTCCCAGTACGCCAACACCGGCAACTTCGGGTGGGGTAGTGCCCGGCCCCCCGTCGCGAGACCCAGCGCTCGGCTCCACCGGACCCGGTTGGGGATCGACGGGACCCGGATGGGGCTCATCTGGCGCCGCTGCACCGCTGCTGGCGGTCAACGACCTTCGGGTCAACTTTCGACGTGGGCGCAGGACCGTCCAAGCCGTCGCCGGGGTGAGCCTGGCCATCGCTGCCGGAGAGACGTTGGGTCTCGTGGGAGAGTCGGGTTGCGGGAAGTCGACGACCGGTCGGGCGATCGTTCAGGTCGAGCGCCCGACCTCCGGTTCGATCCATTTCAACGGGATCGATCTCACTTCGCTTCGAGGCTCCGAGCTGCGACGAGCGCGCGTCGGTATCCAGATGATCTTCCAGGACCCCATCTCCTCGCTCAACCCTCGTCGACGGGTACGTGACATCGTCGCCGAACCGCTTGACATCTGGAAGAAGGGATCGCAGTCCGAGCGGGATCGTGTCGTCCGGGCCATGCTCGAATCGGTCGGCTTGAACCCCGATGTCGCCGGCCCACGTCGGCCGCGAGAGTTCTCAGGAGGCCAGTGCCAGCGGATCAGCATCGCCCGGGCTCTGGTGATGGAGCCGAAGCTCCTCATCTGCGACGAGGTTGTGTCCGCTCTGGACGTGTCCGTCCAGGCCCAGATACTGAACCTGCTCGAGGACCTGAAAGCTCAGTACGGACTGACGCTCCTGTTCATAGCCCACGATCTGGCGGTGGTGAAGAACATCAGCGATCGCGTCGCCGTCATGTACCTGGGGAAGCTCTGCGAAGTCGCGCCGGCCGAGGTTCTCTACCGGTCACCCGCCCACCACTACACCCAGGCCTTGATGGCCTCAGTCCTCCAGCCTGATCCGTCGTCCGCCGGTCAGCCCGCGCCCCTCCAGGGGGAGCCCCCGAGCCCCATCCATCCCCCGACGGGCTGCAGGTTCCGCACCCGCTGTCCCCGGGCCGAAGAACGCTGTGCCATCGAGGAACCGGTGCTCCAGGAGATCGCTCCGGGTCACGCCGTCGCCTGCCACTTTCCCCTGCCCACGGGCGGTTCGTCGCTCGCCGGAGCGGGCCAGATGGGTCAAGTCGGCCAGATGGGCGAGGTTCCCGGCCAGTACACCCCTCCCTCACCTCCGGCGCCTCGACAGAGCTGAGCGTCGAGACCCGGCCCACCATCCGGGGGCCTTGCCGGCCGCTGGGCGGGTCTCAGTCCCCTGCCGTACCGGGTGACGGTGCCAGCTCGCCAGACGAGGCGTCCGGTGCCGCATCGGGTCCCACGCCGGGTACCACGCCGGGTACCGCGTCGGGTGCCGACAAGATCGCTGGGACCGACTCTCCTTCGGCAGATCCGGGCACGGAGGGCTCGGGAGAGCCCGTGGCGTACTCCGCCCAAGCGGCCTGAGCCTCGGTCTCCGGGGTGAATTCAGCCTCCCCCTCATATCCGTAGCTTCCGATGTAGTTCCCCTCGGCGTCGTAGGCGTGCTCGCCGAACGCTTCCTGGTACTCCTCGGAGACCTCGCCACCCTCGGCAGCCTGCTTGATCGACAAGCTGATACGACGTCGTTGGAGATCGATGTCGATGATCTTCACCCACAGCTCTTCACCCGGAGTGACGACTTGCTCGGGTTGGTCGACGTGGTGCACGGCCAGCTCCGAGATGTGCACCAATCCCTCGATCCCGTCACCCACCTGGACGAACGCACCGAATGGCACCAGCTTGGTGATCCGGCCGTAGACGAGCTGGTTGACCTGGTGCCCGTCGGCGAACTCTTGCCACGGATCGATCTGGGTGGCCTTCAAGGACAGGCTGATCCTCTCCTTGTCGAGATCGACGTCGAGTACTTCGACCTCGATCTCGTCGCCCACCTGCACCACCGACGACGGGTGCTCGATGTGCTTCCAGCTCAGCTCCGATACGTGCACCAGTCCGTCCATTCCCCCGAGGTCGACGAAGGCTCCGAAGTTCACGACCGACGAGACCACGCCGCGACGCCTTACCCCCGGCTTCAGGTTCGAGAGGAACTCGTTCCGCTGTTCCTTCTGCGCCTCTTCCAGCCAAGCTCGGCGAGACAGCACGACGTTGTTACGGTTCCGGTCGAGCTCGATGATCTTGGCCTCGATGACTCGACCTACGTACGGCTGGAGCTCACGCACCCGGCGCAGCTCCACCAGTGATGCCGGCAAGAACCCCCGCAGGCCGATATCGACGATCAGACCACCCTTGACCACTTCGATCACCGGTCCCTTGACCGTCTCCTCGGCCTCCTTGAGCTTTTCGATCGTCGACCATGCCTTCTCGTACTGGGCTCGCTTCTTCGACAGGACGAGCCTTCCCTCCTTGTCCTCCTTCTGCAGGACGAGAGCCTCCACGTGCTCGCCAAGGGACACGATCTCGTCGGGATGGACGTCGTTGCGAATGGACAGCTCGCGGACCGGAATGACACCTTCGGACTTGAAGCCGATGTCCAAAAGGACTTCGTCACGGTCGATCTTCACGACCGTCCCCTCCACCACGTCCCCATCGTCGAATTCGACGATGGTCCCGGCCATGATGTCCTCGAGGGGCTCACCTACCAGATCGTCCTCGGTGACCGTTCGGGGGACGTACACCCCGTTCTCGTCGAAGGTCCCCATGGCTTCATCCGAGAGGGAGATCTTGGGGGAAGGCGGCGTGGTGTGATCGATGACCATTGCAAGGTTCTCACTTTCCGGTGCTGGCCACCCCCGGGGACGACCAGCGATCGCGTCGGGATCCTCGAGACAGTGTGACGGATTCCCCCTGGCCACCGACGCCGGCCAGGGGCTACAGACTACCTCACCCGCCCTTGGCCTCCGCCCACGACCCTCCCCACGCCAAAGTGACCTCCAGGGGAACCGACAGGTCAGCAGCGCCGGTCAATGCCCTCCTGGTGTGCTCCTCCACTTCGGCCTCCTCTTCGGGAACAGCTTCCACGATCACCTCGTCGTGCACCTGGAGCACCAGGTGGCTCCGGAGCTTGCCCTCCTCGAGCGCCCGGTCGAGTCGCACCAGGGCGGTCTTGAACACGTCGGCGGCCAGTCCCTGGATCCCGGCGTTCATGGCTGAGCGCTCGGCGGCAAGACGCACGCGGCGGTCGCGCGAGTGCAGCTCGGGGAACGGTCGCACCCTTCCCCGTTCGGTCCGCGTGAACCCTCGATCCCGGGCTTCGGCGACAGTCTGCTCCATGTACTTACGGACCCACGGGAAGGCCGTGAAATAGCGCTCCATGATCTCGTTCGCTTCGGCCACGCCCGTGCCGAGCCGACGGGCCAGGCCGTACGCCTCCATTCCGTAGGCCAACCCGTAGGACACGGCCTTGGCCCTCTCTCGCTGGGCGTGGGTGACCTCTTCGGGCGGCACGCCGAAGATGCCCGCGGCCACGGTCCGATGGATGTCGGCCCCGGCGGTGAGGGCGCCGATCAGGCCCGGGTCCTGGGAGAGATGTGCGATGACCCGTAGCTCGACTTGGTCGTAGTCGGCGACCAGGAACCGGCACCCCTCGGCCGGGACGAACGCCCTGCGGAACTGCTGTCCCATCTCCGAGCGCGCCGGGATGTTGTGCAGGTTCGGGCGCTCAGAAGACAGCCTTCCGGTCCGGGCAACTGTCTGGCGGAACGACGCGTGGATCCTCCCGTCCTCGGCCACTTCGGCGAGAAGGTTCGTCCCATACGTCGAGCGGAGCTTCTCCACCTCGCGGTACTCGAGGAGCGGCTCGATGATCGGATGGGCACCCCGAAGCGACTCGAGGGTCGAAGCATCCGTGGAGTACCCCGTCTTGGTCTTCCGTCCCGGTATCAGCTTCAGCTCCTCGTAAAGCACCACCCGGAGCTGGGGGGTCGAGTTCACGTTGAACGAGTGTCCGACGATCTCTTCGATCTGCTGCTGCAGCCTGGCCGCTTCCCCTGCCATCTGGTCGGCGATCCTTTGGAGCTCGGTCACGTCCACCTTGATCCCGACCACCTCCATCCGCGCCAGGACCCGTACCAGTGGCACTTCCACGCTGTCGTGGAGCTGAACGAGGCCATCGGCGACCAGACGCTTGCGGAGTGGTTCGACCACCGCCGCCACGGTCACCGCTTCACGCACGGCTGCATCGCCGTCGCCGTCGGCTTCCGTCCCGAGAGCCAGCTGACCGGAGGACCCATCGCGAACCCCAGACGTGGTTCGGTCTCCCCCAGCATCTGTCGAAGTCCGAGGCTCCGACCCGTCAGCCATGAGGTCGATACCGAGATCCCGTGCCACCGAGGCAAGCTCGTAGTCCCCGCGCGAAGGATCGAGGAGATAGGCGGCGATGGCCGTATCCATGACCAGGGAAGTGCAGTCGCTGTGGAGGAGCATGAGCGACCGCATCAGCTCCTTCACATGATGCCCCGTGACCGGCGCCGAACCGAGGGCCGTGGTCACTGCCTTGCCCACCGAGGTCAACCCGAGAAGCTCGGCGTTCAGCCTGATCCCCCCGCCATGCGCACCCGATGTCAGGATGGTCAGTGTCCTCATCGCCGAGCGTCCCCGAGCGCCTTCCCAGCGTCCCGAAACTGCCAACCTCCGCCCGTCCTCCGGTCCGGTCAAGGACTGGAGATGGCGGATCGCGTCGGCAGCATCGGCCGCCACGGGTAGCTCGGGGATCACGAGCGACGTGTACGGCACAGGATCACCGCTTCCCGACGGACCGGGACGAGGACTTCCCGAACCCCGTTGCCGGTCACCGTCTTGGGGTGGGGCGGCACGGCGTCGGGAAGGAGCCTTGGTGCCGGGCTGGAGGTCGCCACTGGGAGAGGTGGCGCCAGGGCTCTCGGGCCCGAAGGCTCCCTTTTCGAGGAGCGCCTCCACTCGTCCCCACAGGGTCCGCAGCTCCCACCGCTCGAACTCGGCCTGGACCGCCCGCCGGTCCCACCCTCCCAGAGCCAGCTCACCCACGTCGATGTAGCAGGGCACGTCGCGGACCAGGGGAATCACCCTGGCGTTCGCTCTCACCACGTCCTCCGAGCGAGTGAGGTTCTCCCTCAGCTTCGGGGTGATGTCATCGAGGTGGGCATAGATGCCGTCGAGGTCTCCGTAGCTGTTCACCAGCTTGGCCGCCGTCTTCTCACCCACGCCGGGCACGCCGGGCAGGTTGTCGGAAGGATCACCCCGCAGCGAGGCGAGGAGGGGGTACTTCTCGGGTGGAACGCCGGTCCGCTCGACGATCCCAGCTTCGTCGTAGAGGGCATAGTCGCTCACACCCCGGCGGTTGTAGAGCACCTTGATGTAGGGGTCCTGGACCAGCTGAAAGCAGTCGCGGTCGCCGGTGACCACCACCACTCCGCAATGCCGCTCACGGGCCTGCGTCGCAAGGGTCGCCAGCACGTCATCGGCCTCGTAGCCCGGTGCCGTCACCACCGGAATGGCCAACGCCTCCATGACCGCTCGGATCATGTCGAATTGGGGCAGGAGGTCGTCAGGCGTCGCCGCACGGCCGCCTTTGTAGTCCTCGATCATCGCGTCTCGGAAGGTCGCGCCGGGGAGATCGAATGCCACGGCCAGGGCACGCGGACGATGGTCGCGAACGATGCTGACCAGCATCGACACGAATCCGTGGAGGGCGTTGGTGACCGTGCCGGACTTCGTGGCCAGGTCCGTCGGAAGCGCGAAGTACGCCCGAAAGGCCAACGACATGCCGTCCAGGACGAACAAGCTCGACGGCTCACTCACATCGCTGCTGGTGTCCGTCACGACTGGGTCCATCACCGGGTCGGCTTCACGAGGTCAGGGTGCCAGCTCCCCCGCCACCACTCGCCGGGCCACGTCTCGCATCCGTGAGCGGGTCTGCATGGCGAAACGTTGGATGTAGCTGAAAGCATCAGGTTCGCTCATCTCATGGCGATCCATGAGTATCGCCTTGGCTTCGTCCACCAGGCGCCGAGTCTCGATCTTGTCCTCCGCCCGCCCGCGAGCACTGGTCCCGGACCCGTCCGGATCCACTTCCTCGTCGATGGCCCATTCCTGCCGACACCTCTCCAGGACATCTTCGATGGCCGGGAGGAGCTCCTCCCTCCGGAACGGCTTTACCAGGTAGGCCGCCACACCCGAGTCACGCGCCTCTTCGATTAGCTCTCGCTGGCTGAACGCCGTGAGGACCAGCACCGCGACCCTGTGCCTGCTCGTGATCTCGCGCGCAACCCGCAAGCCGTCCATCCCCGGCATCTTCACGTCGAGGATCGCCAGGTTCGGCTTGCACTCATCCACCAGGTCGACCGCCTGATCCCCCCGTCCCGTCTCACCGACCACCTGATAGCCGGCGGACACGAGGATCTCCTTCAGGTCCAGCCGGATGATGGCCTCGTCTTCGGCAATGACCACCCGGACAGGTACGGTGGCGTCGGATCGATCACTCGTCACCGGTCCGAACCTACCCGGGACAGCAACTCGTCGCGTCGATTCTCCAGTTCACCAACGGCCGACCGCTGGGCTTCCCAGGCGCGCTTCATGGCATCGGCATGCCTCCTGGTCTCCGCGTACTCGTGGCCCGCCAAGGGCGTCTCGGACACCAGGGCACGCACCCGTGCTTCTTCGCAGTCCTCGTTCACCACGGCCAGCTGCTCTTCGAGCACCGCCAGCTCCTGGCGCGCTCGGACCAGGCGCAGATGGAGGTCCCTGATCCGTCGTTCGAGCAGGAATCGCTGCATGAAGCGACCAGTCTAGGCGCTCGAACGTCCGCTACCCCGTAGAGCCCGGTGTTCGATCAGGCCTCGAGCCCGGCGTTCGATCCACGACGCGATCGGGGACCTCGAAGCGCCGGACCTTCCTGGTGAAGCGCGTGAGCACTTCGGATGTCGGTGCCGGGCCCACGCCCGGCTCGTGCCAGACAGGGACACCCGATCCTTCGAACGGGGGCCACGGCGCGGGGTCGACGGCCAGGTACCCCGTCGGAGCCGACACGTCACCGGGGAGGGTCAGCCCAGGCAGTCCGGCGAGGCAGGCGTTCACCGCCCTGGCCAGTCCGGTCTCGAAGAACCCACCGACGAACGCCGGGGTGCCCGAGGCGGCGCACACGCTCGCTGCCCGGCCCAGCATGTCGATGCCCCCCAGCCGGGCCGGTTTGAGACAGGCCACTTCACACGCTCCAGCGGCGAGAGCACGCTCGAGGTCGGCCACGCTCCCCAGGGACTCGTCGAGAGCGACCAGGGTGTCCAGTCGCTCAGCCAGCACGGCATGTCCGTGAAGATCGCCCGGTTCCATGGGCTGCTCGATACAAGTGAGCCCGAAGCCGTCGAGGTCCACCAGCTTCTCGGCGTCGGAGTCGTCGTCCGTGCCCAGGCAGTAAGCACCGTTGGCGTCGACCTGGAGGGCGAGGGCGGGGAACTGGCTGCGTACGGCGGCGACGGGGGTGATGTCCCACCCGGGAGCGATCTTGAGACGGACCCTGGCCGCTCCGGCGTCGACGATCCTCTGGACCTCGGACAAGAGGGTGGCCACTGTGTGGTGATCGGGTATGCCCGCGACCCCTCCGTACGGCACAGTGGTCCGTGGCACCCCGAGATGCCGGGCCAGGGGATCCCCGGCCCGACGGAGTGCGGCGTCGAGAAGCGCCATCTCCACCGATGCCCATGCCATTCGCTGAGGCACCCCACCGTCCGCGGGAAGGCATGCGGCCGCCAGATCGTGCAGTCCGGGAACTTCGCCGCCTTGCCCTTGGGTCGCCTGGAGGAGTCGCGGGACGACGTGGTCGACCAGGAGGTCCCACACGCGATCGGTCGGCGGGTCCACCAGAGTTCCTTGCAGGAGGGCTCCACACTCACCCCAACCCTCTTGCCCGTCACAGACCACCCGGAGCAGGACCACCGGTCGGCGCCCGTGCACGCCTCCCGAAGTCCCGACCTCCGCCCTCAGTGCCAGATCGACCCAGGAGACCTCGACTTCCTCGAGGTGCATGCCTCCACGGTACGCTGTGTGCCGGCACGACCGGCCCGGATGGCGGAATCGGTAGACGCGGAGGCCTCAAAAGCCTTTGTCCGAGAGGGCATGCGGGTTCGAGTCCCGCTCCGGGCACTGGCGGAGTGACGGCGCCGGTGAGCGAGAGCTCGGCCGGTCAGGAGGTCACCCGGGCTGCGGCCGCACGCGCGTATCCCTGCACTGCGGTCATGCTGGGCGTGCTGGACGTGATGTAGGCCACCATGCCTAATGCCATTCCCTTGCGGAAAGCGACCACGTAGACGTTCAGCGGAACCGACGAGCCCCCCGATGTGCTGGTGAACGTCCCCTGCCAAGCGCTCGACTGGTCGGCAATCTCGGGGAACGACAGAGACCTGAACGATCCCTTCAGGCTGGAACTTCCTGAACCAGCAGTGATCGACCCGCAACCGTTGAGGTCTCCCCCGATAGTCGCCATCGGGCCCGTCGACCCTTTGTCGAAGTACGCCAGAGTGTCGATGAAGACCGTGGCTGTGAGTGTTGTTGTCGTGGCGTTGTGGACGAAGACAACTGTGGCATGGGCTGTCGACAGAGCGGCGGCCTTGGCGTGGGCCAGGCAGGCGATGCCGAATGTCCCCGGCTGGGCTGTCACCGTCCAGTTCGACGGGAGGTCCGCCGAGGTCAGGAGCTCACCTTGCAGGGTGGAGCTGTCGGGCGGAGCCACGATCGTTGTCTCCGTACGGTGGCCACCACCCGATGATCGACTGTGTGCTGTCGGAGAGGCCGAAGACGTGGAGGAGGATGCACCGCCACACGCGCTGCTCACGACCGCCGACGACAACACCACCGCGATCACCGCCGCCTTCGAATGCTTCATGTCCGTACCCCCCGCCCGGATCCACTCGAATTGACCCGCACCAAGTATGGCACCGGAGTGCGGCCCAGGCGACGTGGAGCGCTCCACTCGGTTCCACCTGTCGGCCCGCGACGTTCCAATCGGTGCCATGCCGTCCCGGTTCCTTCACTCGAGCCGGGGCACGACGTCGAACCGGCGGTTGGCCAGGACCGGGATTGCGGCCCGCACCTCCCGGACCCGCCGGGCGGTCGGGCTTGCCGTCACCATGCCGCTCGCCGTGGCCGAAAGGAGGTCGAGCACCTTGCCCGTGGGATCGATCGCCATGCTGTGACCCGTGCACCTCGGCGCCGGTTGGGCCGAGGCGACGACGTAGGACGTCGACTCGATGGCCCGAGCCCGCAGCAACGTTGCCCACGTGTCGGCCTTGCCCCGACCCACCACCCAGTGGGCGGCCACCAGGACCACCTCTGCGCCGGCGTCCACCAGCGCCCGCGTCATCTCGGGGAACCGGAGGTCGTAGCAGGTCATCACGCCCATCCTGAGCCCGCCGACGTCGACCACCACGACGGGATCGCGCCGTGGGTCTCCGGCCAAGACCCGCTCGCTCTCGCGCCACCCCAAGGCGTCGAACAGGTGGTACTTGCGGTAGGCGCCGACCACGCCTTCGGGCCCGACCGCCACCACGGTGTTGTAGACCCGCCTCGCCCGCCTGGTGCGCTCGAACATACCGGCCACCACGGTCAGGCCGCTCTCGGCCGATGCTCTCCCGAGAGTGGTCACGAACGGTCCGTCCAACTTCTCGGCGAAGGCCGCGAGGTCGGTCGCCGGTGTGCCGAAGGAGCACATGGCGGCTTCGGGGAGGACGAGGAGCGACGCTCCCCGGCGAGAGGCAGCCTCCACGGAGGCCACAGCTCGGCGGCGATTGAGGTCCTTGTCCAGGGTCGACTCGAACTGAGCGGCGGCCACCAGCACCCCTGCAGGATAGATCCGCGGGTCGCACCCCTCTGTTCCTACCGGCATGTCCCCTGGTCTACGACACAACCCGTCCGCTAGATCACTCACAGTACGACCACCGGTAGCATGACCGCGGGGTAATGCGACGCGACCGGCGGTCCCGTGACACACTGAACACCGGCGATCGGAATCGGCCGAGCGCCCCGGGCAGCGCCCGTCAGCAGAGCACTCGGAGAGTCCCCACGTGCTGGTGTTCACGTTCCCAGGCCAAGGTTCGCAACGCCCCGGCATGGGCCGCCTTTGGACCACACACCCTTCCTGGGAAGTGGTGACCGAAGCCGCTTCCGTCTCAGGCCGTGACCTGGGCCGCCTGTTGGTCGACGCACCCATGGAGGAGCTCACCGAGACGGCCAACGCCCAACTCACGACGTTCGTCCTCAGCCTCGTGGTCCTCGACGCCGTCGAGCGCATCGGCCTGGCTCCGGCGGCATGCGCCGGACACAGCTTGGGTGAGTACACCGCCCTGGTGGCCGGGGGTGGCGTGTCCTTCGCCGACGGCCTGGCCCTCGTCGCAGCCCGGGGGGAAGCGATGGCTCGAGCCGGCGAAGATGCTCCAGGGACGATGGCGGCCATTATCGGCCTCTCCGACGACGACGCCGCAGCCGCATGCCAGCGCTGCGAATCCGACGTCTGGGTGGCGAACTACAACGCCCCTGGACAGGTCGTCGTGGCCGGGACCACCGACGCCGTGGCAGCCGTGGCGGTCATTGCCCGCCAACTCGGAGCCCGCAAGGTGCTCCCACTGCCGGTGGCTGCGGCCTTCCACACCCCCCTCATGGCCGGCGCCCGCCCGGCCCTTCGAAAGGCCCTCGGCGATGCCACGTTCCTCGCCCCCGAGGTTCCGATCGTGGCCAACGTCGACGCCAGGGTCCACCACGACTCCTCCGATTGGCCGGGTCTGCTCTCGGCTCAGCTCTGCAGCCCGGTGCGTTGGCGGCAATCGCTCGAGACCCTGGCCGGGCTCGGTGCCACGTCCTTTGTGGAACTGGGCCCCGGAGGGGTGCTGAGTGGCTTGGCCCGACGGAGCACTCCGGAGATCCGCTCGCTCTCGGTGGCGAAACCCGACGACCTCGATCGGCTGATCGACGCCGTCACCCCGCATCCGATGTTGGGAGACGATCCCCAAGTCCACCACGGTGAGCACCTCTACACCCGAGAACGGGTCGTCGTGAGCCCCTCGGCGGGGATCTTCACTCCCGAGTCGACGGTGTCGGCTCCAGGGACCGGCCTGCTCCCAGGCACCGTGGCCCCGCCCGTCGACGGGGCCACGGCCACGGAGAGCTTCGTGGACGTCGGAGCGCTCGTCGGACGCGTCGGGGTGAACGAAGTGAGGACGCCCTTCGCCGGACAGGTGATCCGGTGGCTGTCCGTGTCCGGCGAGCGGGTCCAAGAAGGCCAGCCCCTCGTGTGGCTCCGAGTCCGCGAGGACCGCTACTGATGCCCGGCGAGGCCGACGCCCCTGGTCGAGGGTCCCGATCACCCCGAGTGGTCCTGGTCACGGGTGGCAGTCGTGGGATCGGCGCTGCCTGCGCCGCTTGGTTCCTCCAGCACGGCGATCAGGTCGCCGTCACGTACCGGGGCAGCTCACCGCCCCCACTTCCTGGCCTGGGCGACCCGACCGGGGTCCACGTCGCCCACCACCCCTCCGAGGAAGCCGGTCATTGCGTCGGTGCTGATCCAGAAGAGCTCGCCGAACGCTACTTCCCCGTCCCATGCGACGTGACCGAGGTCGCTACTGTCCAGGCTGCATTCGAAGCCGTCGAAAGCCGCTGGGGTCCCGTAGAGATCCTCGTCGTCAGCGCCGGGATCACCCGGGACACCCTGGTCGTGCGGATGGACGAGGATGCATGGAACGATGTCATCGCCACCAATCTCACCGGGGCCTACCGCGTCGCCAAGCGCGCCCTGGCCAAGATGCTCCGCCTCCACCGGGGCCGGATCGTGTTCATCTCCTCGGTGGGCGCGTTCGTGGGACTTCCCGGGCAGGCGAACTACGCCTCGTCCAAGGCCGGGTTGGTGGGGATGGCCAGGGCCTTGGCCCGCGAGGTGGCCAGTCGTTCGATCACTGTGAACGTCGTCGCCCCCGGAGCGGTGGCAACCGATATGCTCGATGCGCTCGGTGCCGAGAGGGTCGAGCAGCTTCGGACGATGGTTCCCCTCGGGAGGGTCGCCGAGCCTCAGGAAGTGGCGAGCGCGGTCGGATTTCTGGCTTCGGACGCCGCAAGCTACATCACTGGCGCGGTCCTTCCCGTCGACGGTGGCCTCGGAATGGGCATGTGAACTACGGGGCTTCCCGAAGTTCACCGGTCCCATGGTGTCGTGAGGCACCCGAGGATCCACCCGGGCGCGAGCAGGTTCCGAGCAGGAAGCAACATCGAGCGAGAAGTTGGACGAGAGCGGCAGTCGAAGTACCACACACCATTGGCGTCGTCATCAACGGCGTCGACAGAGCGAGGAGCAGAGCACGTGGACAGTGACCAGGCATTCGAAAAGTTCCGTGGATGCGCGGTGGAAGTTCTGCAGGTACCTGCGGACAAGGTGACCCGTGAAGCCCGGTTCGCCGATGATCTCGATGCGGACAGCCTGGACCTCGTCGAGCTGGTGATGGCCCTCGAAGAGGCCTTCGACATCACCGTCGAAGAGACCGAGCTGGAGGATATCGAGACCATCGGTCAGGCATTCGATTTGATCTCCAGCAAGTTCTGATGCTTCTCCGTGCCGGTGCCGGCGAGTCCGTCCCGGGACGGCGAGTGGCCGTGACCGGTCTCGGCGCAGTCACCTGCTGCGGCTTGGGGGCCGATGCTCTGTGGGATGGCCTGGTCACGCCGTCGATTGATGGCGAGCGCCGAGTCCCCGAGTTCGATCCCCAGGTCTACTTCGGTCCCAAAGAGATGCGACGCGTCGACCGCTTCGCCCAGTTCAGCGTCGCCGCGGCCGAGATGGCGTTGGCCCACGCCGGAGACGTGGACGCGGATCCGTGGCGGTCTGGGGTCGTCTTCGGAACCGGAGTTGGCGGGTTCGAGACCTTGGCCGACCAGGTACAGGTCTACCTGGAGAAGGGTCCTCGGCGGGTCTCACCGTTCTTCGTGCCGATGATGATGCCCAACGCTGGCGCGGCGACGGTATCGATGCGCTTCGGGTGGCGCGGACCCTCGGAGACCATCACCACGGCCTGCGCCGCCGGCACGCACTCTATCGGTGCCGCAGCTCGTCTGGTGGCCTCGGGAAGGTGCGACGTCGCCATCGGAGGTGGGGCCGAGGCCTCGCTCCACCCGGTGGCCGTGGCCGCGTTCTCGAACATGACCGCCTTGTCGACGTCAGGGGTGTCTCGTCCCTTCGACCGGCGCCGGGACGGTTTCGTGATCGCCGAGGGAGCCGCGGCGCTGGTCCTCGAGGACTGGGACCGAGCCACCGCTCGACGGGCCCACATCTACGCCGAAGTTGCCGGGTTCGCCAGCACGGCCGATGCCTTCCATATCACCGCACCCGCCCCCGACGGCGCCGGCGCCGTTGCCTGCATGGAACAGGCGTTGGCCGACGCTCGCCTGCGGCCCCAGGACATCGTCGTGGTCAATGCCCACGGAACGTCGACGCCCCTCAACGATCTGGCCGAAGCCACCGCCATCGCCAAGGTGTTCGGGGATCCGGGCCCCCTCGTGACGTCCAACAAGGGCGTCACCGGCCACGCTCTGGGCGCTGCCGGGGCAATCGAGGCCGTGGCATCGGCACTCTCGATCGAGCATCGCCTCATCCCGCCCACCTACGGGTGCGAGGAGATCGACCTCGAGATCCACCTCGACGTGGTCACCGGCTCGGCCCAGTCGTGGGAACCCGGTCCGGTCCTTTCGAACTCCTTCGGATTCGGCGGGCACAACGGCTGCCTCATCCTGCTGCCACCGGACTGAGCCGGCGGGTACCACGGCGTCAGATCCGATCGATGGCCGCCCGTAGGCTCCCGACAAATGACGCGGCGGCTTCCGCCCCACCTCCGTCGAGGACCCTGCGAACCAGTGCCGAGCCGACCACGACGCCGTCGGCGGCTCGACTTGCCTCGATCGCCTGCGCCGGAGTGGATATCCCGATCCCCACGCACACCGGCAGATCGCTCGCCTCCCTCACCCGCTCCACCACGTCAGTGGCGTCACTCCCGAGAGATGCCCGTTCTCCGGTGACGCCCATACGGGCCACGGCGTAGACGAACCCTCGAGCCCGTGCGGTGATCGCTCCGACCCGGCGACCCACGGTCGAAGGCGCCACCATCAGCACCGTGTCGATCCCAGCCCGGTCTGCCTCTCGAGCCCAGGGTCCCAGTTCCTCGAGGGGTAGATCGGGGATGAGGGCTCCTGCGACACCGGCGCCCGCCAGCATGCCGGCCGAGCGCCGGTGCCCGGCCCTCAGGATCGGGTTGTAGTACGACATGATCACGATCGGGACGCCGATCCCGGCCCTCGCCAGGTCGTCGAGAACGCCCGCCAACGTGGTGCCCCGACGCAATGCAGCCAGTGCTGCTTCCTGGATGACCGGCCCATCCATCATCGGATCGGAGAACGGGATCCCCACTTCTAGGGCATCGGCACCAGACGCCACCGCTGCGTGGGCCACTTCGAGCCAGTCGTGAGACATTCCACCCATGATGTAGGGGACGAGCAGCTTGGACCCACCGTTCAGCCGGGCCCGCAGCACAGCCTCCAGGCGGCTGGACCCTGCGTCCAACGTCGGCGGCTCAGTCCGGCCCTCGGGCAATGGACCCACCTTCACGCACCGCCGATCAGCGCACGGACCTGGGCGACATCCTTGTCGCCCCGACCTGACAGCGTTACCAGGACAGACGACCCAGCCGGGATCGCCCGCCCTGCTTCTCGCACCACCCAGGCCAGCGCGTGGGCCGACTCGAGTGCCGGAATGATGCCTTCGTACTCTGCCAGGAGCCTGAACGCCGAGAGGACCTCCCCGTCGTCGGCCTGCTCGTAGGTGGCCCGACCCATCGCTGCCAGATGGGCATGCTCGGGGCCTATCCCTGGATAGTCGAGCCCAGCCGAGATCGAGTGCGCTTCGAGGATCTGCCCCTCTTCGTCTTGGAGGAGCCGGGAGTGCATGCCGTGGAGCACCCCAGGAATGCCGCGCGCTATGGCTGCCCCGCCGGCTGCCTCCACACCCACCAGACGGGCATCCGTCTCCACGAATCCGGCGAACGTCCCCGCCGCGTTGGACCCACCGCCCACGCACGCCACCACCACGTCGGGATCGGCTCCACCGCGCAAGCGCCGGTACTGCTCCCGGGATTCGTCACCCACGACTCGTTGAAGTTCACGCACCATGTAGGGGAACGGATGGGGCCCCATCACCGATCCCAGGCAGTAGTGCGTCGTACCCACCGAGGCGACCCACTCCCTCATCGCCTCGTTCACGGCGTCCTTCAGCGTCCTGCTGCCCGAGCTCACCCGATGGACTTCGGCGCCCAGGAGCTCCATTCGATACACGTTCAGCTCCTGGCGCTTCATGTCGACGTCGCCCATGAACACTGCACACTCGAGGCCCATGAGCGCCGCCGCAGTCGCAGTGGCCACGCCGTGCTGACCGGCACCGGTCTCGGCGATCATCCGCTGCTTCCCCATTCGCTTCGTCAACAAAGCCTGACCGATGACGTTGTTCAATTTGTGCGAACCGGTGTGGGCCAGGTCCTCCCGCTTCAGTAGCACGTTCACGCCGAGCTTCACGGACAACCGGTGGCACTCGGTCAGTGGGGTGGGCCGACCTCCGTAGTCGGCCAGGATCCCGTCGAGCTCTCGATGGAACAACGGGTCGTCCCATGCCTCCTTGAATGCTTCTTCCACCTCAGCACAGGCCGCCACCAGCGACTCGGGGACGAAGCGCCCCCCGAACTCCCCGAACCTCCCGCCGGGCCCCGGGGCGCCCATCCATCCCCGCTCCGAGCCCGTCACCCGTCCATCCAGTCGTAAAGACCCTTCTCGTCCTCGTCCCCACCACCCCGAAGGGCGTCGTCATCACGGTCGAGGTGCACCTCTCCGGCGGACACAGCTCGTGCTGCGTTCCGCGCGTTGACCACGAAGTCGCGAACCTTTCGGGGATCCTTACGACCCGGTGCTGATTCGACTCCGGTTGCCACGTCGACGCCGAACGGCTGGAGCCTGGCGACCGCCTGAGCGACGTTCTGGGGCCCGAGACCCCCCGACACGATCAGATGGTAGGGATCGGCGACCCCCTCGCCGAGACGCCAATCGAATACCTCACCTGAACCCGGGCTCGGACCGTCGATCATGAGGTAGTCGGCACCGAACTCAGGAAACCTGGTGATGGTCCGGTCTCCGGCGGTGAACGCCTTGATCGTGCACGGGACCCGTTCGCGGACCCAGCGACTCTCGTCAGCCGGCTCGTGCCCGTGCAGCTGTGCCGCTCCCAGACCGGCGTGGTTCGTGATCTCCACTACCCGGCTCGGCGCCTCGTCCCTGAACACCCCGACCGTGAGGATCTCGTGCGGCAGGCGCTTGACGATGTCCGCCACCAACGACGGAGCCACCTGCCTCGGAGAAGGGGCGAAGATGAAACCCACGGCGTCGGCGCCCATGGCCACGGCTAGCAGCGCGTCGGCTTCCGACGTGATCCCGCAGATCTTCACCATGATTTCGTCGTTCATGCCGACGTCCCACGCCCGGCGTCGGGGACCGGCGAACGACGCGTACCGACTCGGTGGCCACGCAGTGCCTCCACCGCCGACGACGGGTCTCCAGACCGCACCAGTAGCTCTCCGACCAGGATCCCCTGAAAGCCTGCACGTGCCAGATGCGCGGCGTCGGGTACTCCGCTCACACCGGACTCGGCTATGGCCACCACGTCGGGAGGCAGGGTCGAGAGCAGGCGGTCGGCCCGCTCAGGATCCACTTCGAAGGTCCTGAGGTCCCGGCGGTTCACCCCGATCAGATCGGCGCCCACGTCCAACGCCTTTTCCAAGTCGACCTCGTCGTGGACCTCCACCAGCGCGTCCAGTCCCAGGTCCGCCGCTAGCCGGACCATCGAGGCCAGCTCCTCGGTGCGCAGGGCTGCGGCGATCAGCAGGACCGCGTCGGCGCCCATGATCCGAGCATCGCACACGTCAGCCAGGGACACGGTGAAGTCCTTGCGCAGGATCGGAACGTCGACGGCACGGCGTACGGCTGCCAGGTCAGCCGGCGACCCGCCGAAGAACTCCTGGTCCGTGAGGACCGATATGCAGGTGGCTCCTCCCGCCGCGTACGCCAGGGCCAAAGCATGCGGATCGAGGTCGACGGCCAGCTCGCCCTTGCTCGGCGAGCGCCGCTTCACTTCGGCCACCACCGCCAGTCCCGAACTATCGGCGACCGAGCGTATCCGCTCGCCGAACGGGCGCGTCGCCGGAGTTGACCTGGCCTGGTCCACGAGCTCCCCGAGGATCCGTCGATCCTGGGCCGCGTGCGCCCGATGCGCGGCAAGGATCTCCGACAAGTACCCGGACATGGGCCCCAGCGTAGTGGTGGAGTGCGCCACCCGGTGGGTTCCTCACCCAGGGCATCGGGCATGGCAGGCTGTGCCCGGTGGAGAACGAGCCCGGCACCGTGGTGGTCATCGAGGACGACGGGCACATCGCCGATCTGGTGTCCATGTACCTGCGTCGCGACGGTTTCCGGGTGGTCACGACTGATCGAGGCTCGGTCGGGCTGGAGCGCGCCGCCCAGTCCGGCGTTCGCCTGGTGATCGTCGATGTCGGACTTCCCGGTGAAATGGACGGCTTCGAGGTGTGCCGGCGGCTGCGCCGTCGTAACGACCTCCCGATCATCATGCTCACGGCGCGTGACGACGAGATGGACCGCATCCTCGGCCTCGAGCTGGGCGCCGACGACTACGTGACCAAGCCGTTCTCAGCCCGCGAGCTCGTCGCCCGGGTCCACGCCGTCCTTCGTCGGAGCTCGGCCACGGCACGAGCCGACGAGCTCCAGGTCCACGAGATCGGAACACTCACGGTCGACACCGGACGGCGCGAGGTCCGCACCCCTCGAGGTACGGTCGCCCTCACCACCCGAGAATTCGATCTGCTGTCCTACATGGCGGCGAACCGCGGATTGGCCCTCTCACGGAGGCAGCTTCTCGACGGCGTGTGGGGGGAGGGATGGTACGGCGACGAGCGTACGGTGGATGTCCACGTTCGCCAGCTGCGCAAGAAGCTGGGTGACGCCTTCTCGCTGACCACGCTGTGGGGCGTCGGCTACCGGCTGGATTGACCGGCCAGTGCGACGCCGCCTGACCAGCGCGATCCTGATCCTCGTGACCGGCACCCTGGTGCTGGCCGCGGTCGGCAGCGCCCTCCTGGTGCGTCGGGCATCGGCCACCACCGCCGAGCAGCAGCTGTACGCGCAAGCCCACGCCTTGGCTTCCTACCCGCACCCTGATGTCTTTCTCCACAGCATCAAAGTGGTCCGCTATGTGGGTCAGTACGACGCCCTCACCATCGTCGGGCTGAGCGCCGCCGGCACATTCAGCCCTAATCTTCCCGCCCGGCTCAGGAACGTCACCCTCGACACCGTGGAACTCCACCGTGGTCAGGCCGTCGGCGGTACCACCGGCAACCTGGTCTACGTCCTCATCCCTCTGCAGCTGACCACAAGGCAGAAGACGAACTTGAAGTCACCGGTGCCCTACGACGACACGGCTGTGCTCGTTGCCACGCGCACCATGACGCCAACCGTCGGCGGTCTCGGCTACTTCCTCCTGATCGGGTTCGGCTGCCTGTTGGTCGCTACGTTGGTCGCCTACGGTCTGGCCCGCCGCTTCTCCCGCCCGCTGGTCGTCGCCGCCCAGGCCACTGAACGCATCGCCGCCGGTGATCTCACATCTCCCATGCCCACCGGGGCACACGATCTTCCCGAGTTCGCGAAGTTGGCCGCGGCCATCAACACGATGAGCGAACGCCTCCGACGGGCTCGAGACCAGCAGCGCCACTTCCTCTTGTCGGTGTCACACGAACTGCGCACTCCGTTGACGTCGATCCGCGGCTATGCCGAGGCATTGACCGACGGAACGACCACCGATCCAGCCGACGCCCTCGGGATCATCGATGCGGAGGCCCGACGTCTGGAGCGGCTGGTTCAGGACCTCCTGGACCTGGCCCGGCTGGAAGCGACACGTTTCAGCTTCGAAGTGACCCCCGTGGACGTGGCCTCGGTGGTGAGGGGAGTGGTCGACCATCTCCGCCCTGAAGCCGAACAGTCCGGGATCGACCTGCGCTCCGTCGATCACATCGGGGAGCTGAGGGCCCTCGCCGACCATGACCGCCTCTTTCAGGTGCTGGCGAACCTGGTCGAGAACGCACTCTGTTTCGCCAGGACGCGCGTCGAAGTCGGAGCCCGATTGGACCAGGACCGGATTCTCATGTGGGTCGATGACGACGGACCCGGGATCGCCGCAGCCGACCTCTCCTTGGTGTTTGATCCCCATTTCACTTCCGACCGGGTCCAGAGGCGTCGCCCGGGTACCGGGCTGGGCCTGGCCATCGTGTCCGAGCTCACCTCGGCCATGGGTGGGGGCGTCCGAGCCGAGTCCCCCCGAGACCCCTCTGGAGGGACGCGGATGCTGGTCTGGCTCCGCTCGTTCGACGGGACGCGCTCGAGCTCCGCCCTTCCGTGGGGCCCGGCGCCTCGGTCGGGCTCAGCTCATGGGGAGAGCCCGCACCTGGCCCCGCCACCTCCCTGAGGTCTGGCCCTCTCGGCGCAGTGTGACGACTGTCGTGGGGCCGACCGAGCGATGCACGTAAGCCAGCGCTGCCGGCCCGCCGAGACCAGGGCACCAGGCAGACGACGTGCACTCCCCCACTCTCTTCTCCGAGTCGACGGCGTAGAGCGTGCTCTCACGGAGATCCTCAACTGACAACGGCGCGGTCGTGGCGGCCGCATCGAGGACCACGCCGCGGAGCCGGCGCGCCACCCGGTTGCCACGCGCTTCCAGCCGGGCCACCAATTCCTGGCCGGTGTAACACCCCTTCGTGAAGCTCACCGTGCGCTCCACCAGGCCGGCCTCGGCAGCGATCGTCCGCCCGTCGAGCTCGCTCCCCATCTCGGGAATGCCGGCCTCCACCCTGAGCGCCTCCCAGGCTTCGACGTCACACCACTCGCATCCGTCGGGCACCAACGAACCCGGCTCAGGTCCGATGATGTCCACTCCGCCGGTACCGTTCCAGCGGACCGGCATCAGCCGACACCCACGGAGCTGGCCGATCCTCCCCTGTCGCACGAGGTCTTCCACGTCGATCCCGAGCCCACGTCGGAGCACGAGATCCACGCCTGCCCCACGTATCCTCACCTCTGGCCTCGGAGCGAGGGTGATGTCCACCTTCGAGCGAAGCTTGAAACGGTTGAGGCGTTCGAGAGCAATGTCACCGAACCCGTGGGCCACGTCGAGGTCGAACACTGCGTCGTCGATGCGGACGACTCGGGACAGGACGACCACCTTGCCCTCCGGAGAGCACAGGAGGGTGTCGGTCTGCCCTCCGACAGCGAGCGCGGCAACGTCCTGGCTGCACTGGCCCTGGAGGTAGGACTCGGCGTCCGCACCCTTCACCGTCACGACATCACGGTTCGTCAGATAGGCCCCGGCACCCTCCCGAAGCATGTGGTACTGGTCGACGAGCGACTCTGGGCTCTCATCACGCCGGGGACCACCGGCGCCCCGAACGCTCACCCGGCCCACGCCATCACGACGGCGCGGTCACGGGTGCCGCCCCCGCTCCCGGGTCGGGACGGATGCCGGACATGATCTCCGCTGCCGCCACCGCGGCCAGCACTGCGGCCGCCTTGTGCCCACATTCTTCGTCCTCACGCTCCGGATCGCTGTCCGCCACAATTCCAGCTCCGGCCTGCACCGAAGCCCTGCCCTCCGGCCCCACCACCAGCGTCCGGATGGCGATGGCGGTGTCGAGGTTTCCTGAGAAATCCAGGTACCCGATCACCCCACCGTAGATACCACGCTTCGTCTCCTCCAGATCGTCGATGATCTCCATCGCCCGGACTTTCGGGGCTCCCGAGAGGGTCCCGGCCGGGAGCGTCGCCCGCAGGACGTCGATTGGTCCCAAGTCATCTCGCAGCTGGCCCGACACCTGCGAGGTCAGGTGCATGATGTGGCTGTACCGTTCGACGGTCATCAGTTCGTCCACCTTCTCGGTGCCGAACCGCACCACCCGTCCTACGTCGTTCCGGGCCAGGTCGACCAGCATGACGTGCTCGGCCCTTTCCTTGGGATCCTCACCCAATTCCCCCGACAACCGGAGGTCCTCCTCGTCGCTGGATCCTCGCGGCCGAGATCCGGCGATGGGACGGGACGTCACGACGCCGTCGCGGAGCCGCACCATGGGCTCGGGGGACGATCCCACGACCGTCACCCGGTCAAACCTGAGAAAGTACAGGTACGGGCTGGGGTTGAGGAGCCGCAGTGCTCGGTACACGTCGAACGGACGAACCCTGAGGTCGAGATCGAAACGCTGCGACAAGACCACTTGGAACACATCGCCGGCGCTGATGTGCTCTTTGGCCGCCGTGACCTGATCGGCGAAAGCGGCGCTGGACACGCTGCGACGGGCCTCGGCCGCAGCCAGAGGGCGTCCGGGAAGCGGCACCGCACCGGCGTCGGTGCCTGCCTCGCCGAAGCAGTGGCCGGCCAGCACTTCCAGCTCCGATACGGCCTTGCCGTACGCCTCGGCGGCCCGAGCGTCCGTCCAGGAAGGGTCGCACAGGACGTTCTTCACCACGACCAAGCACTGCCGCCAGTGGTCGAAGGCCACGAGCTCTCCGATCACCAGCAGGGCGGCGTCAGGAAAGCCCTGGTCGTCCGGGGGTGGATCGGGCAGGCGCTCGACCTCGCGGACCACGTCGTACCCGAGGTAACCCACCACCCCGGAGTGCAACGGGGGAGGGTGTGCCGTCCAGCCGACGTCCGATGGCGGTGGGGTCGTGTACGTGTCCAGCATCGCCGCCAGCGCCGTCAAAGCCCCGTCGATCTCGTCGCCGCGTCGGGGAGCCGTCCCCGCCCACTCCACCTCGGTGCCCGTGACGTCCACGGTGCCGAGCGGCCGACGACCGACGAACGAGTATCGGCCCCACCGCTCCCCTCCTTCCACCGATTCGAGCAGGAACCCTTGTTCGTCCCCGACCATGTGCTGGAAGGCAGCAACGGGGGTCAGCGTGTCAGCCACCACCTCGGTCCACAGGGGCACGATCGAGTACTCCCGACACAGCGTCAGGAACTCCTTCTCGCCGGGCTGGATCCGCAGCCCCGGAGCAACCCGGGCGCCCTGCTCGGTCACACCCGGCCGGTGGCAGTCATGTCGCCCGACGCCCGAGCCGACGTCGGCGATCGGGACGCACCCGGCCGGGCCACGCCCGGTCCCCGCCCAATGGTTCGGAAGAAGCACGACCAGTTCTTGGTGTGGCACGCTCCGTCACCGTGCTGGTCGACGAGCACCACCAGGGCGTCCCCGTCGCAGTCCATTCGCACTTCTCGTACGTACTGGCGGTCTCCCGACGTCTCTCCCTTGCACCACAGCTCCTGGCGGCTTCGACTCCAGCACCAGGTACGCCCGGTCTCGAGCGTCTTGAGAAGGGACGTACGGTTCATGTAGGCCACGGTGAGGACATCACCACCCTCGGCATCTTGGATCACCGCCACCACCAACCCGCGGTCGTCGAACTTCACTTCGTCCAGCCAGGCCGCGTCCGACACCTCGAGGGGGACGCCGGCCGGCGCCTCGGCCATCTCCGCCGACACGGCATCCTGGTCCGGGCCCTCGCTCACAGGTACAGCCCGGTCCCGCCGTCGATGCGCTCCGAAGCGACGGCGTGGATGTCCCGTTCGCGCAGGATCACGTACTCCTCCCCTTGGACCTCGACCTCGAATCGATCCTCGGGATTGAACAGCACCTGGTCGCCGGCCTTCACCGCCCGCACGTGAGGCCCTACGGCCACCGTCTCGGCCCACATCAGGCGGCGAGCCATCTGGGCGGTGGCCGGGATCAGAATTCCGGCCCGCGACCGCCGCTCGCCCTCGGCCTGGGCCACTTGGACCAGGACCCGGTCGAACAAGACGGTGATCGGTTGCTTGGACGGGGCGGCATTCGAAGGCGGCTGGGTGACCACGTGGGCACGGTACCCCATCTTCGCCCTTCTTCGGGCACGCCCATGCCGGCTACTGGTCCGGCCACGGGCGCACCGGCACTCCGGCCGCAGCCATCCAGCTCTTGGCTTCCCCGATGGTGTGCTCGCGCCGGTGGAAGATCGACGCAGCCAGCACGGCGTCGGCATGTCCCAACGTGGCCCCTTCCACCAGGTGCTCAAGGGTCCCGACGCCGCCCGAAGCCACGACCGGTACCCCCACGGCGTCGGCCACTTTCCTCGTCAGCGCCACGTCGAACCCCTCCCGGGTGCCGTCGCGGTCCATCGAGGTGAGCAGGATCTCGCCCGCTCCGCCGGTGGCGCACTGCTCGCACCAGGCCACGGCGTCGATCCCGGTCGGGCGCCGACCACCATGGGTGAACACTTCCCACGTCCCACCCGACCGGCGTCGGGCGTCGACCGCCGTCACCACGCACTGGGAACCGAACTCGCCTGCGAGCTCTTGAACCAGGGCCGGGCGCTCCACGGCGGCGGAGTTCACGCCGACCTTGTCGGCTCCGGCCCGCAGAAGCCTGCGGGCGTCCTCAGCCGATCGGACACCGCCTCCCACGGTGAAGGGAATGAACACCCGGTCCGCCGTCCTGGCCACCACGTCGACCATCGTGTCCCGATCGTCCGACGATGCCGTGATATCCAGGAACGTGATCTCGTCGGCCCCCTCAGCGTCGTAGCGCGCTGCCAATTCCACCGGGTCGCCAGCGTCGACCAGGTCGACGAACCTCACACCTTTGACAACCCGCCCGGCGGTGACGTCCAGGCACGGGATCACTCGGACAGTTCGCACGCCGCCACCGCTTCCTCGATCTCGATTCGACCATCCAGCAACGCCCTGCCCACGACTGCGCCACTGATCTGGCGACCGTTCAGAGGTGAGCGCAATGCCAGGAGCGCCTCGAGATCGGCCATCGACGACACGCCTCCCGACGCCACGACCGGGAGGGTCGTCATGTCCATGATGTCGGCCAACCCGCCCAGGTCCGGCCCCGAGAGCATGCCGTCGCGCTCTATGGAGGTCACGATCACCGCGCCGATGGCCGCACCCTCCAGGGAGTCCAGTACACGGCGCAGCGACGTCGGAGACCCCTGGGTCCACCCTCGAACCGCAGGCTCTCGAACCCCGTCACCCCGGAGCCGGAAGTCGATCCCCACGGCCACGGCTCCGGGATGCTCGTCGGCCACGCTCAGCACCAGATCGGGGTCCTCCAGCGCGGCCGTACCCATCACCACCCTGCTGACCCCGATGCCGAGGGCCCGGCTTACCTGGTCACGGGTCCGGATGCCCCCTCCCACCTCGACTGCCACTCCCGCCGCAGCGACGCGATCGACGATGACCTCGATCGTGCTGAAGTTCACCGGCATGCCGGTCCGAGCAGCATCCAAGTCGACCACATGCAGCCAGCGGGCCCCACCGGCGGAGAACCGGTCGGCCAGGGCCAAGGGGTCTCCGTAGTCACGCTGGCGTGCGAAGTCCCCCTGGACCAGTCGAACGGCCGTCCCGTCACGCAGATCGATTGCCGCCAGGAGGTCCATCAGTGGTCGCTCAGGGGACTGCCGTCATTGAACGATCGTGACAGATGTTCACGAAGTTGGCCAGGATTGCCAGCCCGGTGGATCCCGACTTCTCGGGGTGGAACTGCACACCCCACACCCGATCGTGCTCGACCATCGCGGCCACGTTCCCCCCGTACTCACAGGTCGCCACCGTCGAGTGCCCCACCTCCGGTGCGTAGCCGTGGACGAAGTACACCCAGGGATGCTCGGGGAGGCCTTCGAGGAGCGCACATCGGCTTCGTTCGCGGGGATCGAGACGGTTCCACTGCATCTGGGGCAGCTTCACGTCTCCCGAGAGGCGACGGACGGTGCCCGGGAGGACCCCCAGACCGGGAACTCCCGGGCTCTCGTCGGAGAACTCGAACAAGAGCTGCAGCCCGACACAGATCCCGAGGAACGGGACACTCATCTCGATCGCCCATCTCGCCGCCTCTGCCAGACCCGATCGCTCCAGCGCCGCGGCGCACGCCCCGAAGGAGCCGACCCCGGGGAGGACGACCCCGGCGGCCCCCTCCACCCGGTCGGCCTCGGTCACCAGCTCGGCTGTCGCCCCGAGATGCTCGAGCGCCTTCTCCGCCGACCTGAGGTTGCCGATGCCGTAGTCCAGGACGACGATCGGCCGTCGGCTCACAGCACCTCCTTGGTCGAGGGGACCTCCGTCCCCTCGACCCGGACCGCGTCCCGAAGGCTACGCGCCACCCCCTTGAAGGTGGCTTCGACGATGTGGTGGGTGTTCTTCCCCGACCGAAGGCTCACGTGGAGGGTCAGGGCCGCCGCGGTCACCAGGGCCCGCCAGAATTCCTCGGCCAACTGGGGATCGAACGGAGGAGATCCCAGGCCCGGCGTGTCCGGGGCGAATGGGACGTCGTAGGCCAGGTAGGCCCGACCGGACAGATCGACCGCCACCTCCACCAGGGCTTCGTCCAGAGGGAGGAGGGCGCAGGCGAAACGGCGCACCCCAGCCTTGTCTCCGAGCGCTTCGGCCAGGCATCCTCCAAGGACGATGCCGACGTCTTCGACGGTGTGGTGGGCGTCCACATCCAGATCGCCTTCGGCGCGCACCACCAGGTCGAACCCCGCGTGCCGCCCGAGCTGGGACAGCATGTGGTCGAAGAACGGGAGACCGGTCGCCACTTCGACCTTTCCCGATCCGTCGACCACGAGCTCGACTTGGATCGACGTCTCCTTGGTCGAGCGCCGAGCTACCGCCCGCCGCCCGGTACCGTCTGCGTCGTCACCACCACCCTCGATGCTCACAGGCACTCCTTCACTGCTTCGAGAAAGCGGGCGTTCTCTTCGGGCGTCCCCACCGTCACTCTGAGGCAGCCGCTCAGGCCGGTCCATCGGGTGCAGTCGCGGATCAGCACTCCCCGATCGACCAGGCCCCTCCACACCTCTCCGGCTGCCCGATCTCTCGGACGAAAGAGGATGAAGTTCGCATCCGACGGCCACCAGTCTACGGGCATGTCAGCGAGGGCCGCCTCCACTTTCCCCCGTTCCTCGGCAATGTGAGCAACCCGGGCTGCCATCTCGTCTTTGTAGTCCAACGCCAGGAGGCCGGCTGCCTGGGTCACCGCCGACAGGTGGTACGGCAAGCTGGCCGCTTGGCATCCGGCGACCACGTGAGGGGCGGCCACCAGGTAGCCGAGCCGTATGCCGGCCATCGCCCACGTCTTGGAGAACGTCCGTACCACCACCAGCCCGTCGGGCGCGCCGGCACCAGGGGCGCCGGTTCCCGAGCTCTCGAAGAGCTCCAGGGCCGACCAGGTCGCGAACTGCCCGTACGCCTCGTCCACCATCACCAACCCCGGCGCACGCTTCACCAGGTCGGTCACGAGCTCTGGCGTCTCGGCCCGCCCGGTGGGATTGTTCGGGGAGCACACGAACACCACCGAAGGTTTGACGCGCGAGACAGCCTCGACAGCCTGGTCGGCATCGATCCGGAGATCCTGTCCGCGCTCACAGACGACCACATCGGTCAAGGTCAGGCGGGCGATGTGAGAGTGGAGGCTGTAGGTGGGCTCGAAGACCAGGGCTGATCGCCCAGGTCCCCCGAAGGCCAGGAGGAGGGACTGGATCACCTCGTTCGAGCCGTTGGCGCAGAACACCTGTGAGCTGTCGACTCCGTGGAGGTCAGCCAGCTTCCGGCGTAGCTCTGCCGCGTTGCGATCCGGGTAGCGGCGCATGTCGAGCCCGGCCACCGTCTCCGCCAAGCGTGCGGACCATCCCGCCGGAGGGGGATACGGCGACTCGTTGGCGTTCAGGCGCACCGCCACTTCGATCTGGGGTGAGTGGTAACCCTCGAGCGCGGCCAGCCCGGGCCGCGGCGGCAGTGCTCCGCTCACAGGCGGTACCGGATCGAATCGGCGTGCGCGGGCAGACCCTCGGCCTCGGCCAGGGCGATGACCGCCGGTCCGAGGGACTCGATGGCCGGCCGAGACGCCGTCACCGCGTGGATGTGCCTCACGAAATCGTCGGCCCGGAGCGCCGAGGAGAACCGTGCCGTCCGGTTCGTGGGGAGGACGTGGTTCGGCCCGGCGATGTAGTCCCCGAAGCTGGCTGGCGACCACGGCCCGCAGAACACCGCACCGGCCGACGTCACGCGCCAGAGCAGCTCCTCGGCCCCGTCGAAGAGCAGCTCGAGGTGCTCGGGGGCCACGACGTTCGATACGTCGACGGCGGCTTCGGGCCCGTCCACCAGGCACGCATACCCGCCGCTCGCGAACGTGGCCTCGAGGTCGCGACGTCGCGGAGATGCCGCCACGATACGCTCGACCTCGGTCACAACGGACTTGAGCACCCGTTCGGACCAGGTCACCAGCCAAGCCGTGCCGTCAGGGCCGTGCTCCGCCTGCACCACCAGGTCGATGGCGGCCCAGGCTGGAGGCGTGTCAGGTCCGGCGACCACGACCACCTCCGAGGGGCCGGCGAAGGACGAAGCCACCCCCACCACCCCCGAGACCTGTCGCTTGGCCTCGGCCACGTACCGGTTCCCGGGGCCTACGATCACATCGACCGCCCTGATCGACTCGGTCCCGAACGCCATCGCGGCGATCGCCTGAGCGCCCCCGACGCGGTACACCTCGTCGATACCGGCCAGCTGGGCCGCGGCCAGGACGGAGTCGTCGATCCGGCCGTCCGGTCCCGGGGGCACGCACAGCGCCAGGTCTGGCACCCCGGCGACGCGTGCCGGCGCGGCACACATCAGCACCGTGGAGGGGTACCGGGCCCGCCCTCCTGGTGCGTAGGCGCCCGCACGAGCGACTGGGCGTACCAGATGGCGGACCCGCACCCCACCGTCCACGTAATCCAGCGGGGCATCGAACTCTTGACTGTGGTAGCGAGAGAGGCGATCCCAGGCCAGCTCGAGGGCGCTGGCGAGGTGGTCGGGTAGCCGGCTCGAAGCCGCCACCAGCTCGGATGAGGGCACACGCAGATCGTCGAGGCGGACGCCGTCGAACTTCTCGGTGAGGTCCCGCAACGCCGCATCCCCACCGGAGCGCACCTGGCCGATGATGGACGCGACTGGCTCGCCGACGTCACGTCCGGACCCATCGGGTCCGGGGAGGACATCGTCGAAGGGACCCTCGTGCCCGCGCAGGTCAAACTGGGTCAGCATGGACAGGCAATGGTACCGGCCTCTCGGACCGTCCTGTCCCCTCCCGACGACGCCACTTGGGCCATGATCGCACCATGAGCACACGCGCCCAGCTGTCCTCGATCACGTCAAGCCTTGCAGAGATCCAGCACCGGGTCTCCGAGCTGGCCGAAGAAGCTCGGGCTCTCGGCGATGACGAGACGGCGTCCGAGCTCTTCAACGTGGAGCGGTCCCTGATCGCGGCCCTGCGCCGGCTGGGCCGCCTGATGTCCTCGTCGACGCACCGGAGCTGAGCGAGTCAGACTGCGTGGAGCACGAGGTCGTGCCCCAGCAGTCCCGCCGCCGCCTTGAGGGCATTCTGGCGCGACGCCACCACGGCACAGTTCCGACGTGACGCCACTTCGGCGGTCGACACCGCCACCAGGTCAGGCGTGTCCGCCCTGGCGGCCAGCTCACCGACGATCCGCGCCCGCTCGGGTCCCAAGGGTTCTACCACGGCCCCGCACAGAAGACTCTCGAGACGGTCGCCACGTCCTTCAGTCCGGAAGGCTTCGGCCATTGCCCCGACGGGGACCACCGGCACGATGTCGCTCGACAGCGCGGCCCGATGGAGCGCCCAGACGATGCGGTCGCCCCGGGCCGCCGCTCGCAACCCGCCGACGCCGTACACCAGGCCGCTCCTCATCGCCACGTCTCGCCCGGCCCCGGTGCGACGCCGCGGTGAGGTCCAGGACTCACCTCAGCGCCGCCGCACTCTGGACGCCATGCCCGAGACTCCAGAGAGCAGCCGGGCCAGCAGGGCCTCTCCGGCTGCGATCTCCTCTGCCGTCAGGGCCCCGGCCTCCGCTTCGAAGGCCGCCACCCCGCGAAGCCCCTCACGGACGCGCAGCTGACGTTCGGCGGCGCTGGTCAGCCATGCGCTGAACGACACGCCGTCTTCCCGTGCCGCCGTCTCGACAGCACGAGCGATGTCGTCGTTGAGCGAAACCGAGCGCTTCGTCACCACATCCGAAGGGTAGCACCCCTAGTGCTACCAATGTTCGCCGGCAGATCGTGCACCGCCGTGCGTTGATGGCAGCAGTGGCGGCGACGAGACGGTTGACGGCCAATGTCTCAGCCTGGACGCGACGACGGCGCCCCGGAGGGCGCCGTCGTGCGAGCGGAGGGGCGGCGGATCCCCGATACCGCTCTTCTTACAGGAACCAGGTGGCGGAAACCGGTTCCGGCACACATCATAGCCCATCGCACGGCGCCTGTCCTCAGGGCCGGGCCATGGAAAGAGAACTCCGTGGAAAATGTCCTGGGAGATGTCGCCCCGGTCCCATGGGATCGCCGAGGTCCGACCGGTCAGAGCACTGCCGAGGGGCACAGGTCGGCCAGGACGCAGGCATCGCAGCGGGGCTTCCTCGACGTGCACACCTTCCGGCCGTGCAGGATCATGCGCAGGCTCAGCGCACCTCCTGTGGGCTCTGGCACCAGCTCGTTCAAGTCGGACTCCACCCGCACCGGATCCTGGCTCTCGGTGAGCCCCAGCCGGCGGCTGAGCCGTCCCACGTGCGTGTCCACAGGCAGGCCTGGCAGGTCGAAGGCCACGGTTCGCACCACGTTGCCCGTCTTGCGACCCACTCCGGGGAGCGTCACCAGATGGTCCAGCTCCCGGGGCACTTCGCCGCCGAAGCGCACCGTGAGCTCCGACGCCATGGCCAGGAGGTTCCGAGCCTTGGCGTGGAAGAACCCCGTCGGCCGTATGAGCTGCTCCAGCTCCACGGGATCGGCGCCGCACAGCGCTTCGGGATCGGGGTAGGCGTCGAACAACGCCGGCGTCACGGAGTTCACCCGCTCGTCGGTGCACTGTGCCGAGAGGATCGTGGCTACCAGCAGTTCGAAGGGGCTCCGGATTTCGAGGGCACACAGCTCCCGGGCGGTCCCGGGGTAGGCCTCGGCCAGCGCGGCCACCACTGCGGAAGCCCGCGCCTGGCGTTCCTTCTTCCCGTTTCCCGCCTTCGCGTCCCCCGCCTTCGCGTCCCCCGCCTTCGCGTCCACGACCCGACCATATCTCCCCGGGACGGATAGCCTGCCGTGGTGCCCAGGGATGGTGTCGCCGTCATCCACCGCGTCGGACCCATCGAGAAGGACCAGATCAAGGGCCTGGCGCGGCGCGTCGCCCGTCAGAAGGGACGAGAGCCCCTCGGCGAGCGCCTCCGGCTCGATCTCGAACGGCCCGGTAGCGACCGCTTCACCGGTGTCCTCTGGAATGAGCATGGGGACGACACCTTGACGGCCTACTGCCAGCTCCACCGAGATCCTGCCGCCTGGGTGATCGAGACGCTGATCGATCCGGAGCAGCCGGCGGGACCTGACGGCCCCGGGCCACCGCTGTTGGACGCGGCGATCCGGGAGATCCGTCGCCAGGGCGGTGGCGAGGTGAGCTACCGGCTCCCCGCCCCGACCGCCGCGGAAGAGTCCGTGGCCCTGCAGGCCGGCTTCACCCCGAGCCGAGAGATCCACCAGCTCCGCGTCGCCCTGCCCCTGTCAGAAGCCGTGATCGACAGCTCGCCTCGCGTGCCCGTCCGATCGTTCCGCCCGGGCACCGACGACGCAGAATGGCTCACCGTCAACAATCGCGCCTTCGCCGGTCATCCCGAGCAGGGAAACTGGGACCTCGATCTCCTCCGCGAACGCCAGGCCCAGCCGTGGTTCGATCCCGACGGGCTACTGGTGCATGAGGAGGAGGGACGAATGGCCGCATCTTGCTGGACGAAGGTCCACGGCACCGGCGACAGCGCACTCGGTGAGATCTACGTGATCTCCGTGGACCCGGACTTCCAGGGTCGGGGTCTCGGACGGGCCCTCACCGTGGCCGGTCTCGAGCACCTGCGAGCCCAAGGACTTCGCACGGGGATGCTCTACGTCGACCGCTCCAACACGACGGCCCGCCACCTGTACGCATCGCTCGGCTTCAGTCCAGATCACGTCGATCGCTTCTACTCGATCCACGTCCCCCGAGGCGACGGACTGACCCCCTCGGGGCCGATCGCGTAGTCCGCGGCACGACGCCGGCGCATCACTCACGCCTTGCCTCCCCCAGCCAGCCGTCCGATGCCGTACGTGACGCCTGCCGCCAGAGCAGCCAAGGCCAGCTGCCGAAGACCGGTCTTCCACGTCGGTCGGCCGCTCAGCAGGCCCACGATCACGCCGACCGAGAGCGCGGCCACCCCTCCCACGACCACCGATGCCCAGATTGCCCGCGTTCCCGAGGTGAAGAGCCAGGGGAGCAGGGGGAGCAACGCCCCCACGG
>JAJYWF010000068.1 GCA_021791635.1 Actinomycetes bacterium
CTACGGTTCCCTTCCCGGCCTTTCCCCACCCATCTCCGTATCAGACATCGTGGGGGCGACCCCGAACTGATGGCTGGGACCGGCAATGTCGTCGGTGGGCCGGATGTTCGGAGGCCTGAGGGGTGACCCCAGGGTCACCAGGCGAGAGCAGAACGTGATGTCACGATGTGTGAGCGGCTTCCCCGCTGGACCCGTGGTCGTCCTGCGACGGCCGTGAGAACCGGATCAGTGGGAGAAGATCAGCGGGGCGTGCCGTACCCCGGCGATCACGGAGCTCGACGCGCGTTCCACTGGACCGCCGGGCTCGACGGTGGAGAAACGGTCGATGATCTCCTCGAGCACGACCCGGGCTTCGAGGCGAGCCAGGGCTGCGCCGAGGCAGAAGTGCGGTCCGAAGCCGAAGCTGAGATGGGGATTGGGGTCCCGGCCGACGTCCAGGCGGTCGGAGGTCGGTCCGAACACCATTTCGTCTCGGTTGGCTGACGCGTAGATCATGAGGACCGGCTCCCCGGCAGCGATCGGCTGGCCCGCCAGGATGGTGTCACGGCGGGCCGTCCGGAGGAACGAGATCACAGGAGTGGTCCAGCGCAGCAGCTCTTCGACGGCCGCCGGTACGCGGGAGTGATCACGGCGAAGGCGTGACCACTGCTCAGGGGCTTGGGAAAGTGCCGCGAGGCCACCGGCCAGGAGGTTGCGAGTGGTCTCGTTCCCAGCGACGAGAAGCTGGATGAGGAACATGGCTAGCTCGTCGTCGGAGAGGCGGTCCCCGCCTGGTGCCGCCGTCGCCAGGGCGGACACCACGTCGTCTCGGGGCGCGGCGCGGCGTTCGGACGCCACACCGACCAGGAAGGACCACATCTGGGCCAAGAGCTCTTCTTTGCGTTGCTCCGGCCATTCCGTGGCTCCGGGAATTGCCGCCTCAGACCACTGGTAGAAGGTGGGCCACTGGTCTCCGTCGACCCCGAGCAATTCGCAGATCACCTGCAACGGGAACGGGACACAGAGTGCAGGTACGACGTCGACGGGCTTTCCTACGGCGAGAGTGTCAACGAGAGCTTGTGCCTTGGACCTGATCGAGCGTTCGAGCCCCCGGACGATACTGGGCTTGAAGCCCGGTTGGACCAGCCGCCGGTATCGGGTGTGGAGAGGTGGATCGGTGTGCATCATGGTGGGTGGCGACGCGTAGTGAGTGCCGATCTCGTCGACCAGGATTCCCGAGGCCGACGAGAAAGTGGTCGGATCAGTCCCTACCGCTTGGACCTCGGCATGCGTGCTGACGGCCCAGAACCCGGCGTCGGGGTGCCAGGCGACCGGGGCCTCGGCGCGGAGCCGAGCGTAAAGGCCGTGGGGATCATCGGCGTAGACGGAGGGATCGGTCAGGCCGGCGGCGAGATCGCCGCCTGGTCGCGACCGGTCCCCCATCGTGGGCTCAGACGATCAATCCGTTGGGCCGGGGCTTGCCCTCGGCTTCCAGAAGGGCGAAGTAGGCGTCGAGAATGCCCGGTCCGTCGGTCGCGGTCTCGACGTTGCCGTCAGGATCGAGGTTCAACAGCGCACCCTCTATGACGAACAGGACGTCGGTGTCTTCGGTGTTGTCTGCGGGGACGTCAAGGGTGTGTACTGAGTTAGCCGGCTCGTAGATGTAGGAACCGGCCGTCGAATAGAAGTCGTACTCGAGGTAGTGCCAACGCCCGGCCAGCGTGAACCCATCGACTGGTCCGGTGTGGCGGTGGATTTGGAGTCGGGTGCCAGGTCGGAATCGGTTCCGGATCACCCACGTTCCCTGCGTGGAGTCGAAGCGAACAACTTTGAGGTCAACGCCGTAACCGGTATCGACCCAAGGGGCATCGTCGTCTCCGACGTGGCGGACCACGTCTCCGATCGAGGTGATTGCCATCTGATCCTCCAGTGTCCTAGTCGACTTCCCGTTGCCGTCCTGTCTCGATCAGTATGCCAGCAGGCCCGGCATCAGGTTCCGCGTCGGGGAGTGAGTGGGGCCAGACGGTCGAACCCGATGGCGGCTTCGAGGGCGGCGGCGGCCCGGAGCACGGCCATGTCGGCGTGTTGGGGACCGACGAGCTGGAGTCCGATCGGAAGACCTGCACTGTCGGTTCCGACGCAGACCGTCGCGGCCGGTGATCGGGTCATGTTGAAGGGGTAGGTGAACCGGGCCCAATTGGCATCGACCTCACCGTTGATCAGGCCGGCGCCATTGAGATCGAGCGGTGGAGGGGGTCCCGCGATGGTTGGGGTGATGAGCAAGCGGACGTCGTGGAAGAGGGACACCAGGGCCAGGTTCATACGGTGGCACTGGTCGAACACCTCGACGAGGTTCACGGCGGTCGTGTGACGGGCGGCATCAACCAGTGCGGCGAGGACAGGATCGACGCTGGCCCAGTCGGGAGAGTCTCGGAAGGGTCCGATCGTCCGTAAGAGGCACGCTCCGACCATCGTCAGCCAATCTCCGACGGGATCGACGTCGAAGATCGACTCCACCTCGACCACCTCGGCCCCCAGGGTCTCGAGGGCGGCCAGTGCCTGTTCACACCGTTCGAGAACGACGGCGTCCACTGGGGCGTAGCCGAGCGTGGGAGACCAGGCCACCCGGGTCGGGACGTGCGGATCGCTTATGGCGTCGCTCCAGTTGGCCTCAGGGCGAGGTAGGGACCGCAGATCGCTGGGGTCCGGCCCGACGACAACTTCGAGGGCGGCCGCCACATCGGCGATCCGGATGGCCATCGGCCCCTGGGTGGAGAGGTCGAGCCATCCAGGCCCATGCGAGCCACCGGCGGGAACCCGCCCGAGAGAAGGCTTCATCCCCGAGAGTCCGCAGCACGACGAGGGGATCCGGATCGAGCCCCCGCCGTCGGAGCCGGTGGCCAGGGGGACCATTCCGGAGGCCAGGGCGGCGGCCGAACCGCCTGACGACCCTCCGGCACTGTGGTCGAGGTTCCAGGGGTTCTTCGTCGTGCCGAAGGTGACATTGGAAGTGTGTGCCGACCAGGCAAACTCGGGGAGGTTCGTCTTGCCCACGACCACGCAGCCGGCCGCCCGAAGGCGGGCGACCTGGATGGAGTCGTCCACGGCAGGTGCCGATCCGTTCAGCAGCGCGGAGCCGTTCCGGGTGCAGTAGCCGGCCACGTCCTCGGCGTCCTTCACGCCGATCGGAACTCCGGCAAGCGGGCCCGGATCACCTCCGGTGGCCACGATCTGGTCCACCGCTGCCGCCTGGTCCAGGGCACGCTCGGCGTCGACGGCGACGAAGGCGTTGACCGTCGGGTTCAGCTCCTCAATCCGGGCCAGGGACTCACGAGCGAGCTCCCGGGCCGAGACCCGTCCAGACCGGACGAGTTGGGCCATGGCAGTGACCGGGGTGCGTCGGAAGTCCATGTCTTCTGGCTATCACGGATTGGCGCCCGATGTCGCCGCGCCGGTGCTTCTGGAGCTCAGGGACGGAGATCGACGACGACTGAGCGGGCCACGTGATCGGCCCATGACTGGCGCCGGTGGTCCCAGAGTGGGGCCAGGTTCCCGATGACCAGGGGAAGCTCGAACATGACAGCCAGGAGCACATTGAAGGAGGTGCGCCCGAGCCCTCTCCAGAAACCGATCACGGAATTCCCCCGCGCGTCACGGACGGCAATACCCATGGCCAGCTTTCCCAAGGTCTGGCCGCGCATCGTGCCGTCTCCGATGGCCAAGTAGAGAACCGGAAGCACCACGGCCAGCGCGCCGAAGATCACCAGTCCGACGACGAGACCGACGGGCACCCCGGTGTTGGTGGCGCGTCGGCTGGCTGTGAGCACCGAAGCGAAGAAGGTAGGAATGAGCACGACGAAGTAGAGGACATAGAAGGCGGCGCCGATGACGGCACCGTCGACGATCCAGGCCACGAGACGCTTCCACCAGTGGGCGAGAGGTACCCCGAGTACCGGATCGAAGAAGATGACCGGCGGAGCGTAGCCAGGGTGCCCGTACGGCGGTGCTCCGTACGGCGGGGGCGCCCAATTCGGTGGAGGCGGTGCTCCGTACGGCGGTGCTCCGTACGGCGGTGCTCCGTACGGCGGGGGCGCCCAATTCGGTGGAGGCGGTGCTCCGTACGGCGGTGCTCCGTACGGCGGTGGCGCTCCGTGGGGCGCCCCTGTCCTTGGCGGTGTCGGTGCTCCGCTCATGTGCCCCCTATAGTCACCGACCGACCTGACCGCCCGTGCTGCTGGTCCCCCGACGGCCGTTGCTTACTCGCTCTCATCGTAGTCGGCACCGGTGGACGGAGGCGGTTCGATCCCCCATCGACGCATCCCCTCCTCGATGCCGGCGATGACGGTGCGGATGACGGCGACACGCCCGTACCGCTTCTGCTCACTGGGGATGACGTGCCAGCGCGCGTTGCGGTGATCGGTGAGCTCGAGCATGTCCTCGACCGCCTCCTCGTAGGCGGCCCACTTGTCGCGGTTCCGCCAGTCCTCGTCGGTGAGCTTCCACCTCTTGAGCGGATCGGCCTGGCGGGCTTCGAACCTCTTGAGCTGTTCTTCGGGAGAGATGTGGGTCCAGATCTTGATGAGCACCATTCCCTCTTCGGCCAGCGACCACTCGAACTGCCGGATCTCCTCGTACGCTCGTCGCCACTGCTCCTCGGTGGCCAGCGCCTCCACGCGCTCCACCAGGACGCGGCCGTACCAGGACCGGTCCAGGATCGCCATCCCACCCCATCCCGGCAGCGACGGGTAGAAACGCCAGAGGAAGTGATGACGGAGTCCGTCGGAGTCCGGTGCCCCGAACTGGGCCACCCGGACGTGTCGAGGGTCGAGAGGAGCCACCAGGCGCTTGATGGCGCCACCCTTCCCCGAAGCGTCCCACCCTTCGAAGACCACGCAGACCGGAGGCCCGAGACGGCCGTCGCCGAGCTGACCGCCGTTGATCAGTCGGAGGTGCAGGAGGCGACGCTGGGCGGCCGCCAGCTGCTGGGCCTCCTCTTCGGCCGAGATCCGAAGGGTGAGGTCGACCTCGGACAGGCGGGAGCGACGGTGGGTCACGAGCTCGACCGCACCCGCCCGACCGGCCGCGCCGTGTCATCGGGAGCCACGGACGGCCTTGGGCTTCGGGGGGCCGCCGGTCCGGGTGGTCGTGAGAGCGAGGACTGTTCTCCCAGGCCGGCCCGTGCCCTGCGGACGGCATTGGCTGCACCGGCCAGCACCAGGAACTCACGGTTCCGCAGGTGGGACACGGTCCCGACCTTGCGTCCAGTCGGGTCGTGGATCCCGATGCGGGCTCCCACATAGCGGGCGGAGTCGAACTCCAGGGTCGTGATCTCGTGATGGTGCCCACACATGTCGTGGAGCGCATCGAGGTCCAGCCACGACTCGTCGTTGTACGAGAGGACCAGGAGCTCGCAGTCCACCGCCTGGACCGTCTGGCGGAGCGCGGTGGGCATCGAACGTTTGGAGTTGAATGCGCTCTTGTTCGCCGGGTCGCGCGAGTCGACGCGCTTGCAGGCGACGCCGTAGTGCTCGGGCGCGTCCCACGCCACCAACGTCTCCCATATGTGGTAGTTGGTGTAGTAGCGGTGCTGGTTGTACGGAGGATCGAGGTAGGCGAAGTCGAAGGATCCCAAGGTCGGCGCCAAGGCGAGAGCGTCGCCACGATGGGCTCTTCCTGCTCCGGCCAGCAGCTCGGGCGGGCGGAGCTCCAGCGGCCGGTACGACCGTGGCGCCCAGGACTTCACGTAGGCCATGTGCAGTCCGACCGTCGAATCCACCCGGTCGGCCGCTTCGAGGAGGCTGGTGAGCAGCATGGGCTCGAGGGCGGTGCCGGTGAAACGGGCGTCGATGACGTTGCGGATGGCGTCGATCCGAGCACCGTTCGCCGGTTGGAAGAACCTCGACTTCTCGCAGAAGGTGTCGGTGAAGTACCCCGCCTCACCGGGGAGGAGGTTCAGATCGCCGATGATCTCTGACAGCTCGCCGAGGTCCACGGTGTCGCCGTCGCTCTCGATGTAGCAGCGGGCGAACACCTCGGCGTAGCGGGCCACGTCGACCGCCGTCACGTGGATCCCCTGGCGCTTGAACGCCTGGGCCACGCGGGTGGTGCCGGTGAACAGGTCGAGGGCCGTCTTCGCTCCGCTCGCCGCGGCCAGGCACTCGAGCACCGGGACCAGACGCCGCTTGGAGCCCAGATATTTGATCACCGAAACTCGCTCACCGGAGCGGCCTACCAGGAAGCACGAAAGATCACTTTAGGATCTGGTAGAGGCTGGAGGGGAGACCGGGATCGACTGGGCGAAATGAAAGTAGTCGTCGGGATCCACCGAAGTCTTCACTCGCTGCAAGCGCGCCAGGTTGGCTCCGTAGTAGGCCACCTCCCAGTCGACCAACGTCGGATCGATGTAGTTCACGTACGCTCCCTTTGCGTACGGACCGATGCCGGACTCAGTCGCTGCGAGCCAGGCGGTGGCATCGGCGATGGTGGCGGCCGACGCGCTCTGGGACCAGCTCACGCTGTACTGGAGGCCGGCGAGGGCGTCACGGTGCACGAATGCCGTGGATCCGGGAGCAACGGAGTGGATCACCCCGCCGTAGGCATCGAAGACCATTCCACCCCCGACGCCGGGAATTTCGTTCGCCAGTGCCTCGACGGCGCGCACCATCACTGTCACCCCGGTCCCGCCGGGTGGCCCGGTGAGGTAGGTGGACTTGGCCGCGAACGCCGAGCGGCTCAGGGTGCCGGCCGGGTTCTGGGTCGGAAGGTGGCACTCGGCGACGGTGGACCCTTCGCACCCGGCCTCGATGAGCATCGCCTTCATGTAGGGCTCGGGTCCCACGAAGCGGAACGAGGGTGTCGACCCCACGGCCGAGACGAGCGGCTGGAGGAGGCCGGAAAGCGTTGCCGCTTGACCGCAGTACACACCGGTGACCCGTAACGAGAGCGGTGTAGCGCCACCCGCCGCTCCGGCGGAGAGCAGCTGGCAGTTCGCCCAGAGCTCGGGAGGGGTGGAGGGAAGCCATGCCAGCCACTCACCCAGGACGGTGGACGCGGCGGACCAGGGCCACTCCAACGTGAAGAGGGCGAGCGGTGGGATCGGGTCGACCTGGAAGGTGAACGACGTGACAATCCCGAAGTTCCCCCCGCCTCCACCCCGGCAGGCCCAGTACAGATCCTGGTTCGTCCCGGCATCGGCGGTGACCAGACGGTCGTCGGCGGTGACCAGCTGGACCGATTCCAAGTGGTCGCAGGTGAGGCCGAAACGTCGGCTGACCACGCCGACCCCGCCGCCCAGCGCCAACCCGGCGATGCCCACCGTCGGGCACGATCCTCCCGGGACCAAGAGCCCGTGCTGGGCGAGTGTGCTGTACACGTCGATGAGCCGGGCGCCGGCACCGATCACCGCTGTCGACCCGCCGGGCTGCAGCGACACGGCCGACATCGAGGTCACGTCGACCACCAGACCGGTGGTGGACGAGTAGCCCCCGTAGCTGTGACCACCCGACCGAGCGGCCACCGGGACGCCATGGGAACGGGCGAACCCCACACACCGCTGCACGTCGGAGGGCGACTGGCAGTAGGCGATCGCCGCCGGGGTGATGGTGTCGAAGCGTTCGTTGTAGAGCTCCCGGTCCACGTCGAAGGCCGCGTCCGAGGGGAGGACCAGTCTGCCGTTCAGCGAACGGGCCAAGTCTGTCCACGGGGGTGGCTCGGACGGCGTCGTGAGTTTCCGGGTGTCCGGTGCCCTCTTCCCAGGGTTCGTGGTGGGACCGTTTCGCCGTGATGGCGTCGAACTGCACGCCGCGGCCACCGACCCCAGGCCGGCCACTGAACCGAGGACCGTGGCCGTCGCACCGGCTCGGCGCATGAATTCCCGCCGGCTCATCGTGGTTGGATCGACCACCGAGTCGACGCTACCGGAGACGGTGGCTCCACCCCCGACCTCACCGCCTGGGACCGGAAGTTCAGCCGTCAGGTCTCCGAGCCACCGGCCTCGGGCGTCAGCGCTCCGGCTCAACCGGGGTTGACGATCGTCGCGTAGCCGGTCGCATGGGGAGGTGCCTTCACGGTGACCTTCTCGCCGAACTTACTGAACTCGATGACCGCCTTCTCGCTTCCCTTGGAAGCCGACGCCTCGACCACGTAGGGAGTGCCGGTGGCGGCGACGTAGAGGGTGGTCGTCTGAGTGATGCCGCCGGTGGTCACTGCGCCGGTGAGCGGGATCGCCCTTTGGCCCGAGACCGTCGTGGGCGCTCCTTTACGGATGGCGCCACTTCCAGCCGGGTAGAGCTGGGTAGTGAAGCGGAACGGTTCGAAGAACTGCGACAGGGAGGTGAAGTCCGCCTCGCCCACCGGCGCGTCCAGCCACCTGTCGCTGAGAGCGGCCGCGTGCAGCGGATCGCCGTTCTTCTCCCAGAATGCCAACCCGGCGTAGAGGTACAACGTCGAGCCCGACTTCACGATCGTGATCGACGTCCCACGCTCCGAGAAGATGCCCTTGCCGTTACCCGCCCCCGTCACGTCGAGGGCGAAGGTCACGCCGACGCCGGCGGCGGTGATCGCACCGCGTACATGCATGCCGTGGACGTGGGCTTGGGCGGCGGTCGCCGCGGCCAGGATCTGGCGGGGCGTCTGGTCGATGACGGGTCGGGCAGCTGATGCGGATGGGGATTGGCTGGACGCCCCGGGAGATCGCTGGCCACCCGTCGACGAGAGCGCCAGCCCGCCGAGGGCGGCGCCGACCAGCACCACCACGGCCGCGGCAACGAGCAGGAGCCGTTTGCGGCGAGTGGAAGGGGAAGTCCGGTTCGGCATGGTGAGATTCTCTCCCTCAGGTGGCACGGCAGGTGGTTCAGGTGGGGGTGAGGCGGACCACGGGGATCTCGCGATCGGTCAGAGTCCGGTAGTGGCCCCATCCGGCGTAGTGGTCGACGAGCCGGGGCCAGAGGGGCGCCGCATCCGGGCCGCGTAGCACGGACGCCTTGACCGGGTTCCTGCGCGGTCCGACCTGGATCCTGGCCACCGGGTGGGCCTCGAGGTTCAGCAGCCAGCCTGGGGGTTGGTCCCGGCCTCCGTTCGAGCCCACGACGATGACGGCATCCCCGTCGGGCATGTAGAGGAGGGGGGTGGTCCGCAGCTCACCGGTCCGACGGCCGGTGGTGGTCAGCAGCAGCATGGGTCCGGCGGGGGAGCGGTGACCGATGAACCCGCCGGTCAGGCGGTAGAGCCGGCGGTGGACCGGGTAGAACCACCGCCCGAACTTCCGATCGAATGCCACTGCCCGCTCCGGGTCCATCCCGTGATTCTCGCACCGGCGGAGGGGGCTTGGCTGATGTACGGTAGCGAACATATGTTCGTCTATGGGGAGCTCACCTCCGGGGGGGTGGTCGGCACGGTTCGAGGTCACCCCGATCCCCCTGGTCCCCCGGCACTCGGGGTCCTGGCCGAACGGGCCCGGCCCACCAGCACCAGCCGGACCCGGGTCCTGGTGGTCCACGATCCCCTGGCACCGTGCCTCCCCGACGGCGGGTTGCGGCGGGGCAGCGTCGTGCGCTGCTCGGGGGAGGGGAGCCTCAGCTTGGCACTGGCCCTGATCGGCCGGATCTCGGGCACCGGTTCGTGGTGCGGTCTGGTGGGTGTGGGAGACGTCGGAGCCTTGGCGATGGTGGGGTACGGGGTCGATCTGGATCGCCTGGCGGTGATCCACGCCCCCCCGGTCCCGTGGACCCAGGTGGTCGGGATGCTGCTCGATGGGATGGACGTCGTGGTGGCCAACTCCTCCGGCCGGCCTCGCCCGGCCGCGGCCCGCCAGCTCGTCGCCCGGGCGCGCCACCGGCACGCCGTCCTGGTGGTCGTCGGCACATCGCCGGCTTGGCCGGCTCCCGCCGACGTGCACCTGCGGGTGACGGACGGTCGTTGGCAGGGGCTCGGTCGTGGCTTCGGCTCCCTCCAAGCCCGTCGGGTCTCGGTGGTGGTCCAGGGGCACGGGAGCGGGGCCCGACCGGTCGAGCGAGAGCTGTGGCTCCCCGACGCGGCCGGGCGCGTCGCTCCGGCGTGAGGGTTCGCCCGTGGAGCGTCTCCTCCTGGTGATCTGCCCCTCGCTCACCTTCGTCACCGGGGGGTCTTCGTCGTCCTCTGACGGCGAGGACGGTGGTCACCGCCTCCGCCAGTTCGCCCGTATCGTCGACGTGCTGACCGAGGTGTGCCCGTGGATCGATCCCGTCCGTCCGGGCGTCTGCGCGCTGCCGATCCGGGGGCCGTCCCGTTACCTCGGCGGCGAGGGAGCGGTGCTCGACCGGGTCACCGACCTGGTCACGGCGACGCTCGACCCCGTCGACCCGACGCTCGACCCCGCCGACCCCGTCGACCCGACGCTCAGAGCTGGGGGTCCAGTGCAGCTCGGTGTCGCCGACGGGCTCTTCGCCGCCGGTCTGGCCGCCCGGTCCGGGATCGTGGTGGCCGAGGGAGGCACCCCAGCCTTCCTCTCGCCGTGGCCCGTGGCGACCCTGGGCACACCCGTGCTGTCCGAGCTCCTGCCGCGCCTGGGCTTGCACACCCTGGGCCAGTTCGCAGCGGTCCCGGCGCGAGACGTGCTCGCCCGTTTCGGGACCGCCGGGCTTCGGTACCACCGGTTGGCCCAAGGCGCCGAGGGGGAGCACCCAGGGCACCGGGCCGTGGGGCTCGGGGCCCACCTGGCGGCGCTCCAGCAGGGTCCCGAGCTGCGGAACCGACAGTCGGGGTTCTGGGGAGAGACCAGCACAGCCGACGTCCGGGCGGCCGGGGTTCTGACCTCCCTCCAGCGACGGTTCGGCCTCGATGCGGTGGTGACGGCAGTGGTGAGGGACGGGCGGGAACCGGGTGAGCGTGTCCGTTTCCTCCCCTGGCGACCTGACCGCCCCGGAGACGGCGGGCGGGACCGCCCCGGAGACGGCGGGCGGGGAGGGCCGCGACCGACGGCGGCACCGTGGCCCGGCCGGCTGCCACCACCCGAGCCGGCTCGGGTCGCGATCCGGGGTCGGGAGGCGGCGATCGAGATCGTGGGACCGAGCGGGTCGGTGGTGCGGGTCACGGCCCGGGGGGAGCTCACCTCCGAACCGGTCCGGGTGTCGTTCGCCGGTGGATCGTGGGTGGGGATCACCGGGTGGAGCACCCCGTGGCCGGCGGAGGAGCGCTGGTGGTCCCGGGCCCGGCGCCGTGCCGCCCGCATGCAGATCACGACGGCCGACGGCCGTGCGCACCTGGTGACGGCCGAGCGCGGACGGTGGTGGCTGGCCGCCACCTACGACTGACCGAGACGACCGGTGACACCCGCCCGCCCGACACCCGCCCGCCCGGTGTACGCCGAGCTGCACTGCCACTCGAACTTCTCGTTCCTCGACGGGGCCTCCCATCCCGAGGAGCTGGCGTCCGAGGCGGCGCGGCTCGGGCTCGCCGCCCTGGCTCTCACCGACCACAACGGTTTCTACGGCCACGTGCGGTTCAGCGAGACGGCCCGGCTCGTGGGCCTGCCGACCGTCTTCGGGGTGGAGCTGGGCCTGGATCCGTGCGGACCGCGGACCAGGGAGCCCGATCCGCGGGGGCGTCATCTGGTGGTGCTGGCCCGTGATCCCCTCGGCTACGCCCACCTGAGCCGGGTGGTGGCCGAGGCTCACCTGGCCGGGGGTGAGAAGGGGCGGCCGGTGGTCCGGCTGGAGGAGCTGGCCGCCGCGGCGTCGGGTGCCCACTGGCAGGTCCTGACCGGATGCCGGAAAGGGGCGGTGCCCGCCGCGCTGATGGAAGGGGGACCCCGGGCGGCCACCCGGGAGCTCGGGCGGCTGGTCGAGGCCTTCGGGAGAGAGCAGATCGCCGTCGAGCTGTGGGACCACGGGACGCCACTCGACACCGCCCGCAACGATGCCCTGGCCGGGCTGGCCGTCGACGCCGGCGTGGACCTCGTGGCCACGAACAACGTCCACCTGGCGCGGCTCTCGTCCTTCCCCCTGGCCACCGTCCTGGCGGCGATCCGGGCCGGGCGCTCGCTCGACGAGCTGGACGGCTGGCTGCCGGCTTCGCCCGCCGCCGTCCTGCGTTCCGGTGCCGAGCAGGCGCGCCGTTTCGCCCGCTGGCCCGGGGTCGTGACCCGGGCGGCGGAGATCGGCCGGGCCTGTGCCTTCGACCTCCGGGCGGCCGCCCCCCGGCTCCCGGACTTCCCCGTCCCCCCGGGGTACGACGAGCAGAGCTGGCTCACCGAGCTGGTCGGGCAGGGGGCGATCCGCCGGTACGGCCCACGAGGGGCCGAGCGGGTCCGAGGGGCCTGGGCCCGCATCGACCACGAGCTGTCGGTCATCGGGGAGCTCGGGTACGCCGGCTACTTCCTCGTCGTCGCCGACATCGTCGAGTTCTGCCGGCGGTCAGGGATCTACTGCCAGGGCCGGGGCTCGGCGGCCACGTCGGCCGCCTGCTATGTGCTCGGGATCACCCTGGTCGACGCCGTGTCGCTCGGCCTCCTCTTCGAGCGGTTCCTGAGCCCGGCCCGGGACGGCCCGCCCGACATCGATCTCGACATCGAGTCGGGGAGGCGGGAGGAGGTCATCGCCTACGTCTACGAGCGCTACGGCCGCCGGCACGCGGCCCTGGTGGCGAACGTCGTCACCTATCGCCCTCGCTCGGCGTTGCGCGACGTGGGCAAGGCTCTCGGCTGTGACCCCGCCGGCGTGGACCGCTGGGCCAAGGACAGCGACCGGGGCCAGCCGATCGGGGAGCGGTCCGAAGTGCCGGCGATGCTCCGGCGCCTGGCGACAGAGGTGCTTGGCTTCCCCCGGCACCTCGGCATCCATCCCGGTGGCATGGTCATCTGCGACCGGCCGGTGACCGAGGTCTGCCCGGTGGAGTGGGCGCGCATGCCCGGGCGGACGGTGCTGCAGTGGGACAAGGACGACTGTGCGGCGATGGGCATGGTGAAGTTCGACCTGCTCGGGTTGGGGATGCTCGAGGCCCTGCACCACACCGTCGACCTGGTCCGCGACCACCACGGTGTGGAGCTGGACCTGGCCGCCCTACCCCAGGAGGAGG
>JAJYWF010000069.1 GCA_021791635.1 Actinomycetes bacterium
CTCCGAGCCGTTGCACTTCCCGGTATCGGCGCCGGCCGGCGCCGCCGCCCTGGCCTTCCTGGTCCTCGCCGGTCGATCGGGCGCTGTCTCAGGCACCCAGGTCCTGCGCCAGGCCCCGTGGAAGATCGTCGTCTTCTCACTGGGCATGTACCTCGTCGTCTACGGCCTCTCCAACGCCGGGCTCACCCGCTACCTGTCCGACGCCCTGCGGTGGGCCGGGCACGCCGGGGTCGTTCCCACGTCGCTGGTGGCCGGGTTCGGCGCGGCCGGGCTGTCGGCGGTGATGAACAACATGCCCACGGTGCTGGTGGGTGCCCTGTCCATCCACGGGGCCCACGCAGCGGGCGTCACCCACACCTCGATGGTCTACGCCAACGTGGTCGGCTCCGACCTCGGCCCCAAGTTCACGCCCATCGGCTCGCTGGCCACCCTTCTGTGGCTGCACGTGCTCGAGACCAAGGGCATCAAGATCACCTGGGGCCAGTACCTCCGCCAGGGACTGGTGCTCACCGTGCCGGTCCTCGCCGTCACCTTGTTGGCCCTGGCCGGGTGGATCACCTTCCTCCGCTGACCGCCGCTCGGGGCATGGGGCGCATGAACAGAGCGCAGACCACGCCGACGAGGCTCACCGCCGCCCCGATCCAGAAGGCCGTGCGGAAGGTCGGGAGCAGCACCAGCCCGTGGTGGACGTGACTGAGCCCACTGCTGCGCACCAGCGACTCCTGCACCGTGATGAGCACCTGGATGCCGGCCACCTCGCCGATCTGGGTGGCGAGCTGCTGGGCGGCGCTCATGACCCCGAACTGGCCCGGATCGACTTCATTGGCCTGGGTGGACGACGTGGGTGGCATCGACACCCCCATCCCCAGACCGGACAGGCAGAGGGCCAGGACGACCACGGCCATCGGCGGTGAAGCCCCGAGCCCGGCGAAGATGACCATGGACGCCACCACGGCGGCGGCACCGGCGGCGGCGCTCACCCGCTCGCCGACCCGCAGGGCGAGGAAACCGGCGAAGGGTGAGCTCACGGCGAAGACCAGGGGGCGGGCGATGGACACCAGCCCCACCTCGGTGACGCTCCATCCGTAGGACTGCTCCATGAGGAGGGGGAACAGGAAGAACGCCCCGAAGTAGGCGAACATGACGAAGGCCCTGGTCCCCATCGGGAACATGAAGTTGCGACGCCGGAAGTACCCCGGGGGGATGAGGGGGTGGGCCGACGTGCGCTCTCGGTGGACGAACAGGGCCACCGACGCCACCGTCACCGCGCCCGACGCCACCACCAGAGGCGACTCCCACCCCAAGACCGGGCCCACGCTGATGGCCAACATTGCTCCGGTGACCGCCCCCGAGAGGCTCCAGCTGCCGATCCAGTCCATGCCCTGCCAGCGCCCCGCCTCCGGCGTGCCGGGGCGCTCGGGCACCGACCGCCGGCCGTGGGCCGGGAGCACCAGGGCCACGACCATGAACGAGAGCACCAGGAACACCAGCTGGGTCCAGAACAGGGTCCGCCACCCGAAGTACTGGATGATCGGAGAGCCCAACGTCACCCCGACCACGGGCCCACCGGCCCCCACCATGGACCACCAGCCCATGGCCTTCACCCGGTCCTCGGGCGAGAACATCTCCAAGATGAGCGCCATCGACGCCGTACCGGTGGCCGCTCCCTGGACACCGTCGAGGGAGCGCGCCAACAGCAGGAGCCACACGTCGGGCGCCAGTGCGGTGGCGATCGCCGCCACCATCGCCCCGAGCAGGCCCAGCAGGTAGAGCCGGCGGTGACCGAAGATGTCGCCGGCCTTGCCGAAGATCGGCGCCGCCAGACCGAAGGCCAGGAGCGGCCCGGTCGACACCCACGTGAGGACGGAGAAGTTCGTGTGGAACTCCCGCTTCACCGTGGGGAGGGCCACGACGAAGACGGTGAACGTGAAGTTCAGCGCGAACAGCCCGGCCAGCAGGGCCACCAGGACCCACCACCGGTACCTGGAGCTGGCCAGCGCCCGGCGCTGCACCCGGTGGCGAAGGAGCACCGGCCACGACACGCTGGCCGACGCTTCGGCTCCCGTGCTCCCGAGAAGCAGCCCGCTGGGCTCGGCATCGGTCTCGGGCGGGACCACACCCCCGTGCGGGTTCACACGCCCAGGCGGGACATCTCCGACTCGAGCTCGGCCACCGTCCAGCGAGCCGACTTCTCCAGGGTGTCCGTCATCTTCCAGTTCTCGAAGTTCCGGATCGTCCCGCCCTGGACGAAGAACACCCGACCGGTGGCCGGGCAGTCCCGGGTGGCCAGGTACGCCACCAGGGGCGAGACGTTGGCCGGGTCCCACACGTCGAACTGGGCCTCGTCCGACGGGGCGCGGACGATGTCCGACAGGCCCGGGGTCGACTCGGTCATCCGGGTCCGGGCCGCCGGAGCGATGGCGTTGACCCGGACCCCGTAGCGGCTCAGCTCCTGGGCGGCGATGACGGTGAAGGCGGCGATGCCGGCTTTGGCCGCTCCGTAGTTGGTCTGCCCGGGGTTCCCGAGGAGCCCCGACGTGGACGTCGTGTTGATCACCGCCGCCTGGACCTCCTGGCCGGACTTGCTCTGCTGGCGCCAGTACGCCGCGGCGTGGCGGGTCGGGACGAAGTGCCCCTTCAGGTGCACGTGGACGACGGAGTCCCACTCGTCTTCGGACATGTTCACCAGGACCCGGTCGCGCAGGATCCCGGCGTTGTTCACCAGGACGTGGAGGTCGCCGAAGGCCTCCACCGCCTCTTCGATGAGGCGCTGACCGCCGGCCCAGCTCGTGATGTCCTCCGAACTGGCGACCGCTTCGCCACCGGCGGCGGTGATCTCGGCCACGACCTCCTCGGCCGGGCTGGTGTCCCCCTTCAGGTCGTTCACCACCACCTTGGCCCCCTCGGCGGCGAACAGCAGCGCGTGCTCGCGACCGATGCCCCGCCCGGCTCCGGTGATGATGGCCACCCGCCCGTCAAGTGCTCCCATGTCCCGTCGCTCCCTCCCCACCGTCCCTCGGCGGTGGCAACAGGGTAGCGGGATCCCAACCGCTCCCGGCCAGCTCAGCTCGTGCCCGGGGCCGGGAGTCGGACGACCTTGGCGCTGCCGACGCTGGCGTAGCGGCCCGGAGTGCAGGTGAGCACGATGACCTGGCAAGACCGGCCGGCGTATGAGATGACCGCTCCCATGCGGTCGAGCTTCAGCGGATCGCTCCAGCCCAGAGCGTCGTCGAAGATGGCCGGCGCGCCGCCGTCGGAGGCCACGAGGGACGCACCGGCGAGGCGACTGATCATCCCGAGCTGCTCCTGCGCGCCGATGCTGAGCTCCTCGAAGTCCAACGTGTCCCCGTCGAGAGTCCGGCGGGCGATGGTCAGGTCATCGTCGAGGTCCACCTCGAAGGTGGGACCGAACACGAGGCGCCCCAGCTTCTCGATGCTGTCGCGCAACGGAGCCACGTACCGGAGGCGGGCCACGGCCCGATGGCGGGAGAACGTGTCGTAGAGGAGCCTGGCCGCTTCGGCCCGGGCCTCGAGCTCCTCATAGGTCGCCGAGAGATGGTCGTGCTCGCTGATCGCCGCGTCGAGCTTGTGGGCCAGTCCCTCCTCGCCTCTCACCTCCAGTTTCGCCCGGAGCTCACCGATGGTGATCTCGATGCCGTGCAGCTCGCCTTCCAGGCGCTTCTTCGCGGCACGTGCGTTCTCCAGCAATACCTCGACCGAGTCCGGATCGGCCTCCGCCAGCTCGTTCTGCGCTGCCTCCAGCTCGCGCCGGCACCCCGCCAGCTCGGAGTCGGCGGCCTCCAATCGGCGGGTCAGCTCTTCGTCGGAGGCCGCTCGCCGGGCCGCCTCCACGGCCTCCTCGTCGCCATGGAGGGCGCTTCGGGCCTGCTCCAGTCGAGCGTGCCGCTCGGCCGCCCGTGCGACGGCGTCGACGTGGGCCTGGGACACCCGGGAGAGCTCCTCTTCGAGACGCTCGAGCTCCTGACGCCCGGCGGCGAGTGCCGCTTCGAGCTCTTCGGCCAGTTGGCGCGCCGCACTCAGGTCGGTCGGGAGGGGTCCGTCGGAGTCCCGCTCGGACTCGTAGGCCGAGACCCGCCGCCGAAGGCCGGCGACCTTCTCCTCGATCTCTTCGGCCGTGAGGTCACGGAGATCCCGAGCGATCGATTCCTTGGCGTCGAGCAGCGCCCGCTCGGCATCCTTGCGGGCTGCGAACGCCTTCCGGGCTGCTGTCAGGTCGTCCACCCCGCCGGCGAGGCACGCCTCTCGGAGCTCCTGGCGCGCTCGGTCCTGTTGCTCGGCAATGGCTCTGGACCCGTCACCGGCTCTGACCGATATCCGCACGACCCCGGGGACCACGACGTCGATGGAGTCGGCGACCTCGAAGGCACGCTGCTCGCCGGATCCCAGAGGCGTCTCCTCGCCGTCGACCGAGAGGCTGACCTCGCCGAGCCCTTCGGCGACGAGCTTGGTCACCCCGGAGGCCACCTTCTCCTCCGCCACTTTCACGCCGATGTCGGCATCCTCGATCCGGCGCAGGAGGTCCTCGTCCACGCGGGCCGCCTCCACGACGGCCCGGGCGGCAGAGCGGGCGGCGAGCGCGGCGACGATCCGTTCGTGGCGCTCCGCCAGTTGACCCAGCTCGATCTCGTGACGTCGGAACTCCCTGTCGGCGACCGCTCGCCGGTGGTCGTTCTCCAACTGGAGCACGCGGCCCCGGGCCGCGGCGACCTTCTCTTCGAGGTCGAGCCGGCTGGCCTGTTCCCGTCCCGACGTGGGGACTTCCCCGGCGGTGAGCTCACGGACGAGGTCCGCCGCCCGTTCCGCCCTCTCGACGAGGTCGACCCGGGCGCGAACGGCGCTCTCGGCCGTGTCGTACTTGGCCTCTGCCGTCTCGCACTTCTCTTTCAGGAGGGCCACGGAATGACGGCGCTCGCCCACCGTTCTCGCTCGCGCCGCGAGAACCCCTTCCTCGTCCGCCTGGGCCGCCAGCCGGGCTTCGAGAGCCTTGGCCTCACCGATCAGCCTCTCCACCTCCTGGGTGTCGCCTTCGACCTTCGCCAGCGCGTCCTCGACGCGCTCCACGGCCGCCTTGGCCTCGTGGACCCGCTCCCCCAGGCTCACGCGCTCCTTCTTCGCCTGCCCCCCTCCGGTCCAGTACCGGCTCCATTCGGCCTCGATCCTCTCCCACAGGTCGTCGAGGGGATCGGTCGGACCGCCCACCGCTGCGCCGGCGTCGAGCGCTCGACCCAGGGACCCCGCGGCGAAGGCTGCCTGGTGGAGCTCGGCGCCCTGCCGGATCCGGAGCGCGTCCCACAAGTCCCGGTCCAACGTCTCGTCGATGATCTCTTGGACCTTGTCGTGGGCCTCGCGACCGGTGAGCTGGAGCCGGTGGGGTGCCGACACGGTGAGCACCGTCTCCCGCTGGCGGTGCCATCGTTTGCGCAGGACGAACCGGTATGGCCCGCTGGACATCTCGATCTCGACCTCGGCGCCCACGTCGCGCCCGACGGGCTGCACCGATTTGACCCTCCGCTTCGCCGAGTCGTCCCGCTCGGAGAGCACCAGGTCGATGGCCTCGGAGATCGAGGTCTTCCCGATTTCGTTCGGCCCCTCGATGATGGTGACGCCTTCCGTGGGGAATTCGACTTCGACGCTGGTGATAGCCCGGAAGTTGCCGATCTTGACCCGGTGGATCCTCATCGCTCGACCGACGCCAGCCGGAACAGCAGTCCCAGTGCACCCCGGGCCACGGATGCCTCTTCGCCGGTTCCCGAGCCGATGCTTCTCAGCTCTTCGAGCGCGTCCCTCCCGTACCCGCTCAAGCCGAGCTCCTCGAAGTCGTGGTCGTCGGGGAGGACGACGAGCTCGCTGTGACGCTTCCACTGCTCGAGCGCCCCGAAGAGCTCGGACGCGTGCTCCAGTTCGGACGTGAGCGCGGCCATGTCGACCAGCGAGAGCTGCCCCACCAGCGAGAGCTTGACGATGGTCCGCTGCTTGTCAGTCAGCCCGTCCAGGAACCGTTCCACCTGGCGGATGCCCTCGCGGTCTCCCACGTCGAAGTGCTTCCGCACAAACGTCCAGGTGCCCACCTTTCGACGCTCGACCGACACCGATCCTCGGCCCAGCTCCACGAGAAGCACGTTGCCGGGATCGACCTCGTCGTAGTCGGTCTGTTCGGGAGTCCCCGAGTACCAGACGCGCCCGGCGCTGTCGACCTGCGTCGTGGAGTGCCGATCGCCGAGCGCCACGTAGTGCACGGTCCCCGAGGTGAGCGCCGAGCCGACCGCGTCGACCGAGATCAGCGCCGGGTCGGTGGGATTGGGCGCCATGGAGGTGACGCCGCCGTGTCCCACCACGATGCGCAACGTGCCGTCGGCAGTGAGCCCACCGAGAGCCTTCGAGACCAGGTCCGCCAGCGGTCGCTTGTTCGGCCAGGGGGCGCCGACGATCTCGACGCCCGGCGCCACCTCCACGGGCGTGCTGTCGGCGATGACGACGACGTTCGACGGGCAGTTCTCGGCGAACGTGACGGAGCGGAACACCGAGGCCGCGTCCAACGGATCGTGGTTCCCCGCCAAGAGGTAGAAGGTGACGCCCGGCACAGCCTTCATGGCGTCGAGGGCTCGTACGACCACCTGCCGTTCGACGTGGTTGGACTCGAAGACGTCGCCGCTGACGACGACGAACGAGCACCCCTCCTCGACGGCGAGCGCTCCGATGGTGCCGACGGCGTCGATGCGGGCGGCGGTGTAGCGCGCCTGCGCCTCTCCCGCCAGGAAGTGGCGGGTCATCCCGAGCTGCCAGTCCGAGCTGTGGACGAATCGCACCACGTCCTCAACGTACCAAGGCGCTGTGTCCCGAGATCCGGCCCGCGGTGCTCAGCCCGGCTTGAAGCGCCGGTACCACCACCCCGGGTCACGGGCGTGGGCGTGGAAGTGGTCGGGGATCTGGCGCATCACCCGGTCCACGGACCACCCCCCGGGACCGAAACGGGCGTCGGCCACGGCGGTGAGGAGGTCGATCATGTGCGCGACGTCCGCCTCGGGAGGCTCGGCCCCGTGGTGCTTCCAGACCACCATGGGCACGTCACAGATCTCGCAGTCGGCCACCCAGCACACGTCGTCCTCGGCGTGCCACGGGGTGATCCGGGCCGCCTCGCACAGATCGCAGCTCACTGCGTGTACAGGTTCACGCTGCTGCCCTTGCGCACCTGCTGCCCGGCGGCGGGGTTCGTCGTGAACACGTGCCCCCCGGGTGGGCCGTAGACGTTGCTCACGGTGAGCCCGGCGGCCTTCATCGCCGCTGTGGCTGTCGGCACGGTGTCCCCTGTGACGTCGGGCACCGTGACCAGGGGTGGACCGGTGGACACGTACACGGTGACCGTGCTGCCCGAAGCCGCCGCCACCCCGGTCGCCGGCGACGTCCCGACGGGCTGCCCGGCCGGCACCGTTGTCGACGACTCTGTCGCCTGCACGGCCGCCAGGCCCACGGCGGCGAGCGCTTGCTTGGCCTGTGTGAACGAGGTGTCGGCGGCCACCGACGGCACCGGCACCGGAGGCTTGCCCTCGGATATGGCCACGTCCACGGTCGAGCCGTACGGCGCCGACGGCGCGTTCACCTGGCCGGCGTAGGACCAGTTGATGACGGTCCCGGCGGGCACGGTGGTGCTGTAGGCCAGGAGCGCCGGGCACGTGGCCTTCAGGTGGGCGGCCTGGAGCTTGGCCGTGGCCGTGGCACAGTCCAGCCCGGCCAGCGACGGCACCGGCGTGGGAGGCAACCCCTTGGACGGGACGACGCGGACCGTCGTGCCCTGGCGCTGGACCACCCCCGGCGCCGGGTGCTGGCTGATGACCGACCCGGCCGGGGCGGTGAGTGAGTACACCGCCGGCTGGACCACCAGGGTGAAGTGGTCGGCCCCGACCAACCGACGGACGCGGGCCACGCTCTGGCCGGCCAACCTGGGAACGGGGTGGGACGGCGGGACCCCGAGCTCGAGGGTGGCGACCAGCGCCACCACCACCAGCGCCACCACCACCAGCGCCGCCACCTTCCACCCCCGGCGACGCCGACCTGTCGACACCGGGCGCCGACCCGCCACCACGGGGCGCCGACCCGCCCCGACGCCCGCCGCCTCCACCGCCGACACCGGGCGCCTCCCCTCGACGGCCTCGAAGTCGAACACCTGGGACGACCCCGGCGCCATGGTGAGGTCACGAACCTCGCCCCCCGCGGGCGCCTGCAAAGGCAACTCCCTGGGACTGGGCAACGCCGATCCGATCGCTTCGAGCCGTGCGGCCAGACCGGCGGCGTCCAGGCGCGACCCGGCGTCGGGAGCGGCCGCCCGGACCAGCACGTCGTCGAGGGGCCCGAGCGCCGGATGGCGCGGCAGCGCCGCCCCCACCCGGGCCATGAGGGTCCCCATCGTGGTGTCGGCGACGAACGGCACCTCACCGGTCAGCGACTCGTAGAGCACCAGGGCCAGCGAGTACACGTCGGCCCGGCCGTCCACCCGCAGGCCCTGGGCCTGCTCGGGCGACGCGTAGCGGGCGGTCCCGACCATGGCCCCGGCCGGCTCGGTCCACGCCGCCTCGGCCAAGGCCCGGGCCACCCCGAAGTCGGCGACACGGACCCGCCCCTCCTCGTCGAACAGCAGGTTCGCCGGCTTCACGTCCCGGTGGACCAGCCCCCGGGCGTGGGCGTAGGCCAGCCCCTGGGCCGCCTGGGAGCCCAGGCGGGCGGCCTGGGCCGGGCTGAGCAGGAACCCGCGGTCGAGCACGTCGCGCAACGTGCCCCCCTGCAGGTACTCGAGAACCAGGTAGGGCTCGTCGGCGTCCCAGTCGAAGACCTGGAGGATGTGGGGGTGGTTCAGGGCCGCCACCGAGCGGGCCTCGGCCCCGAAGCGCTTCAGGAAGGCCGGGTCCTGGGCCAGGGACGGCAGCAGGACCTTGACGGCGACGCGGCGACCGAGCGACACGTCCTCGGCCAGGAAGACGTGCGCCGACGCGCCGGTCCCCAGGGCGGAGACCAGCCGGTACCGCTTCCCGAGGACCCGACCGATGGAATCGGAGATGAGGGGCATCGCAGCTCCTCCAGGCTACCGACGGGCCCCGCGCTAGGGGTGGACAGTGGGCGCCTCGCCGGTCTCGAGCAGCTCGACGAACCGATCGCCCGGGACGACCGGGATCCCGAGGGCCTCGGCCCGGGACACCTTCGACGTCCCCGGGGCGTCGCCCACCACCAGGGCGAAGGTCTTGGCCGACACGCTCCCCGGCGACCGGCCGCCCCGGGCCACGATGGCCGCTTCGGCCTCTTCACGGGTGAACCCGGGGACCGTCCCGGTGACCACCACCGACCTGCCGGTCAGGGTCTGGGCCACCCCGGGCGCCTCGCCGGTCTCGGTGACGTTCACCCCGGCCGCCCGCAGCCGGGCGATCACCTCCCGGTTCGCCGGGTTGTCGAGGAAGCCCACGATGCTCTCGGCGATGACCGGCCCGATCCCTTCGACCTCGGCCAGCGTGGCGACGCCCTCGGGACCGGCGAGCTCCACCAGCCGGTCCAGGCCGCCGGTGGCCCGGGCCAGCGCCTGGGCGCCGGCGGGACCCAGGTGCCGGATGCCGAGGGCCACCAGCAGGCGGCTGAAGGGCCGGGTCTTGGACTCCTCGACGGCGGCCACCAGGTTGGCCGCCGAGAGCGGCCCCATGCGCTCCAGCCCGGCCACGTCGTCGGGGCGCAGGGTGTAGAGGTCGGCCGGGTCCTGGACCAGGCCGGCGTCCACCAGCAGGTCCACCCGCTCCTCTCCCAGCCCCTCGATGTCCATGGCCGCCCGGGAGCCAAAGTGGGCGATGCGCTGGACCCGCTGGGCCGGGCAGTCGATGTTGGTGCAGTACGTGTCGCTCTCCCCGTCGAGGCGGATGAGCGGCATCCCGCACGACGGGCAGGCCGTAGGGAACCGCCACCGCCGGGCCCGTCGGGACCCGGGCTCGACCACCGGGCCCACCACTTCGGGGATGACGTCACCGGCCTTGCGGACCACCACCAGGTCGCCGGGGCGGACGTCCTTGGCCCGCACCTGGTCCTCGTTGTGCAAGGTGGCGAGCGACACCGTCGACCCGCCGACGAACACCGGCTCGAGCACGGCGAAGGGCGTGGCCCGGCCGGTCCGGCCGATCGACACCTCGATGGCCACGAGGCGGGTCGTGCGCTCCTCGGGCGGGAACTTGAAGGCGATGGCCCACCGCGGGGCGCGCGAGGTGGCCCCCAGCCGGTCGTGGAGGGCGAGGTCGTCCACCTTCACCACCACGCCGTCGATCTCGTAGGGGAGGTCGTGACGGTGCTCGGCCAGCTCGGCGCAGCGCTCGAAGGCCGCTTCGACGCCGGTCACCCGCCGGGCGTCGGGGCTGACCGGCAGGCCGGCCCGGGCCAGCAGGTCCAGGGCGGCGCTCTGGCGGTCGACCGCCCACTCCCCCCCCTCGGTCTCGCCGATCTGGTAGGCCCAGAAGGCCAGCGGGCGGGTGGCGGTCACCGCCGGGTCCTTCTGGCGCAGCGAGCCGGCGGCGGCGTTGCGGGGGTTCACGAACGGCTTGGTGCCCTCGGCCAGGGCCCGGCGGTTGTACTCGGCGAACCGCTCGGTGGGCATGTAGACCTCGCCCCGGACTTCGACCAGCCGGGGGAACGGAGCGGCGGCCCGGGCCAGGCGATGGGGCACGTCGGCCACGGTGGCTACGTTCGCCGTCACGTCCTCACCCACCACGCCGTCACCCCGCGTGGCCGCCCGGGCGAAGCGCCCGTCCTGGAAGGTGACCGACATGGCCACCCCGTCCACCTTGGGCTCGCAGGTGAAGTCCACCGAGGCGAGGTCCACGCCGGGGAGCTGGCGCCCGAGTCGCTCGGCCCAGGCGTCGAGCTCGGCGCGGTCGAAGGCGTTGTCCAGGCTCATCATGGGGACCCGGTGGCGCACCGGGGCGAACAGGGACGTCACCGGCGCACCGCCGACCCTGTGGGTGGGCGAGTCCTCGGTGGCCAGCTCGGGATGGTCGGCCTCGATCCGGCGCAGCTCGGCCACGAGGGCGTCGTAGTCGGCGTCGGGGATCTCGGGAGCGTCGTGCCCGTAGTAGCGCTCGTCGTGGTGGGCGATCAGCCGGCGCAGCTCGGCCGCCCGCGCCGCCGGGTCGCTCACCGTTTCACGATCCCCGCGCCCACCACCACGTCGTGGTCGTAGAGGGCAACCGTCTGGCCCGGGGCCACCGGCCGCTGGCGCTCTGTGAACCGGACCGTCCCACCAGCCTCGAAACGGCACGGCACCGGACGTCCGTGGGCGCTCACCTGGGCCACCGCCGGCGTGCCCGGGGCGAGCGGCCCCGCCACCCAGGTGATCGACGTCAGTGCGACGCCTTCCACCGTCGCCTCCTCCGAGCTTCCGACGAGGACCCTGCGGGCCGGGACGTCGACCGCCACCACGTACCGGCGGCCACCGTCGGCGCCTTGGCCCATGCCCCGGCGCTGCCCGACCGTCACCAGCTCCACGGCGTCCACCCGTCCGACGGCGTCCCCGGTGGAGCGGTCGACGACCGTGCCGGGGTGGAGGGCCATCCGCCGTGAGAGGAAGCCCTCCCGGCCGACGTCGCCGTGGACGAAGCACACGTCCTGGCTGTCGGGCTTGCCCGCCGTCCGCAGGCCCAGCCGGGCGGCGTGCTCTCGGACTTGGGACTTCGTCAGGTGGCCCACGGGGAGCACGATGCCGGCCAGCTGCTCTCGGTCCAGCATCGAGAGCACGTAGGACTGGTCCTTCAGCGGGTCGGCACCCCGACGCAGGCGGTGCCCGCCGCCGTCCGCCCGCTCCACCCGGGCGTGGTGGCCGGTGGCCAGTGCGTCGAACCCCAGGCGACGCGACCGGGCCAGCAGCCGGTCGAACTTGATGTGGCGGTTGCACTCGATGCACGGGTTCGGGGTGCGCCCGGCGGCGTGGGCCGCCACGTAGGGACCCACCACCTGGGCTTCGAACTCGTCGGTGAGGTTGAACACGTGGTGGTCGATGCCGAGCTGCTGGGCCACCCGGCGGGCGTCGTCGACGTCGGCCACCGAGCAGCATCCCGAGTCCGACGGCCCGCCCCACAGCTTCAACGTCGCGCCCACGACGTCATGCCCTTCTTCCACCAAGAGCGCGGCGGCGACCGACGAGTCCACCCCGCCCGACATGGCCACCAGGACGCGCATCACGCAGCCCGCAGGTGGGCCACGGCCGAGGCCACGGCGGCGACGGTCCGGTCCACGTCGGAGCCCGAGGTGGTGTGGCCCAGGGTGAAGCGCACTGCCCCCCGGGCCCGCGCTGCGGGCACCCCCATCGCCCCGAGCACCCGGCTGGGCTCGAGGGCGCCGCTGGAGCACGACGCCCCACCGGAGGCGCACACGCCGGCGGCGTCCAAGAGGACCAGGAGCTCTTCGTTCTCGACCCCCTCGAAGCACACGTGGCAGTGGCCCGGGAGGACGCTCGAGCGCTCGGCGCTCTCGGTGCAGCCGGGCACGGTGGCCACCAGCCCGTCGGCCAGCCGGTCCCGCAACGCCGTCACCCGCGCCGACTGCTGCGCCCGGGACCGGGCCACGGCGTCGAGGGCGGCCGCCAGGCCCACCGCTCCGGCCACGTCCTGGGTCCCGCTCCGGCGCCCCTGCTCCTGGCCACCTCCGTACAGTACGGGAGCGACCCGGACGCCGTGGCGGACGGCCAGGGCGCCGACGCCCTTGGGCCCGCCCAGCTTGTGGGCGCTGACCGACACCAGGTCGGCGCCTTCGGTCACCCAGGCCACGTCCAGCCAGCCGGCGGCCTGGACGGCGTCGGAGTGGACCACGGCGCCGGGCGCCCGGCGACGGACCACCTCGACCACCCCGGACACCGGCTGGACCGTGCCCACCTCGTGGTTGGCGGCCATGACCGACACCAGCGCCACGTCGGGGTGCTCATCCAAGACGGCGTCGAGGGCGTCGAGGT
>JAJYWF010000070.1 GCA_021791635.1 Actinomycetes bacterium
GGGCCCGGCGTCGACGTGGTGGACCCGGAGACCAGGCTCGATCTCGACCACCGCGGGCAGGTCCGGGGACCAGGTCCTGGTGAACACGTCACACTCCGCCCCGGTGCGAGCCAGGGCGGTGGCCAGCTCGCGGACGTACACGTTCATGCCGCCGCCGTCGCCGGTCCCGGGCTGGGCCAGTGGGGAGGTGTGGAGCGAGATCATCGCCAGCCGACGCATGCGGCCACGAGCCTACCGGTGGTCGGTGGGAGTCCAGCCGGGCTTGGCTGCTACGGCTCGGTGGAGGCCACAGGTGCCGGGGTCGCCGCCGGCGGGGCGCCGTTCGAGGAGGTGGAGGGTGCCGGCGTCCCCACCGGCGGGGCGCCGTTCGAGGAGCCGTCGATCGGGCCTCGGTCGTTCTCGTGGCGGAACGACAGGTAGATCCGAACCAGCACCTGCTTCTGCTCCTCGCTCATGTGCGGGTCGGCCAGGATCAGACGGGCCAGGTCCGGCGAGCCTTCGGGGGGGTCCAGGATCCCGGCTTGGACGTAGAGGGTCTCGGCCGAGATGCGCAGGGCCTTGGCGATCTGCTGGAGGATCTCGGCCGAGGGACGGCGCAGCCCGCGCTCGATCTGGCTCAGGTACGGGTTGGAGATCCCGGCCAGCTCGGAGAGGCGCCGGAGCGAGAGGCGGGCAGAGTTGCGCTGTTCCCGAATGAAGGCGCCCAGGTCGTTCCACCGCTCGGAAGGATCGGCGCTCACGGGTGAGAGCGTACCGGCCGGGGCGGGACCCACCGAGCACAATGGTGGTGGAGGGGCCACGATGGGGCGCCGGTTGAGGGGCACCGGGTGAAGGTGCGCCGGGTGATGGGGCGAAGGGTGAAGGTGCGCCTGGGGAGGGAGCATGGGAAAGACCGATCGGAGGACGTTTCTGGCCAACGGGGTCCGGGCCGGGTCGGTCGCGGCCCTGGGCACGGTCGCGGCCCTCGTCACACCGGGGCCGGCGCAAGCCGCCGCTCCGACGTCGTCCCGGTCCCGGGCGGCCAACCCGTTGGGTCCGCCTACCGGGCTCAGCGTGAACGGTCTCAGCGATCCGGTGGGGATCGATCCCGACGACGTCAACTTCGCCTGGCGGCTCACGGCCACCGGTCGGAGCGTCGTCCAGCAGGGCTACCGCATCCGGGTGGCAGCGGCCACAGGGGGGCACGCGGTGTGGGACTCGGGGCCGGTGGTGGGGTCGCGCCAGGCGTTCGTGGCCTACGGCGGTCCGGCGCTCGCCGCCGACTCCTCCTACCGTTGGTCGGTCCAGGTCCGCGACGGGCGCGGGTCGTCGAGCCCGTGGGCCACCGGCACGTTCGTCACCGGATTGCGGGGCTCGGACTGGAAGGCCCAGTGGCTCCGCCCGGGTCCCGAGGTCACCGGTCCCGAGGAGTACACGCACCTGCGCCGGAGCTTCACCCCGGCGAGGTCGCCGATTCGCCGCGCCGTCGCCTACGTGGCCGCCGCACACAAGTACCAGCTCTGGGTGAACGGTCGCATGGTGGACACCGGCCCGTCGTTCTCCTTCCCCGACCAGTCCTACGTCCAGGCCACCGACCTGACCGGCGCGCTGGAGCCCGGGCGCGAGAACGTGGTGGGGATCCTCCACCACTGGTACGGCCCCGGCAACGGCCGGCCGGCGGCGATCCCCGGGGTCCTGTTCCAGCTCTCGGTGGATCACGCCGACGGACGTCGCGAGCTGGTCGTCTCCGACGGGACCTGGCGCCAGCACCCCGGGGCGTGGCTCCCGGCCCCGCCCCGAAACACCGAAGCCAACGACTTCGTCGAGATCATCGACGGCCGGCGCACACCGCTGGGCTGGGCCGGCCGAGGGTACGTCGACGACCACTGGAGCCCGGCCCCGGTGCTCGGACCCGTGGGCTCGCCGCCGTTCACGGCCCTGTTCGCCCAGAGGACCCGGATCGTCGAGCACCGGGTCGGTCCGGCCCACGTCCGCACCCTGGCCGACGGCACGGTGGTGGTCGACTTCGGGCGGATCATCGCCGCCCGCCCGGAGGTGGAGTTCCGCCACGGCGTCGACGGCCGCACCATCCCCATGCACGTGGGCTACCTCCTCGACCCCGACGGTCGGGTGTCGACCACCCACGGGACCCAGGGGACCGACCTTTCGTTCACCTACATCCAGCGGGACGGAGAGCAGACCTTCGTCCCGTACACGTACGTTGGGTTCCGCTACCTCCAGATCGACGGGCCCGGCGAACCGATCACCGGTGGCCAGGTGGCGGCCATGGCCCGCCACAGCGACCTGCCCGGGGCGCCGCGCGGGAGTGGTGCCGGGGGAGGCGCCGAAACAGCCGATACAGCGGCCGCCTTCAGCTCGTCGGTCCCCATGCTCGATTCGGTGTGGGCGCTGTGCGCGCACTCGGCCCTCTACTCGTGCCAGGAGCAGTTCGTCGACACGCCCACCCGTCAGAAGGGCCAGTTCGTCGAAGACTCGACCAACGAGTCCCAGGCGGTCATGCACGCCTTCGGCGACCGGAACCAGAGCTGGCAGGGCCTCCGGGACTTCGCCCGGTCCCAAGCCCGCTTCTGGCCCGACGGCCGGGTGAACGACATCTATCCCGACGACTCGGGCGCCACCGACATCCCCGACGACACCGAAACGTACGCGGAGTGGGTGTGGCGCTACTTCCAGCGGACGGGTGACACGGCCACGCTCACGGCCCTCTACCCGGTGGTGTCCCGGATCGCCGACTACGTGTGGAACGCCGTGGACCCGGCGACCGGCTTGGTGACGAACCTGCCGGGAGGGGGCACCGACTACACCTTCGGGGTGGTGGACTGGCCACCGGCGATGCGCTACGGCTACGACATGGCCACCGTGGCCCGGACCGAAGTCAACGTCCTCGCGGTCAACGTCTTCACCCGAGCGGCCATGATGGCCGCGGTGGTCGGCGACACGGCCGGTGAGGCGGCTTTCACCGAGCGCCAGCTGGCCCTGCTGGCGGCCGTGAACACCCGGCTGGTCCGATCCGACGGCGTCTACATCGACGGGTTGGAGGCGGACGGGACCCAGAGCACCCACGCTTCCCAACAGGCCAACGGCCTGGCCCTGGCTTACGGCGTGGTGCCCCCCGATCGGGTGGCCACGGTGGGCGCCTACACGGCGTCGCTCGGCATCGCCCTCGGTCCCGACCACGGCCTGGAGCTGGTGCGGGGGCTCCACGCCGCCGGGCTCGACGCGCACATCGTGGACATCCTGACCGACCCGGCCGGTCCCGGATGGGCCCAGATCGTGCAACGCGGAGGCACCTACACCTGGGAGAGCTGGACCCCGATCGACCTCGAGCAAGACAGCCTCTCGCACGGCTGGGGTTCGGGCGCCCTGGCCGGGATCCAAGAGGCACTCCTCGGGGTGGAGGTGACGACGCTCGGGGCCCCGGGCGGGAGCGGGAGCGCGGGCGGGAGCCTGAGCGGGGCAGGCACGCAGCTCTCGATCACCGCCCCTCCGGCGTCCCTGGCCCGCTGCTCTGGGCGGGTCCCGACCGTCGCCGGCCCGGTGGACGTGGCCTGGGAGCGGAGACGCTCGGGACACAAGTCCCGGCTCGTGTGCCGGCTCAGCGTGCCCCCGAACGCCACCGCCACGCTCGGGCTTCCGGCCCTTACCGCCGGATCGGTGACCGAATCGGGACGCCCGGTCGCCTCCCAGCCCGGCGTGGAGGGAGTCACCGTAACCGGGCACTCGTCTGGGGTCGTGGACCTCAGGGTCGGATCCGGAAGCTACCGCTTCGAATCGGTGACCGGTTGAGCGTCTGCCGGTCGAGCCGCCGGGCGTGCTGCCGGTCGAGCCGCCGGTCGAGCTGCCCGACGAGCTGCCGGTCGAGCCGCCGGTCGAGCTGCCCGACGAGCTGCCGGTCGAGCCGCCGGTCGAGCCGGCGCTGGTCTCAGGGTCGGGCCGGGATCTCGCGGACGTCGTCGGCCGAGCGGTCGGAGTAGAACACGTCGCCCGAGGCGTCCACCGCCAACCCCCACGGCGAGAGCATGGTCGTGGCCACCCAACGGGTCCCGTTCCCGCCGAACCCGGCCGGCGCCGCCCCGGCGGCGGTGTAGAGGTCGTCGGCAGCGACCTGGCGACCGAGCCACGAACCGTCGACGGCCGGCACCATCCTCACGGCCCGCTCGCTGGTGTCGGCAGCGAACATCGACCCCGAGGGAGCAACGGCCAGTCCCCGGACGTCGTTCAGCTCGGCCAATGTGCCCGTCGCCGACAGGCCGCCGGTGACGTATGCGCCGTACAGACCCATGCCGGCCACCACGGCCAGGTCCCCCGAGGCAATGGGCACGCCGTAGTACGTCCCGGTGGCCACCGGGCACTCCACCACGTAGCCCGCACCGCGGTCAGCCACCAGCAGGTCCCCAGCCCCGTCCAGGGCCACGGCCGTGGGGTTCCACAGCTCGGCTTGCGTGGCCGGTCTCCCCAGACCGGCCGTCCCACACGTTCCGGTCCCGGCCACCGTGGCCATGTTCCCGGCAGTGACGGCGACCCCGAACAGGGTGCCGGTGTGGGCCGGGACGACCTGGACCCGGCAGTTCTCGGTGTCGGCGATGAACAGGTCCCCAGCCGGGTCGACGGCGAGGCCCTGGGGATCGTCCAGCTGGGCCCGGGTCGCCGGCCCTCCGTCACCAGCGGAACCCGGCACGCCGGTGCCGGCCACGAGTCTCGGGAGGGGTGGCCGGGAGCGGCCCCCGGACCGCGATGTGCCGCCTGTAGCTCGGAGCTCGACCACTCGATCGGCCGTCCCTTCGGAGATGAACAGGTCCCCGGCCCGGTCCACTGCCACCGCCGTCGGGTAGCCGATGCCGCCCTTGGACATGGGGGTCCCGCACCGGGTGCCGGCCACCGTCACCACGTGGTGGGCGACCACCCGAAGACCCGACCAGGTGCCGGTGTGCGCCGGGACCATCTGCACCCGGCAGTTGCCGGTGTCGGCGATGAACAGGTCACCGGTCCGGTCCACGGCGATGCCCTCGGGACCGTCGAGCTGGGCCCGGGCCGCCGGGCCACCGTCACCTGCCGCACCGGGCACGCCGGTGCCGGCCACGGTCACCACGTCCGCGTTCGCGCTCGCGCTCGCGTTCGACTGGCGGGTCCTCGTCAGGGTGGGAGAGGCGCTGGTCGTGCCGCGGTGTCCGGCGCCGGTGCAGGCGGCAGCCACCACCGCCACGGTGACCGCGGCGACCACGGCTCCGGCCCGGCGTCCCCCCACTCTGGACGTCACCGGATCCCGGCTCAGCCCACCGTTTCGCCCGGACGCGAGGCCTGTCGCTCGCCCAGGGGCAGGTGCCGCTCGCACGTCGCCACCAGCGGTGTCGCCGCCAGCCGATCCTCGGCGATGGGCGTCCCGCAGGTCTCGCAGGTGCCGTAAGTGTGGTCGGCCAGGCGGTCCAGCGCGCCGTCCACGCCGTCGAGCACCCGCTCGGCACCGGTCATCAACGCCTCGTAGTCGACCTCGTCGTCGGGCATCATCCGCACGCTACCTCGCCTGGCCGCGCCCCGACCGACCTCCGACGCCTAGCGGGGTGCCCGGCATCCGTAGGCCGGGGTCGTGGGGTAGCTATTTGATGGCGACGATGATTGCCATCACACCGATCCCGAACGCCACGAGCAACGGTATGACCCAGCTCAGCCGAGACACGCTGCCCTCGAGGCGTGCCACGCTCTCGTTGAGGGCGCCGACGTCGCTCGCCAGCGCGGACAGTGACTTGACCATCCCGCCGAGCGTCGGACTTTCAGGGTGCGCCAGTTCCTCCAGGTCGGCCGGCCCCAGCCCGGTCTGGCCCTGTCGGGAACCCGAGTAGGGCTTTTCCACCGGTCGATCCAGCCTGAAGAACTGGACGGTGAGGAACGGAGCCTCGAACGCCAGCGTGATCCTTCGGGGTGCCAGGTTCGTTACCCTCACGATCAAAACTCCCGTGAACCCGGGGTCGATCTGTGGACCGGACAGGAGAACAAGTCCCTGCCTCGCATATCTGGAGTCCAGACCCAGCTGAGCTGCGATCTGCGGGCCACAGCGGACCGTCTCCCGGGTGACGAGCATGGCGAACTCACCGGGCTCGATGATGACGAGTCCCTTGTTGGCCACGTCGATGATTTCATCGGCACCGCTGACGAATGCCTCGTTTCCGACGCGGCAGTCATAGCTCGCCGAGTCCAGATTGCCCTCGCTAAACGGATCGATCGTCAGGTCCTGAGCCCTCTGGGCTTCCCGAATCCCGGCGTCGGTGAGCATGTCCCGAGCCTACCTTTCCAAACGTCTGTTCGACTGGGACTGTAGAGGCCGGGAGTGACATCCGGAGCGGCGGCCGCGCCCCGACCGACCTCCGACGCCGAGCGGGGTGCCCGGCATCCGTAGGCTGGGGGCGTGGCCAGCTCCCTGCCCAGCACCTCCGGCGCGCGCCCTGTCGCGTCGACCGGCCACGCACCGCCCGCCGGCCACGCACCGCTGGCCGACCTGGTCGGTGCCGGCACCTCGGTGCCCTGCGTGGACGGGACCGAGCGTCCCTACCGGGACCTGGACAGCGCCGCCTCCACGCCGGCGATGACCTCGGTGGCCGAGCGGGTCGTCGAGTTCCTCCCCATGTACTCGAGCGTCCACCGTGGCGCGGGGTTCAAGTCGCGGGCTGCCACCGCCGCCTACGAGGATGCCCGGCGTCGGATCCTCGAGTTCTGCGGACGCGGCGGTGGCGACGACGTGGCCGTGATCTGCCGGAACACGACCGAGGCCCTGAACCACCTGGCCTACCGGCTCGACCTCTCCCCGGGGGACGTGGTGGTGACCACCGTGGTCGAGCACCACGCCAATCTCCTGCCGTGGGCCCGCTTCGCCACCCGGCGCTACGTGGAGTGCGACGGGGACGGGGTGTTCAGTGTGGCCGACGTGGTGGCGGCGCTCGACCAGGGTCCCACCCCGAAGCTCCTGGCCGTCACCGGAGCATCGAACGTCACCGGTTGGCTCCCGCCGATCGCCGAGCTGTGCGACGCCGCCCACGAGCGCGGGATCCCGGTGGTCTGCGACGCGGCTCAGCTCGCGCCCCACCGCCCTCTCCCGAAGGGTCCCGACTTCCTGGCCTTCAGCGGGCACAAGCTCTACGCACCCTTCGGAGCCGGGGCGCTCGTCGGGCCCAGGGCGGCCTTCGCCGAGGGTGAGCCGTTCCTGGCCGGGGGCGGCGCCGTCGACTTGGTCGACCTCGACGAGGTCATCTGGACCGACCCGCCCGAGCGGGAGGAGGCCGGATCCCCGAACGTGGTCGGTGCCGTAGCCTTCGCCGCCGCACTGGACGGGCTGGAGCAGATCGGCTGGGAGAAGGTGATGGACCACGAAGCCCGCCTGGCGGCCCGCCTGGTCGACGGGCTCGGGGCCATCGATGGCGTGCGGGTCCTCGGGCCGGCCGGCGCCGGCATCCGCCGCGGCGCCGGGCCCGGCACCGCCGACGTGGGCCACCGCGCCGACGTGGACCGGCTGGCCGTGGCCACCTTCGACGTCGAGGGAGTCCACCACGCTCTGGTGGCGGCCCGGCTCAGCGCCGAATGGGGGATCGGGGTGCGCCACGGATGCTTCTGCGCCCACCCTTACCTGCTGCGCCTGCTCGGCCTCGGGCCGTCCGACGTGGCCGAGGCCCGTCGGCAGGTCATGGCCGGTGACCGGCGGCGGATCCCGGGCGCGGTGCGGGCCAGTTGTGGGCTGGGCTCGACCACCGACGACGTGGACGCCCTCCTCGACGCCGTCGCCGTGCTGGCGTCGGGCGAGACGGCCCCGGTGCCCTACGTGCAGGACCCCACGACCGGCGACTTCTTCCCGGTGACCACGGCTGCGGGATGGAGCCCGGCCGACCGGGCGGCGGGGGGCGGGTGCGCCCGCGGATGACGGCGGGCGACGGGCGACCGGCCGGCAAGGGTCGTCGGGAGGGCGCGATGCGACGGCTGGGCGTGGGTCGTCGGAAGGGCACGGGCCGACGGCTGGGTGCGGGTCGTCGGAAGGGCACGGGCCGATGGCTGGGTGCGGTGATGACGGGCGCGCTCGTGGCGGGCGCGGTGCTGGCCGCGTGCGGGGGGACGGCGTCCGGCTCGAGCGCCACGCCCGGCACGGGCTCGGCTCGGATCGCCTGGATAGCCAACACGTCCTTCCAGAGCGCCCCCGGCGACACCATCACGCCGGTGGACCTCCCCGCGGGCACGGTGGGCAGCCCGGTCGCCACCGCCAGCGAGCCGGTGGCCATGGCTCCGGCCGACGGCGGGCGTGAGCTGGTCGTGGCCAACCGGGGCAACGACACGCTGAGCGTGGTGAGCACGGTGTCGGGTTCGGTGACGGCGACGGTGACGGTCGGGGTGGAGCCGGACGCTGTGGCCGTGGCTCCCGGCGGGCCGAAGCGCGCCGGCATCGCCTTCGTCGCCGACTTCGGGGCCGACGAGGTGACCCCGGTGGCCCTCGGGACCATGCGGGCCGGCCGGCCAATCCCCGTGGGCCAGGAGCCCGACGCCGTGGCCGTGGCCCCCGCGACCGGCGGGCACCCGGCGCTCGTGCTGGTGGCCGACTTCGGGTCCGACACCGTCACCCCGATCGACCTGACCACGATGGCCCCCGGGACCCCCGTCCCGGTGGGTCAGGAGCCCGACGCACTGGCCGTGGTCCCCGGGACCGCCCGGCACCCGGCGCTCGTGCTGGTGGCCGACTTCGGGTCCGACGGGGTGACCCCGGTCGACGTCCCCGGGCTCGACGCGGGGGCCTTCGTCCCGACGCCGGGCAACCCGACTGGCCTGGCCGTGGGCCCGGACGGGACGGTGTGGGTGGCCGGTGGCGGCACGTTGACGCCGCTGGCCGTCGGGGGTCCGGCGGTGTCCGGGGCCGTCGGGGGTCCGGCGGTGTCCGGGGCCGTCGGGGGTCCGGCGGTGCTCACTGCGGGTCACGCCGTCTCCCTCCCCGGTGTCGCCGAGGCGGTGGCCCTCGACGGTGGCACCACCGCGTGGGTGGCCCTAGAGCGCGGTGCCGTGGTCCCCGTGGACCTCGCCACCGGGCACGTCGGTCGGGTCGTGCCGGTCGGCGGGCGGCCCGCTGACATCGTCGTCACTCCGGGGTGAGCGGTGGGGCACGTCGGCTGGCGAGCGACGGTCGCGCACCTTCGACCGCACCCTGGTCCGCCAGAAGATCACCCCCAGATCGGTGAGCATGCGCCACGTGGTGCGTAACGAGACGGTGCTGGAGTCGCGCTCGGCGATCTCGATCGGCGTCTCCACGAAGTCGGTGTAGCCCAGGTCATGGGCCACCACTAAGAGCTCCAAGTCGAAGGCGAACCCGGTGAGCGAGGTCAGCGGCAGGGCGCGCCGGACCACGTCCTGGCGGAACAGCTTGATCCCGGCCTGGGAGTCGCTGACCGGGAACTGGAAGAGCAGCTTCACCAGCGACTGCCAGACCACCGAGAGGAGCCGGCGGACGGGGGCGGGGTGGATGGCTGAGTCCGGATGGTTCTTCGACCCCAGGAGACCGTCGGGGTGGTCCCGGGCTGCTTGCTCGGCGAACCGGGCCATGAAGGACGGCGCGATGTCCCCGTCGGCATCGATGAACCCGATGTACCCCCCGGTCGCCGAGCTCATGCCTACCCGCAGGGCCTCGCCCTTGCCGTAGTTGCGGTCCAGTTCGATCACCCGGAGCCGGTCGCCAACGAGGTCGTCGACCGACCGGGCGCTCCCGTCGGTGCTTCCGTCGGACACGGCGATCACCTCGAAGCTCTGCCGGGTGTCTTCGAGCTCGCTCAGAAGCTGCACGATGGTGGGGCGCAGGCGGTCGCCGGGGTTGTAGAAGGGGACGACCACCGACAGGTCCAGGGGGGCGTCCCGGCGGGGCGCGGCGGGGCCCCTGGGAGCAGCATCTCGGCGGGTGTCCCGGGCTGGAGCGGCGTCGCGGGCTGGAGCGGCGTCCCGCTCGCCGTCGCTATCGCTCGTCCCCTCTGGCATCGACCCGCGGCCTCCCTCTGCCTCGTGCGCTGCAACCTGCGGTCTGCGCTCTGCGCTCGGCGCTCGGCGCTCGGCGCGTCTCTCCGCCGATGGGCACGGCGGCCCTGGCGTTCGGGGGAGACGCTAACGGACGAGGCAGGCCGGCGGGGTTCCGGCACACGAGCCCGCAGTCCACTTCATGTGGACCCAGAGGATCGAGTAGGCCACGTGTGTCGGGGGACCCAGCAGCCACGTGAGGAACTGAGTGGACTGTGTCGGGTTGGCCAAACCCTGGGGCACCATGATCACGTTCTGCACGTCCCAGCTGCGGAACTGCTCGAGCAGCGCGGTGCGGAGGGCCGGGGTCTCTGCCGGCACTTGCCCGTTGGCTAGTCGCGTGAGGGTGATGGCCGTGAGGGTCGGGACGTTGTAGTAGCCGAGCTGCTGGGAGTGAGCGATGTGGTGCTGTGGCCCCCACGGGAGGGTGAAGTAGCCACCGGGCATCCTGAAGCGCATGTCCGCAAGGGCCTGCCACACGTCTCCGCTGTAGAAGGTCGTGGTGGGGTACGGGTAGAGCACGGTCACGCTCCCGGGTTGGATGCTCCGGTAGGCGGCCAGCGAGAGGAACGGCGGCTGCACCGGTCCCACCGTGCCCACGACCACTCCCGTGCCCACAGGGGACGCCGGGAGAAGCAGCACCAACGCCGCCACACCCACCGCCGATGGAGCGAGGGCCTGGAGCCATCGGCGCCAGACCGGTACACGACCGGTGGCGGTCTGGTCACCTTCTTGCCCGACGGGGAGCTCCCCCAGCACCCGGTGGAGCTCGTCGAGGACCACCGCCAGGACCAAGGCGGCGAAGAGGACCACGTAGAGCGAGAACCGCGACGGGATCACGTTGCTCACCAGCGGGAGCTTGTTCAGGAGGTCTTCGGGAAGCGGTATCGCCCCTTGGGCGCTCCCGTTGAGGTTGATCTGGGGAGCGGCCGTGACCGCCAACGCTCCGCCGAGCGACAGGACGAAGGCAATCGCCGCCATCACGATCGCCACCACCACGACGGCGGAGCGGCGCAGCCAGACCAAGCCGGCGCCCAACAGCACCACGAGCGGGATGCCCAGGTAGGAGCCGTTCTCCGAGAAGCTGTTGGCGAACAGGTCGGAGGTCTTGGTGATCGATGCCGGAGCGAAGTGCTGGAGGACGTCCGGGGCGATGATCCCGGCCAGGTCGGCCCGGTAGGCCTGGGAGACCAGCTGGATCGATCCGGCGATGTGGTTGGTGCCGTCGACTGCGAACCATGCCGGGTAGGCCAGCACCACGGCGCACGGGACCAGCGCCCAGACCAGTCCCCTCACGGCGAAGACGGCATGGTCCCGGATCGACCGGTGCCCGGAGATCATGACCACGACCACCCCGATGGCGCCGATCAGCACGGTGGTGATGAGCACCTCGGTGGAGATGAAGAACTGCACGACCAGCAGGAGGGCCAGCACCAGACCCCAGGTCCGGGGATTGCCACGCTGGCGGACGAACAGCTCGTGGAGCACGAGGAATACCAGCGGCGGGATGGCCAGGAAGGAGAGGTTCAAGTGCCCCGCGTTCGTCTGGGCGATCATGTAGGGCGAGAACCCGAACAGGAGCCCGCCGGCGAAGGCCGCCGGTCGCCACGTGGTCCAACGCCGGACGAACACGTACCCCGAGGTGGCGGTGAGCGCCATCGCCGAGGTCATGAGGACGTTGTACGAGGCGATCGGGCCCCAGATCAGGGTGACCGGGGAGAAGACCGCTCCGAGGGCCAGCTGGCTCGACTGCTGGAGGATGTTGATCCCGAAGGGGTAGTTGGCGTAGTTGGAGAAGAACGGGCTGTGGCCGTGCAGCACCGAGAAGGGAGCCCAGGCCAAGAGCCACGTATCCTCGAAGCTGTCGGGGTTCAGCTGCATCGTGTTGGCCGGGTCGGCCGACCACACGTGCCAGTACACGATCACGGCCAGGAGGAAGTAGACGGCCACCACCAGCGCCGTTGCGCCCCACCCCCACCACGAGGAGACCGCCGGGCCCGTAGGCGGTTCAGCCGGGGTGTCGTCGGTAGCCGGGGTGTCGTCGGTCGCCGGGGTGTCGTCGGTCAACGCATCGGAGGTGGGTGCGCCCAATTGTCATACCCCCCCGCCGGTCGGCGCCGTCCGACCCCTGGACATCCGGCCACCTTATCGTCCGGTCGGAACCGGGCGCCGGATGGCCAGGCCCTCGTCACGGGTAGTGTCCGCTCTGTGCGGCCCGGGTATGGAACGGTGGGATTCGTTTCACTCCCCCCGGAAAGGTGCGGATTGAAGGACGGCGTCTGCACGTCTGCTCTGGAAGGAACGCCCACTTCTTCGGCATCAGGTTCTCACCCTCGCTTCCCTGCTGCCTCACCACTGCTTTGGAATCCAGAATGCAAGACCCTCCAGGACCGCAGCCAGGACCGACAGTGCGGTCACCTCGGTGACCAGGTCAGCCGCGGATACCCAGTTGCCCTTGCCCGCCCACCATGTCGCATCCACCTTCCGCCGGACGACGCAGCCGATGGATGCCGGCACCGCCGGTGGCGTCACCGGGATGGTCGGCCCTGGTGCGGATCCTCATCGACGTTCGTTGGCGGCATCACTCACGTCCTCGACGTCGTGAGGATTGCTGCCACGCCCATACAAGGATGGTCGGATCAGCACTCGTCGACGTTGGCTACGCGCTCGCCATCCCCACGACGTCGGTCACTCCCTGGCCTCCCAGGGACCCGGCGAAGGTGGCGTTGCCGAAGCTGAACACCCCGCCGTCGGCAGCGACGAACTGGTAGCCACCCGGGTCCTGG
>JAJYWF010000005.1 GCA_021791635.1 Actinomycetes bacterium
GCTCGCGGTAGGCGAGGACGGCGTGGCTGATGCTGCCGGTGCCCCCGGTGGTCACGATCCCCGCCGGCGTGGCGTCGTCGCCGGCGACGGCCTCGGCGTGGAAGAGGTCGAGCGTCATGGCGATGATCTCGGCCTCGAACTTGGTGGCGCTCGGGCACATGTCGCGCTGGAGCACGTTCACGTGGGCGAACAGGCCGAACGCCTCGTTCAAGAAGCGGTAGTGGTCGTGGTCGCCGCAGTACATGGTGCCGGAGCACTTGCCGGACTCCCAGAGGGCATCTTCCTCGGTCGCCATGGTCTGCAGCTCCGAGAGCACCTCTTCGCGGGGGGAGCCGATCTCGGGGAAGGTCCGGTGGACGGTGAAACGGTCTTCGTAGGGGAACGGGCTCACGGGCACTTCCTCCTGGGGTCGAGCTGGCGCTGGGCTGGTGCTGGATCTGCGGCTGGTGCTGGATCTGCGGCTGGGGTCGTTCGTGCCATCTTCACTCGATCACACGGGGTCGAAGTGGTGGCCAAGCTCACCTTAGGGGGACGACCCGTCGAGAGCGAGGCGGGCGCGGACCGGGCGGTGATCGGAACCGGCCATGGGGAGCACCTCGGCGTGCTCGACGGTCAAAGGACCACGAACCAAGATGTGGTCCAGCTGGCTGTGGGGTCGCCACGCTGGCCACGTGCGTCCCCGAACGGCCCTCCGCCACCGTCCACCCCCGCAGCGCCGGCCTCCGAGCAGGGCCCACGTCGGGGGGCCCCACAGGTTCATGTCCCCGACCAGCACGACGGGGCTGACCGGGGGGCTGCCATCCGGGCTGGCACCCGGGCTGGCATCCGGGCCGTCCCCGACCGCGGGCAGGGCGCCGAGGATGGCCCCCAACCGGCGGAAGTGGACGGGCGAGCCGTAGGAGAGGTGCGACATGTGGGTGCCGGCCACCGTGACCTTCGTGCCCCCGACGTCGACGACGGTGACGAGCACGACCCTTCGGGCCCGGTCACGGGGCAGCCGTCCCAGCTCCACGACCGCCCGGTCGACCACTGGGAGCCGGGACAGCACGGCGATGCCCCAGGCGCCGGACTCGGCCGTCTGGAAGCGGGCCGAGCCCGAGGTCCTTCGACCGAGGGGGCGCTCTCCGTCGAGGTAGATGGCGTGGGACCCTCCCCGCCAGTCCCAGGACCGCATCCACCGATGATCGGCGCCCTCGTGGGGAGCGGCCCGCCGCCCGGTGGCCAAGGCCTCCTCGACCACGGCGTAGCCCAACGCCGAGGCCACGAGCACGGCCTGCCCTGCTTCGGGCCGGCCGGCCGGGGTCCAGCACTCCTCGAGCACCACGACGTCGGCGTCGAGGGCTCGGCACGCCGCCACCACGTCGAAGGGGCGGCCCCAGCCGTCGATGCCGGCGTGGAGGTTGAAGTTGGCCACGGTGAACGTCGGGGCGCGTTCGTTGGAGGACATGGGATCCCGACGCTACGCCGCCACCGGGGCGATGCCGCCACCGGGGCGATGCCGCCACCGGGCAATACGGCGCGCCCGACCGGGGATCGGTAGCATCGTCGGCATCGACCAGGGCGCCACTCCCGACTCCGGCCGGCCCCAGGGTCGGGCGCCGCTGGTGTGGGCGGACGCCTTCACCGATCGTCCCTTCGGGGGGAACCCGGCTGCGGTCTGCCTGCTGGAGGGCGCGGCCGACGAACGGTGGATGCAACGTCTCGCCACCGAGCTGGGCATCTCCGAGACGGCGTTCGCCTGGCCCGAGAGCGGGCGGGGCGACGACCACCCACCCGCGTCGTACGTGCTGCGCTGGTTCACCCCGGTCACCGAAGTGGACCTCTGCGGTCACGCCACGCTGGCCACGGCCCACGCCCTGGCCACCAGGGGAGCGCTCGGTCCCGGTGACACGGTGTGCTTTGCCACCCGGGGTGGACGCCTCACGGCCACGGTGGGGACCGACCCCGGGGAGATCGAGCTGGACCTTCCCACCGACCCGCCGACCCCGGTCCGGGATCCTCCGAGCGTGCTCCCGGCGGCCCTCTCGGCGGCGGTCGTCGAGTGGTGGCGGGGGGCCAAGGACCTGGTGGCTGTCCTGGAGGACGAAGCGGCGGTCGTCGGGGTCACCCCGGACCTGGCGACGTTGGCCGGCCTGGACTTCCGGGCCCTCTACGTCACCGCTCGGGCCAGCACCGCCGGCACCGACTACGTGCTGCGGGTGTTCGCTCCCGCCGTCGGCATCGACGAGGACCCGGTGACCGGCTCGGCCCAGTGCCTGCTCGGCCCGTACTGGGCCGCCCGGCTGGGCCGGGCGACGCTCGTGGCCGCCCAACGCTCCTCCCGGGGCGGGGTCCTTCGGGTGGACGTCGGCGAGGACCGGGTCCGGGTCTCCGGCCGTGTGGTGACGGTCGTCTCCGGCCACGTCCAGCCGGTCCTGGCCGGTGACGGTCCCTGCTCTCCTACGACCCTGGCCGCGCTGGTGTCGGGCCACCACCCGGCCGATGCCCGTGAGGCGTCGTCGGCCGCCCGCTTCCTGGTCGAGCTGGGCCGCCTGACCCGTCCCTGTGACGAGACCGCCGACCCGGTGCACGTGACCGCATCGGGAATCGTGGTCGGTCGGCGGGGCACCGTGCTGCACCGGCACCGCCGGTTGGGGCGCTGGATGCAGCCAGGTGGCCACGTGGATCCCGGTGAGTCCCCGGCCGAAGCGGCCCACCGCGAGTCCGAGGAGGAGACCGGTCTCGTGCTCCAGCATGGGCCCGGAGGGCCGCGCCTCGTGCACATCGACGTCCACGAGGCGGCAAACGGTCATACCCACCTGGACCTCCGGTTCCTCCTGGTAGGTTCCGACGAGGACCCCGCACCTCCGCCCGGTGAGAGCCCCGACGCCCGATGGTGCTCGTGGGAGGAGGCCGAGTCGATGGCCGACGATGCGCTGGTGGGTGGGCTTCGAGCCGCCAAGCGGGTGTGGGAGGAGTGGGAGGAGACGGCCTCGGCCACAAGTGGTCACGGGCACGGTAACGGAGGTGACGGTGGTTGACGACGCGGGCGACGCTGGTGGCACTGGCGTTCAGGATCCCCTGGACCTGTTGATCCAGGTCCAGGACCTGGACCTGGAGCTGGCCCGGCTGGAGCACCGGCGGGCGGCCTTGCCCGAGCGCAGGGAGCTGGTGGCCGCCGAGGCCGGGCTGCGCCAGGTGGACGCACAGGTCGCCGACGTCGAGGACCGCCGCCGGGTGTTGCTCGACCGCCAGGGGGAGATGGAAGCCCAAGTGGCCGCCCTGTCGGCCCGCCACCGGCAACTCGAGGACCGCCTGTACGGCTCGAGGGGATCGGCAGCCCGTGACCTCCAGGCACTCGACGCCGAGATCCACCAGCTCGCCCGACATCGGGCCGAGATCGAAGAAGCGGAGCTGGCGGTCATGGAGGAGCAGGAGCCTCTCGACGCCGAGCTGGCCCGACTGGCCGACGAGCGAGCCCAGCTCGAGACGGTGGCCGGCTCGCTGCGCGCCGCGCTGGCGGCGTCGGACGCCGTGGCCCAGGCCGAGATCACCAACGTCGAGCATGCCCGGGGAGTGGCGGCGGCGCGGTTGCCGACGGCCCTGCTCGACCACTACGAGGTCCTGCGGGCCCGACTGGGCGGGGTCGGGGCGGCGCGGCTGGTCGGGAACCGGTGTGACGGGTGCCATCTCGAGCTGCCATCGGCCGAAGTCGACCGGCTCCGCCACCAGCCGCCCGGCACCGTGGTCACCTGCGACCAGTGCGGTCGGATCCTGGTCCGGACGTCGGCCTGACCGGGCATGCTCGTCCTGGTCCGCCACGGTGAGGCGACGGCGAACGCCTCGGGCCTCCTCCTCGGCCGCACCGATGTGCCGCTCACCGCACTGGGCCGTCTTCAGGCCGCGGCCCTGGCCCGCCACCTCGGACCGGTGACCAGGCTGGTGTCCAGCCCGTTGGCGCGGGCGCTCGACACGGCCCAGTCCCTGGGGCTCGAGGTGCCGGTGGAGGTCGACGAACGCTGGGTGGAGGTGGACTACGGGGAGCACGAAGGCCGGCCCCTCGGTGACGTCCCGGCCGAGGTCTGGCGACGGTGGAGGAGCGATCCCAGCTACCGCCCGGCCGGAGGCGAGTCCCTGGGCGAGGTGGCCGAGCGGGTGCGTGACGCGTGTGCCGGTCTGTTCGCCGAGCCCGGGCGGGGCGCCCGGGGCGACGACGGTGACGTGGTGGTGGTGAGCCATGTGTCGCCGATCAAGGCCGCCGTGGCCTGGGCGCTCGGGACCGGAGAGGGCCTCGACTGGCGGCTCCGGCTGTCCACCGGTTCGGTCAGCACCATCGGGTGGGGGGCCGGCGAGCCGGTCCTGCACGGCTTCAACTGGGTCCCGGAGCTCCCGCCGGCCTCAGGGGATGGGCCATGATGAGCCCATGAGCGCACCATCAGATCCGCCGTCCCCCGGCCAGACCGGCCCCGACCCTGCGGTCCCGACGCACCGGCGGGAGATGAGCTTCGAGGTGTTCGAGGAGGGTGACGAGTTCCACGTTACCGGCCGGTTGCGCGACGAGCGCCCCTGGGCGGCCGGGACGGTCTGGGTGGAGCACGTCCACGACATGGAGCTGGCGATCACCGTGCACCGACCGGACCTCACCATCACCGCGGCGACCGCCCGCATGCACCGGTTCCCCCATGCCGAGTGCACCGACATCGAAGAGGCTTTCGCCGGCCTCGTGGGGCTGAACGTGGCCCGGGGCTACTCGCGGGCGGTCCAGGAGCGGTTCGGGCGGTCGCTGGGCTGCACCCACTTGGAGCTCCTGGCCCGGACCATCGGGCCGGTGGTCATCCAGTCCGTGGCCTCGGCGGCTACCCGCCTCCAGGATGCCACCAGGACGCAAGTGGCCATGACCCAGGCCGGGAGCGCCTGGTTCGCCGACACCTGCCACGTGTGGGCCACCGACGGCCCGTCCGGCCCTGGCCCGGGAATGCAGAAGGTGGCGTTGGGCTGGCGCCCGGGGACCGACGAGTACCCCGCACCGTCGGTCGACGAGGTCCGCCGCCGGGGCGCGGCCGAGGCCGACGGCGCGCCTCCCTGGGAGTAGGCGGGCCAGGCCGGTGGTATCAGCCGGGAGCCGCCGCGGCGATGAAGTCGGCGACCACCGCGGCCAGCTCCTCTCCTCGGTCCTCCTGGAGGAAGTGGCCTGCGCCGGCGATGGTGGTGTGGGGCTGGCCGGCGGCGCCGGGGACCTCCTCCCGGAACACCCGGTCGCCACCGCCGGTGATCGGGTCGCCGTCGCTGAATGCGCAGAGGAAGGGCTTGGTGAAGCGGCGCAGGGAGGCCCAGGCCCGGGTGTTGTCGTCGGTCGACGGGTCGTCGGGCGTGGTCGGGACCAGCAGCGGGAACTGGCGGGCGCCCTCCTTGTACCGCTCGTCGGGGAACGGGGCGTCGTAGGCGGCGACCACTTCGGGGGCCAGGTCGGTGAGCGTGCCCGAGCCCACGATGGCACCGACCGGGAGCTCGGGTGCCTCCTGGGAGAATCGCTGCCAGGCCATGAAGGCCTGGCTCATCGGGGTGTGACCGGTCGGCAGGCCGGTGTTCGCCACCACCACCCTCGAGAACCGCTCGGGGTGCTCGGCCACGAGGCGAAGGCCGAGCAGGCCTCCCCAGTCCTGGCAGACGAGGGTCAGGCCGGAGAGGTCGAGCTGGTCGAAGAGCGCCGACCGGAGCCACTCGACGTGCCGGGCGTAGGTGTAGTCGTGGCGGTCGGCCGGCTTGTCCGACCGGCCGAAGCCGACGAGATCGGGGGCCACCACCCGGTGACCGGCCGCCACGAGGACCGGAACCATCTTGCGGTAGAGGAAGCACCAGCTGGGCTCGCCGTGCAGGAGCAGGACGGTCTCGGCCGGTGGTGGCCCGTCGGGGCGTTCGTCGAGGTAGTGGACTCGAAGGGGCGGAGACGCCTGATCGCCGTCGCCGGCGGGGACCTCGACGTAGTGGGGCGCGAACGGGAAGCCCACCAGTCCCTCGAAGCGCTCGTCGGGCGTCCTCAATGCCTCCATCACGCCTCCAAGGTGGTGAGTAGGGCGAGAAGGGTGCGGGCGGTCACCCGGTGGGCGGCGGTGCGGGACAGGTGCTGGTCACGACGCAGGCGCTCCCACGTCTCCCACGATGCGGCCATGTCGAGGGCGTCGAGCACGTCGGAGCTGTCGTCGCCGGCCCGCCCCAGCTCGGGTCCGAACGTGAAGGCCACGTGGTCGCGCAGCACGGCGTTGGTGGAGCGGATCCAGTCGGCGACGTCGGGCGAGTGGGCGGCCAGGGGAACGCTGGTGCGGCGGACCGGAGCGACGGCGTCGTAGAGGCGGCCGCGCCGGCGGACCGTCCTCTCCACCCGCTCCACCAGGTCGAGGGTCGCAGGGACCGGTCGAAGGTGGTCCCAGTGGCGCTGGGCCTGGACGGCGATCACCGCCCGGTAGACGGCGTCCATGTCCTCGAAGTGGTGGAACACGAGGCGGAGCGACACCCCGGCCCTGGCGGCGACCGCCTTGGCAGTGGGCTGGGGTGTGCCGTGCTGGAGCAGCGAGATCAGTGCCTCGGCTACTCGAAGGCGCGTTCTCTCCCCCCGGGCCAGGCGCCCGTCGGAGGAGACCGCACCGTCGGGGGCGGGGATCACCGACGCCTGGCGGGCGGGTGTCGCCACCTGTCCGGCGTGCGACGCGGCGTGGCGGGTGGGTGCCGCGACCTGGCGGGTGGGCATCGCACCAGCGTACCGACGTGGCCGGATTACGCAAACGGGATTCGCGCGCCCAGGTCAGTGTCGCAGCCGCTGGCGCGGCACAGCGGAGCAGCGGCGCGGCACGGTCGGGGAGTGGTCGGCCCTAGGGTGGCCCGCAGGGTGGCAACCGGCCGGATGTCTCTCGACGTACGGAGCGAACCGACGAGGAGGGCAGTGATCTGATGGAGCAGCGCAGTCTGGGAACGCAGGGGCTCGAAGTGTCGGCACTGGGGCTCGGGTGCATGGGGATGAGCCAGTCCTACGGGGCCGCCGACGACGACGAGTCGATCGCCACCGTCCACCGGGCGCTGGAGCTCGGGGTCACGTTCCTCGACACCGCCGACATGTACGGCCCGTTCACGAACGAGCGCCTGGTGGGCCGGGCGATCGCCGGACGGCGGGACGAGGTGATCTTGGCGACCAAGTTCGGCAACGAGCGCCGACCCGACGGCTCCTGGGTGGGGATCAACGGGAAGCCCGACTACGTCCGCCGGTGCATCGACGCCTCCCTGGAGCGCCTCGGGGTCGACCACGTGGACCTGTACTACCAGCACCGGGTGGACACGTCGGTCCCGGTGGAGGAGACCTGGGGGGCGATGGGCGAGCTGGTGGAAGCCGGCAAGGTCCGGTACCTCGGGATATCCGAGGCCGCCCCGGGCACCATCCGACGGGCGCACGCCACCCATCCCATGTCGGCCATTCAGAGCGAGTACTCCCTGTTCACCAGGGACCCTGAAGACGGCGTGCTCGACACGATCCGGGAGTTGGGCATCGGGTTCGTCGCGTACAGCCCGTTGGGTCGGGGCTTCCTGTCGGGGACCATCACGTCGCCGGATCAATTCGCCGAGGACGACTTCCGTCGCTTCTCGCCGCGGTTCTCGGGCGAGAACTTCCAGAAGAACCTGGACGTGGTCCACCAGGTGCAGGCTCTGGCCGAGGAGAAGGGCGTGACGCCGTCACAGCTGGCCCTGGCCTGGGTGCTGGCCCAGGGGCACGACATCGTCCCGATACCCGGAACCAAGCGGCGGAGCTATCTCGAAGAGAACGTCGCCGCCCTCGACGTCCACCTCTCGGCCGAGGACCTGGCGTCGATCGAGGCGGTGGCGCCCAAGGGCGTTGCGGCCGGGGACCGGTACGCGTCGGAGCACATGTCCCGCATCAACGTCTGACCGGCTGCCCCCGGCGGGCCCGGTGGTGCTCGCCGGTCCCGGTCCCGTTCAGTTTCGCTGGGCCCTCTGCCAACACGGGTGGTGGCGCGATGGGTGCTGGCACCCGGTGGTCAGGTGTTCCCGGCGTTCACTGTCGCCACACCGTGCTTTCGAGGCTGGTTGCTCCAGGGGGCAGGCCGGTCGGCCAGCGCAATTGCCGATGAGCTGAGCTCGTGGGGCGATTTGCCGACCTGGCCGGAGTGTCGGCCGGGCTTCAGGTTCCAGGCCGCCGGGCCGGCTCATTCCGGCGGGAAGAAGCGCCGGCGGGTCCGTCAAGCATCGTTCATGACCACCGTCGATGCCGTCTTGTCGTGGAGGGTCTGCTTGTCGGGGTCCCACAACGGCCAGAGGAGATCCACGAAGATCCCGAAGGGGATACAGGTGATCACGAACGCGAGCAACGCCCGCAGCAGGGCACGGCCGATCCCAACCGGGTGCTTGCCGGTGGACTTGTCGGCAAGTGAGATCTTGAGAGCACGCATCCCCCACGTCTGCCCTGAGGTCCCGAGCTTCCACACGTGGTACCAGAGAGCGAAGGCGATGGCGAGTAGGACTCCGACCCCGGTCGAGCGGGTCACGGCCAAGCTCAGCACCATGGCCATCCAGATGGCCACGCCCGTCACGAATGCGTCCACGACGTACGCGATGACCCGGCTTCCATAGAGGGCGTACCTGAACGACCCCCGGCTCGGCCCGTACTGGTACGGCACTGGTGCCCGAGTGGTCGCGCCTGGCCACTCGGGGGAAGCACCGAAGGCAGTGCCCGGGGACACTACCGAAGGTTCGGAGATCGCCCGTTCCGCCCTCACCGTAGGGTGGAGCTCGGGTGGATACCACTTCCCGTCCGAAGCGATCCACCACCCGGGTGGGCCACCAGTGCCAGCCATTCCGGCCCTCCTATCGTTCCAGCCGATCGTAGCTCCGGCCCTCCTCGTCACCGTGGTGTCTCCAGGCCGGCGCCGTTCAGACCAGGTCGGCCAGCACCTCCCAGCCCTCGGGGGGTGGATCCAGACGCCAGTACTGCTCGGGGACCCGGCCGGCCATGCGCGCCGAGAGCGCGTGGTCCCGCTCGAGCGGTGCGATCTGACTGGTGTAGCACCAGATGGCCCGGCGTTTGCGCTCCTCGTCCTCCTCGTGGGGGACGATCGCCGGGGTCGGCCACGGCCGGTGCCGTAGCAGCCGGGCCACCCGCCAGGCCAGGAGCCCCGGAACATGCTTGTAGCCGTGGTCCTCGTAACAGAACCAGGCGAGGTGGTCGAGCTCTTGGCGCACGAGCAGCGACGCCTCGTGGGTCACGTCGTGGTCCGGGTTCCCCAGACCCATCGGGAAGAACACGGCCGTCGGGTCCGCGTCCACCAGCGCAGAGCGGAGGACCGGAGCGATCTCCGTCGCCGTCGGCCGGTCCTCCGGTGCCAGGTACTGGTGGTCGGGGAAGTCCAGCCAGAGCGGCACGGCGGCCAGCACCTCCATGGCCCTCCGGTCCTCCTCGCGCCTGACCGCGACAACATCGTCGCCGGTCGCAAACCCGCCGGCGGCATCCCATGGGGACGGCACGGCCGGGTACGCCGGTGGTCTCCCGCCCATCACGGTGATCACGACGGTGCCCGGGTAGCTGGCGATCAGGTAGCCGGCGCCCATCGCCGCATCGTCGAAGTGGGGGGAGATCACCGCCAACCGTCGAAGGTCTGAAAGCTCGACGATGCCCCAGGTGGGCTCGGCGACCGGTGACTTCCCACCCGGCTGTGCCGCCTGATGGGCGCCGGTCGCGGCCATCACCGCTCCCGGCCCTTCTTCCTTCCTTTGCCTCCCGGCGCCGGTGCGCCGTCCAGACTCTCGGCGTCGGGGTCGCCAATGCCGAGCAACGAACGGAGCCGCGCCGGGCGCATCGTGAACGTCGGCGCACCTTCAGGGTCGCCGCCAAAGTCGTGCTCGAAGCTGAGCAGGAGCCGTTCGAGCGACTCCCGGCGGCTCGGGTCGGCCGCGGCCTGGCGAGGGGTCAGGCCCTGAAGGGCGGGGATCGCCTCGTCGCACCAGCGCTCCTCGTAGCGAGCCCGCCACTCTTCGACCGCCGCCCTCTCCTCGTCGGACAGCTCTTGGGGAGCCTTCGGAGTGGCTCCGCCAGGACGGGCTGCCGCCGCGTCGGCGAAGGTCCGCATCGGCGTGCTCTTCCGGCTCACGAGCTCGATCGGACCGACCTCACCGGTGAGCACCCCGAGGACTCGCTCGGCCCGGGCCTCGCTGTTCGTCTCGATCGTCAGCTCGTCGTCGACCAGGCGGAGCCGAGCCCGGAGCACGTTCTCCCCACCTCCGATGTCGTGCAGCTCCACCCAGCGTGTAGCCGATCCGGCCGGATCGTCGGTGTCCGGCGGGGAGTCGTCGGGCTCGTAGTGCCGGGCCAGCACCTCGCGCATCGCCACCCGGTCTGCCACCTTCACGGTGACGGTCTGGAGTGTGAGCGGCTCACCTTCGCGATTCTGGAGCACGGTGGGCCGCTCGGAACGGGCAATGTACGCGGCGATCTCGATCGCATCGGCCTCGTCGAGGAGGTCCAGGACGTCGGCCTCCTGCCCCGGGGGTACCAGGAAGAGCCCGCCGATGAGCTGGTGGGTGGAGCCCACGGGGACGGCCCGTCCGCAGAAGACCATACCGACACGCCCCTGCTGGCTGAACGATCGCTCGCGGACCTCGACGGTCTCGGCCGACCGCAGGTCACGCAAGGTGAGCCCCTCACCCGGGCGCGCGGCCACGATCTCGTACAACGTCCGATCGGTGAGCTCCCATGCTTCGCCCATGAGCGCCTCGTCGTCGGGGAGCAGGGCCGACCGATCGGCCAGGAAGCAGGAGAACCAGCCCATCTCGGAGAGCACCAGGTCCAGCACCAGGGGGTCACCGGCCGCTTTCTTCACCACTTGCCCCTGGAGGGTCTCGAGGGTCATATCGTCCGATGTATCCAGGCCGGCTCGGGCCAGGGCCACCGAGACCAGGTCGGACCTGGACTCTCGCTGACCGTGGTGGACGTAGTTGACGGCCTTCTGGTAGAGCCATTCGGCGCGCTCTTCGAGTGGCGGCATGGTGGCCTGTCCGAAGTGGCAGTGCTTGAACTTCCTTCCCGACCCACACCAGCATGGTGTGTTCCTCCCCGGGGGCTTCCCCGCCGGCTGGCCCGTGGCCTGGCCCGGCGACTGGTCCCGCGACGTGCCCCGCGATGTGCCGACATGGCCCAGCGCCCTCTCGATGACCCTGCGGTCCGAGCTGGTGATGCCCTCGCGTTCGAGCTGGGCGAAGAGCTGCAGGGCGCCATCGGCGTCGCCCCGGTCCGACCTGTACCACGCCAGGCGGGCCACCCCGGGGACCCAGTGCGGGTCGGCTTCGACGGCGATCTCGAGGGCGGCGTGGGCGGCCAGGGGGTCCTCGTGTGTCTCGGCGACCACCGCTTCGAGGTACCGGGCCGCGGCCACGTGCGTCGCTGCCGATGCGCGCTGGACCAGCGACCGGGTGAACGCTCCCAGACGATCCAGGGATGCCTGATCCACGGCGCACTCGTGGCACAGCTCGTCGGTGGCCACTTCGAGGAGCTCGGGATCGGCCAGGGTCTCGAGGCACGGCCGCAGGGCTGCGGAGCTCCGATCCTCGCCGAGATAGCACTCGACCAGCTCCACCACCCGCCTGGTGCCGTCCCAGTCGTGGTTCAGCCGGCCTGCCACCCTCCCCAGGCGACGAAGACTGGCCGACGCGGACCACAGCTCGGGGTCATGGGCAAGTTCGGACCCCCGGATCTCGAGCCCGGCGGCGGCGAAGATCTGGCACAGGGGAGGGCGGGGGACGGCGAAGGCGTCGGGATGGTCGACGAGCACGGTCAGCACGACGTCCATCACCGCCGCCGGGAGGCCGGGCTCGGCGACCTCTCCGTCGTAGGCGGCGCGCACGGATTCGACCAGGGCGGCATCGGGCTCGGGTTCGGCTGGCAGGGCTTCGATCAGCACGGAGCCGCCCTGGCGACGGACGGCGACCACCGCACCGTCGGGGCACTGGCTGAGCCAGTCGTCGGGACCGTGCCACCAGAGTCGCCTTCGCTCGGGATCGGTGCGGGGCCCGGCGTCGTCCACGTGCACCGGTACTGCCTCACCAGGCCCAGCGATGCCCTCCAGGACGACCTCGAACTCGTCATCGGGTGCAATGACCTCGAGATCGACAGTGGCGTCGAGGATGTCGTCGGTGATCTCGTCCCGAGTCACCTGATGGGTGAGGACCACGTCGGCGGTGAGCTGACGACGATCCACCACCCGGTCTTCGGTCAACAGGCGGAGCGGTCCGTCGTCGCTGATGAGCGTCTCGAGCATCCGGTCGACGATTGTCTGGAACGGCGCGACGGCTCCAGGCAGGTGGAGCGCCGAGAAGAGCTCGTCGCGCAGGCCGTCGAGGGTGGTCACCCGGTGACGGTTGACGATCTCCACCATCGCCTCGGCGATGTCGTCGTCACTCGGAGGGGGCAGGGCGTCGAGGGCCGACCGGTAGGATTCGAGGTCGACTTCCGTACCGCCCTCGGGCAGCGCGGCGATCTGGCCGGTGAGGGTGAGCTCCAACAGCCCTCCCGCAGCTGTCGGCTCGATCCCGGCCTCGGTCATGCGTCGGGCGGCGTCCCACACCGAGGGAGGGTTCCTCGAGAGGATCTGAGCTGCCACATGGTGGCTGATGGCATCGTGAAAGCGTTCCAGCTCCGGACGCCGGTTCGGCTTGGAGCGCAAGCCCTCCATCAGTGCGAGGAGGTCGGCGACACTCGAGGTGGCCGATTGGCTCCCGTCATGGGCGGGGAACCAGGACCTGACGAAGTCAATGGGCTCGAGCGGCACCGGCCGAGCGTAGCCGGGGCGCCTCGGCTCGTATCAAGCCACGGCGCCGGCCCGCCCGTGCTCGATCCGCACCACGTGCTCGAACCCCGACAGGTCGGCGTGGCGATGGGTCACCAGCAGCACCGTCCGGTGGTCCGATGCCGCCAGCACGTCGGCCAGCAGGCGCGCCGCGGTGGGCTGGTCCAGCCCGGCGGTCACCTCGTCGAGGACCAGGATCGGAGCGTCCACCAGCAGGGCTCGGGCCAGCGCGATCCGCTGGCGCTGGCCGCCCGACACCCGCGATCCCGCCTCGCCTATGGGAGTGTCGAGCCCATCGGGGAGGGTGCGCACCCAATCGGCCAGCTGGGCCCGGCGGAGGGCGTCGTCGATCTGCGCGTCGTCGGCCTCGGGTCGCCCCAGAGCGATGTTCTGGCGGATGGTCCCGGCGAACAGCACGGCGTGTTGGTCGACGAGCGCCACCGACCGGCGGACCTGAGCCTGGGCCAGGCGCTCGAGATCCGACCCCCCCAGGGTGGCCCTCCCCGAATCAAGGGGCCAGAAGCGCAGGAGGACGTTCACCACGCTCGTCTTGCCCGAGCCGCTGGCCCCGACGAGGGCCACCCGGCTGCCGGCCGGGAGGGTCAGGTCCAGGCCCCGAAGGACCCAGGGGAGGTCGGTCCGATAGCGCAGGTGGGCCTGCTCGACGGTCACTTCGAAGCGCCCCTCGGGCACGGTGTCGGGATGGTCGGGATCGTGCACCGGGACCGGGACGGCGTCGACGGCGAGCAACCGGCGACCGGCGGCCACCACCTGCCGGGTCCGCAGGGCGGCCGTGCCCAGCATCGGAACGGACTCGAACGCTCCCACCGCAGCCAGCGGGAGCACGGCCAGCATGACCGGCTCCAGGTGATGGGCCCGGAGCGCCGCCACTCCGGCGGCGAGCACCCCCACCACGGCTACCCCCACCCATACCACCAACGCGGCGGACGTGGTCCCCGCGGCCAGGGCCCGGCGGCGGGCCAGGGCGGTGAGCTCGGCGTCGACGGCTTCGATGCGGCCCAGGTACGCCCCGTCCTGACCGAAGGCCATCAGCTCGGGAGCCCCCTGGACCAGGTCCACCACCTGGGCGGACAACTCCCCTTCGAGCTCGGCCTCCCGGGCGGCCGTAGCCCCGCCGCCGTGGTACAGGGCCACCAGGGGGGTGACCACCATGGCCCCGACGAGGCTCACACCCAAGACCAGCCCGGCGGTCGGGAGGATTAGTGCTTCGACCACCACGGCCAGGACCGAGGCGGCCACGGTCGTCGCCACCGGCAGGAGGCAGCGAAGGTACAGGTCGCCCAAGGTGTCCACGTCGCCGGTGGCCCGGGTGAGGATGTCCCCGCTGCGCCACGCCCTCAGGCCGGCGGGGGAGAGCGGTTCGAGCCGGTCGTAGAGCCAGACCCGCCAACGACCGAGCGTCCGAAATGCCACGTCGTGGCCGACCAGTCGCTCACCGTAGCGAAGGGGACCCCGCAGGAAGGCCAGGACCTCGACCGAGGCCAGGATCCCGGCGATGGCTCCGAGCCCGGGCCGGAACGCCGCCCGGTCGACCACGTAGCCCGAGCCGGCCAGGAGCCCCACGGTAGCCATGGCCGCGGCCACGCCCAGGAGGGAGGCCAGGGCCAGCCGACCCAGTGTGGGGCGGCCGACCCGCACCAGTCGCCTGAAGACCTCGGAGGCCGGCAGGTCCGCGACGTCGCTCACCGCGGGACCCCGGCGGCCTGTTCTCCCTCGTGGCTCGGATCAGGGCCGTCACCGTCGCAGTCGTCCCCGTCGTCCCCGTCGCCTCCACCTCCGATGCCGATGCCGCCAACAGAGGTGGAGGCGGCGTCCACGGGGTAGGGAGCTCCCGGCGGGAACGAGCCGGTGCCGGCGGATCCGAGCCGAACCGTACGGTCCACACGGGACACCAGCTCGGGGCGGTGGGCCGCCACCACCACGGTGCGCCCCTCGAACCACGGCGCCAGGCGGGCACGGAGCTCGACTTCGGTCCCGACGTCGAGATGGGCCATCGGCTCGTCCAGGAGCACCACCGGGGCGTCCCGTAGCACGGCACGAGCCAGAGCGAGGCGTGCGCGTTCGCCGGCGCTCATGGAGAGCCCCCCTTCACCGACCGGGGTGGCGAGACCGTCAGGAAGCCCGGCCACCAGCTCGGAGAGCCCGCACAGGGAGCACGCCCACTCCAGCCGTTCGACCGTGGCCCCTGGGTCACCCAGTCTGAGGTTGTCGGCCAGGGACCCGGTGAAGATGTGGGGGCGCTGGGGCACCCACGCCACGTGGCGGCGCCACGAGGCGGGAGCCACCGCGCCGAGGTCGACGTCGCCGACGTGGACGGTCCCCTCGTCGGGACGGACGAACCCCATGAGGACGCCGATCACGGTCGACTTCCCGGCGCCTGACGGTCCTATCAGCGCCACGTGCTCGCCCGGCGCGACGTCCAGATCGAAACCGCGGAGCGCCGGCTCGCCTCGGCCGGGGAAGGTGACCGTGATGCCGGACAGCCGGATAGCGTCGCGGGCCGGATCGGGCACCCCGGCCGGATCGGGCACCGGCGGACTGTCGCCCCACCCGTCGGCAGCTCCGGGGTGGGGCGTGCCGCCGGCAGGAAGGTCGAGCACGTCCAAGATGCGCTGGGCCGCGGCCCGGCCCTCGGCGCTGGCGTGGAACTCCGCCCCGGCGCGGCGCAGGGGCAAGAAGACCTCGGGTGACACGAGCAGCACGGCCAGAGCGGTGGCGAGGGATACCCCACCACCCAGGAGGCGGAGTCCGAGAACCATGGCTACCAGGCCGGTGCCGATCCCGGCCAGGAACTCCATCGCCAGCGCCGACAGGAAGGCGACGCGAAGGGTCTTCATGGTCGTGACCCGCAGTCCTTCGGCGGCCGCGGCGACCTCACGGCGGCCGTGGGCCTCCCGACCGAACGCCCGGAGGGTCGGCAAGCCCTGGACCAGCTCGAGGAAACGGGCCGAGAGGGACGACAGCCGTCGCCACTGCCTCTGGGTGTGCCGGGACGACTCCCGGCCGGTCCAGATCATGGCCACGGGCACCAGGGCCACGACTCCGAGGAGCACGAGAGCCGATATCCAGTCGGTCCATGCCACCCAGGCCAGGATGCCCAGGGGGGCGAGCCCCGCCAGCACCGCCTGGGGGAGGTAGCGGCCGAAGTAGGTGTCGAGGGCGGCCGTGCCCCGGGTGGCGCTGAGGGACAGCTCACCGGCGCGTTCGCCGGCCAGCCACGTGGGGCCCAGGTCGAGGGCGTGCCGGACGAGCTGGCGCCGCAGGACCGACGTCACCGTGGCCGACGTCCGGGCCGCCGCCGCTTCGGCGGCCCACGCGCACCCGGCCCGAGCGGCGAACGCCGCGGCCAGCCCTCCGAGCAGGGGGGTGACCGAGCCCAGGTCGGCACCGTGGAGGAGCACCCGGCTGATCACCGCGGCCAGGAGGACGGCCTGGACCACCACGCAGGCGGTGGCCGCCAGCCCGACGACGACCGCCACGACCAGGTAGCGACGGGTGACGGTGACCCTGGCGGCCAGGCGGGGGTCGACGAGGCCCCCGGACCGGGGCTTGGGAGGCAGGGCCCCAGAGGGAGGCAGGGTTGCCGGGGGAGGCATCGGGAGCCACGCTACCCACGGCCTGTCGCCAGGCACACGTCGGAGGAGACCGAGACCGGCCCGGTGGTGGATGGGACGACCGTCTCGCCGGACCCGGGTGAACCGGGTGACACGACAGGGCGACCGGGAGTACCGTGACCGCGGGGAGGGGAGGGCCGCCATGTTCATCCTGTTCGGCTATAGACGGCGGAGCAACGGGCGCGGGGTGGTGCTGCGGGAGTGCGCTCGGTGCGGGCGCGTCGGCCCTCACGTCCTGGTGACGACGACGACGTGGCTTACCTTGTTCTTCATCCCGATCGTGCCGCTTCCTCGCCGGCACCGGCTGGTGTGCCGCCAGTGCCAGCGGAAGACCTCGATCCGTGGTGAGCAGCGTGCGGCGGTGGAGGCGGCCATCGCCGGTGCGTCCGCCCCGGTCATGGCGTACGGCGGTGTCGGGACGGCGGCCAACACCGAGAGCCTGAGTGGCGTGGCCACGGCGATCGGGGTGGACCCGACTGTCTCCCCTGCGCCCTACGGCTCGGTTGGCGCTGGTGCCGTCCTGCCCAGGTTCGACGTGGGTCCAACTCTGAGTCCGGCCGGACCTGTTCCGAAGGTGCCCTCGACGATGCCGGCCGATCAGGGTGGCGACCGACGACCCGCCGTCACGGCCCTCGACGTCGTCAGCCATTCAGCGCCGGGCTGGTACCCCGATCCCGAGGGTGACGAGGGCTCGAGGTGGTACTGGGACGGAGCAAAATGGGCGAGCCGGGCTCGCTGGACCGGGACGGACTGGGAACCGGTCTGACCCGCTGCCCTCGGAGGGCCCGCCGTCCTGCTCACGGTGAGAAGGCGTTGTTGCTCATGGTGAGAAGGCCAGGCCCCGGACGCCAACCGTCGATCCGATGAATCGGTCGGCGGCACCGGATGCTGCGGTCAGTTCGACCGCCAGGTCCGGGTCGTCCGAGACGGCCACGCACCGTGCCGGACCACCGTTCCCTGCCGCCACGTCGGCCACGACAGCCACCCGTACCGGGGTTGTCCCGTCGAAGGTGACCGTGTAAGAGGCGACCGTCGCCGGGCCGTCATGGCTGTCGAGCACGGTGACCGTGGGGGTGGCGCGGGCGGCGGCGTCGGCCAGGTCGTCGATGAGCGGAGGTCGTCCGTCCGGCCGTGCCGACCAGACCGCCAGCCCCGGTTTCGTGAGGAGCCCGCATACCGTGGTCACGACCCCGAGGACGTCCGGTTCGGACCGAAGCCTTGCGACCACGGCCGCGGTCGCCTGGTACACGAAGTTGTTGAACGGACCGCCGGCGAAGGCCATGCCGCCGGTGACCGTGGGAGCCCCGTCGACGGGCAGCCCGAGCTCACGCTGCTGCACCCGAACGGCGGCGGGGAAGCACGAGTAGACCTCGATGACCTCGACCCCGGCGATGGGCCGTCCGATTCGCTCGGAGGCGGTTCGACCCAGCACCTCCATGGCCGGCCAACGATGGAGGTACCGGCGCCGGCTGAGGGACACTGAGTGATTGGCGTCGATGCCGACCAGTGGGAAGATCCATCGGTCCGCCGGAATTCCGTGCTGGCGGGCCGCCCCGGCCGAGCACATGAGGAGCGCCGCGGCCTGGTCCACGGTCCATTGGCTGGCGTGCCACTTGTTGTAGGGGAACGACAGGGGGCGGTTTCTCGGACCCGGCGAGTCGATCTCCTCGGCCGTCCGGGGCTCGCCGAAGGCCGCGTCGGGGTTCCCACGGGCCACCTGGTTCATGCGGGCCCACAGCTCGGCGATCTCGGCCCTGTGCTCTGCCGTGGATCGGCCCTCGTGGTGGCCGAGGGCGTTCTCGATGAGCGCGTACTGCTGGACCGGAGGTACCAGGATCCCGGCGGCAAGTTCCGGAGCGGCGAAGAACTCCGGTTCACGGGTCTCGACGACGTCGGGAACGGCATCGGGCTGCGCCGTCTCCCGGGCCCCGGGGGTGCGGGCCCAGCTCCGGGCTTCCCCTCCCATTACCACCGCCACCTCGGACGTGCCGGCGGCAATTGCCCTGAGAGCTTGACTGATCAACGTCTGCTGGGAGATGCCCACTTCCCCCAGATGGGTGCGGGCCGCGCTGGCTCCCACCCGCCCGGCGACGAGGCGGGCGGGGTCCGCATACCCCCACGTCCCCTTGGGGACGGCGATGCGGTCCACCGCAGCCAGCAGGCCCGGATCCCCGGCGTCGGCGGCGGCCGAGCGCAGCGCCTCTTCCATCAGCTCGATGGGCTCGGCGGCACGCGCTGCGGTTCCCACTCCTACCAGCACCGGTGCCCGCGGGTCGACGTTCACCGGCCCCCCTCCGTCACGCCGGTCCCGAAGCGGTCCCCGGGCCTCCGAGGTAGATGAATCCCGAGGCCTCGTCTCGGTGGGCGACCCCGGCCGCCGCCAGCGCGACGCCCCAGTCTCCGGGACAGTGTTCAGCCGTCTCTTCCATACCGTGGTCGGCGACGAGGAAGAACGTCGTTCGATCCAATACCCCGCGGCGATCCACGGCAGCGATGAGTTGGCCCAATCGAGCGTCGGTGTCCTTGAGCGCGGCCTGGGCAATCTCTGAATGGGGACCGCCATGGTGGAAGGCCGCGTCAGTGACCGAGAAGCTGACCCACGTGAACGTGGGCAGCGGGTACTTCACGCCCAGGTGGTCCCCGCCCCAGATCGACGTCGCCTGGCGGAGCGCGCTGGCGTCTACGAGCGATCCCCACCGGAACTCTTCGGACTCGGCCATCCATCTCTCGTCGGCGAGAGGAAGGGGGTCGGGCATGCCCTCCATCAGACGTCTCACCTGACCTCGCCTCATCAGTTCCATGGTGGAGTAGTCGCTGCCGCGGTCGGCCGGCTCGTTGATCGAGACGGTGAGTGCGCCGGGGCGGAGGCGGTGCACGGACTCGTGGATCGTCTCGATACCGGAGAACAGCCACTGCATGGACTCCTGCCACGTGGCTGGTGATTCCGTCACCACTTGCCGGTCCGTCGCCCGATCGAACCACGCGTTATGGAGGACGCCGTGATGGCCCGGATGGCATCCGGTGTGAAGGCTGGTGTGGTTCGCCAGCGTTACCGTGGGAAGGGAGGCGATCGCCCCGTGGGCGAGCGCCGTACCGTGGTCGACGAGCCAGCCGACGTTGGGCATCGTTCCGTCGACAGCCGCGTGGTACAAGACGTTGGCATTGGCGCCGTCCATGAGGACCACGACGACATGATCCGGGACTCCGGTGGCCGGGTCGAGCAACGGGAAGATCACCCGGCCGTCCTGACGGGCCAAGCGGACTTCGCCATTGGATTGACCCGTCGGACCGGTACCGACGCCGGGCTGGGCGCCAAGCAGCGACAGGATCGTGGGGGCCACGTCGACCACCCGGCACCACCCGTCGACCAGACCCCGACGAGCGATACCCGGACCTGCGGCCACCAGGGGGGCACGAGACTGGACCACGTCCAACGATCCGTGCTCGCCGCGGTGGGAGGTGGGGCGGTGGGCAGCGGTGTGAAGCACGCACAGGTCGGGTGCACAAGGGTGGTCGAACAGCTGGGCGATCCGCTCGAACGCCAGGGGGTAGCTGTTACCCTGCCGGCGCGGCTGCCGGTTGGCCAGCTCGACGGACAGAGGTGAGAGCCACGTGGGGTCTTGCAGCTCGAGCGGGTTCCTCCCCGTGACCGCGGTGACTACGTACCGCATGTCGCCACTGATGTCGGTGGGATCGGGGATCCGTGCGAAGCTGACGGCGCCGTCGACCGCCCGGACCTCGTAGGTCCCCGGCGAGGGAGAGAACGCGACCATCTCGACCATCGGCTCCAGCTCTGGCGAGCAGAGAACGTCGAGCGCACGATCGCGCTCGCTGGATCGCCCCGTTACCTCGCTCGGTGGCTCACGCCGGTCACGCCCAGGCATGGGGAGCAGGCGTCGAGGTGAATCCGGTCACGGCCGAATCGTAGATCCCCGGATCCCCGAGGTCCGTCTAGCATCTGGCGGTGGTCAAGTATCCTGAGCACGGCGAGGCGCTCTCGGACTTCACTTGCACGAGGACAACATTCCTCGGCAAGACGCGTGCCGTGTACCGAATGGGAGCTGGGCCCGCGGTGATCGTCATGGCCGAAGTCCCTGGGATCACGCCCAAAGTTGCCGACTTCGCTCGCAAGGTGGCGGGCCTGGGTTGTACGGCGGTCATGCCACACCTCTTCGGTCGGCCCGGTGAGCCTCCCTCCAAAGAGGCCATCGCCAAGACGATGGGCCCCGTGTGCATCTCTCGCGAGTTCACTGTCCTGGCTACGCGTCGGACGAGCCCGGTGATCGCGTGGTTGCGCGAGTTGGCGCGTCAAGAACATGGGCGATGTGGCGGGCCGGGGGTCGGGGCCGTGGGTATGTGCCTGACCGGCGGGTTCGCGCTGGCGATGATGGTCGACGACGCGGTCGTGGCTCCGGTCTTGAGCCAGCCTTCCCTTCCGTTCCCGGTATCACGGCGGCACCGGGCCGACCTGGGTATCTCGGACTCCGACTTGACGAGGGTGAAAGAACGGGTGGCCGACGGAACCTGCGTGCTGGGGCTGAGGTTCAGCCACGATCCGTTCTGCTTCGCCGAACGCTTTGACCGTCTTCGTGCCGAGCTGGGGGACGGCTTCGTGGCCGTCGAGATCGACTCGTCACCCGGGAACCCATTCGGGCACCCCCGCCAGGCCCATTCGGTCTTGACCGAGCACCTCGACGATCGACCTGGAACTCCCACTCGGGCAGCACTGGACACCGTGTTGGACTTCTTCACCGATCGCCTGGTGGGCGGTGGGGACGGCACCGATCGACTCCCGATGCACGACTGACCGCTCGGCCAGCGTGACCGCTCGGCCGGCGTGAGCGCTCGGACGGCGTGAGCGCTCGGACGGGGACTGCGAGCGTGGCTGCCATTACAGCCATGGCAGTGGCGATTACCCTCAGGACCCAAGAGATCGCGATGCGAGATCATTGCGCCCGAAGTGCAGCCAGTGTGCTGGCCGTTCCCAGAACGGGGTGGCCGAAGCATCATCGACATGACCCCCACTGAACCTCCTACAGACGACAGCCCAGAATCGGAACCCCCGCCGGCGTTTGAAGACGACTGGCCTCGTCCTGACCCTGTGGATTGGTCACCGCATCCGACCGAGAACTCCGCGGACGAGCCCTTCGGTGACGCCGTCGACGGCCCCGGTGAGCAAACCGTCCGCCGACCACCCGCACCCGACATGTCGCCGAGGGTGTCGCAGAGCCATCCGGCGCGGTCCTCGCACCGTCCCCCGCCTGGTCCCGGCTCCCACGGTGGGACGGCACGTACCCGAGCACTTGCTGCCATCGTTGCCGTCGCGGCGCTTGTCGCGGTGGTGCTCCTCCTGGCCACCTCGGGGTCCGGATCCCACAATGGTTCAGAGCCGGTGACGAGGAAGGCTGCCAAGGCGGTGGCTCCGAGTGGCGAAGCCCACAGCACTTCGGTGCATGTCGACGGTGGGACCGAGGTCGATCCGGCATACTTCGCCACAGGCTCCTGCGTGGCCTTCCCACCCACCTCTGGGAACCGGCACGAGACGGTGTTCGTCGACGCCGGTCATGGAGGAATCGATCCGGGCGCCGTCGGCACCACTCAGACAGGCCAGACGATCTACGAGGCTGATCAGACCCTCCCGGTGGAGTTGGAGATCATGAAGCTGCTCCGGGCCAAAGGATACCGAGTCGTGGTATCGAGAACCGGGGCGTCCACGGTCATCCGACCTCAGCCCGGTGACGTGACAGGTGGCGTGTTCACGATCAAAGGAGCTCACGACGACGTGGCAGCACGTGATGTCTGCGCCAACATGGCGAAGGCCAACGTGCTCGTTGGGATCTACTTCGACGCGGGGACATCTCCCACAGATGCCGGGAGCATCTCGGCTTACGACGCCACAAGACCGTTCTCTGCTGACAACCAGAGGTTGGCGACCCTTCTCCAGGCAGATGTACTGGCCCAGTTCACCGACCATGGGTGGAGCATCCCGAACGACGGTGTCCAGACCGACGACAGCCTGGGTGGACCTCCGCTCACAACAGCAGCCGGGAGCTATAGCCACTTGCTCTTGTTGGGCCCTGCCGACCCTGGATACTTCTCCACCCCATCTCTCATGCCCGGTGCCCTCATCGAACCGCTCTTCATCACCGATCCCTATGAGGGGACCATTGCCGCCAGCACAGCGGGACACCAGGCCATAGCCACGGGAATGGCTCAGGCGGTTGAACAGTACTTTCAGGAGATCCCGACACCGACCGGCTCGTCATCGAGCAAGCGCAAGACGACGACCGCTACTTCTGGCCAGCCCAAGCACTAGACGTATCCGGTGGGCCAAGGGTCGAAGCTCGGCGTTTCTTAGCCTCCACTTACCTTGGTCTTAGCTCCGAACGCGACGATCATGCAATGAAGCCGAGTGAGCAGTCCGATGTCGGTCTGTCAGCAAGACGTATGCCCAGAAGAGTGCTCGGGGGCACCCCGAACGGGCACTCGCCGGCATTCTGTCGGTGGTCAGCATGGGGGACCACAGTGCTCGTGGGTGTCACCGCTGGGCGACACCTCAGCCGGGCACGAGCGTTGGTGCAGATGGAGATCCAGGCCATGGATGTGACCTGTGCCCGATTTTCGAGTACTTCGGAGCTCACGAAGGTGAACCGGTCCGGCGGCAAGTGGGTGCCGATCAGCTCGCTTCTCGGTAGTGTCATTGATGTCGCCATCGGCGCTGCCGAGTACACGGGTGGCGCTGTCGACCCCACCACCCCCCGGATGTTCGAAGTGCTGGGCACCCATCCCGAGCACGAACGCTGGTCCCGAAGCGACCGGCAGGTGCCGCTCGGGGCACCTGCCGCGCCGGCCGGCCGCTGGCGCACAGTGGATCGGCATCCATCGGGACGCGCCGTCCGATTGGGACCCGGGGTGCACATGGATCTGGATGTGATCGCTTCGGCACTCTGCGTCGACCGTGCTGCGGCCAGGGTGGTGGAGGAGCTGGGGGGAGGTGCGATGGTGCGGGTGGGCAGAAACGTCGTCGCAGCAGGCGCCGCCCCAGATGGAAGTTGGCGCGTGGGAGTGGTCGACGGGGCTCAGGTGGGTAGCCGAATCGACGAATGCGTGGTCGTGCTGCGGACTGGAGGGTTGGCGCAGGCTGGCCCGTTGGCTGCTGCACCACGGCGCCCGTCCTCCGGGCTCGGCGGTACCAACGGAGCCAGAGTCCCCTCGCCACCCACCCGGACGTGGCGGGCGGTGACGGCCGTCGCGCCATCGTGCCTTGATGCCCGCGTGGCTGCCGACGCTTCCGTCGTATGGGGTGATCGGGCGGTTTCCCGGCTGGCCCAGATGGGGGTGGCGGCACGGCTAGTGGGGCACCACGACGAGGTGGTGGAGCTTGGAGCCTGGCCAGGTACGACGAAGCTCGGCGATGGTGGGACCCGCGCAATCACACGAGCGACGGCCTGATCACTGGGCGTCGGGCTCGGCTGCCCGGCTGAGTCGGTCGCTCTCAGATGAGCACAAAAGCTCCCAACCGGTGCGGAGGCGGGTCTGAGCATCCATGATCGACCCGAAGGTCGGCTGACTCCTGGTCCGATTCGCTGCGAGGAGGTGGTCGAGGGCATCGACACCGGGCGTGCCGGTGACGACGTTCCCCTGGCGGCGGGCCCATTCTGCGAGCGTGCGGCCGGCATCGGTGCCGTCGACCGTCCAAACCACCACCCGGCGCGGGTGGCCGATGATACGCACGAGCACCTGGCCCATCGCACGTGTCCTCCCCTGCATTTTGTACTCGGAGGCTGAGGGAAGCAGCCGACGAGAAAGGACGGTGCGCACGGCAGCCACGAGCACCCAGGCAAGCAAGGCGAGCGGGAGCCACGGCACGATCCAGTGCAGGAGACGCTGGCCGATAGCTGTAGCCGTCCCGAGGTGTGCGAAGCCCAAGCCGCGGGGGAACGTCCCGAGGAGGACGTGGGTGTGGGCGCCGGCCGGCGTCTCGACGAATCGAACGGCGCCCGGAGAGACTTCGGCGGTGACGCGGCCTCCAGTTCGCACCTTGGAGATGAGGATTTTCGGGACCGCGGCTCCCGCGTAGCGCTTCACCTCGGTCTCGTGGTCAGCCATGTAGTGCCAGGCGGCAATGGCGAGCGCGCCGGCCACGAGTTGGCCGGCCAGTCCAGAGCGCAGGTATTGGCCGGTGCGTCGGGCGCCGTAGTCGAGGTAGTTGGTCACCGCCCAACCGTTCCGTGTCACGGACGCGGTCTCGTGGTCGAGGGTGCTCGGTCGACAGATTGCGGGCGTATCGGGAGGGAAAGCCCTGGCAGGTGACCGAGGGGTACAATGAGCAAAGGAGTGCGGAGATGACGGCTGCGGTGTGGACGATGATCGGGGTCGTGGTCGCCGGGGGTATTGGTGCCTTCGGTATCTTGCACACGCGCATGGACGCCGGGTTCAAGGGTCTGCGGGACGAGATGAAGGCCGAGATCTCCGGCCTGCGGACCGAGGTGAAGAGCGACACGGTGGGCCTTAGGAACGAATTGAAGGGCGATATGGTCGTTCTGCGGGACGAGATGACGGGCGGCATGGCGAACGTGCAGACCGAGCTGAAAGCCAATATGGCCTCGTTGGAAATGCGCATGGACCGGCGTTTCACCTCGATCGACAACCGCTTCACCTCGATCGACCGGCACTTCGAGATCGTCGACGACAAGCTGGATGGCCTGCAGAAGGATCTCTCGATCGTCCGGGCCGACGTGGGCGAGTTGAAGGGCAAGGTCGTCTCGCTCTCGACGCGCGTCGCGGTCTTGGAGCGCAGCCCGGCCTGACCAACGCGGGGTCACCCGGCCCCCAGGAACGGTGCGTGGAAGGCATAGACCCCGCCCCCTGCTCCGATCAGCCAGTAGCCGCCGGTGGCAGTGTCCTCGGCCATGCCCATGATCGGCGCCGGGAGCGGCTGGCCGCCCATCGAGCCGTAGAAGGGGGCGCCGAAGCTGAAGATCCCCCCGTCGGAGGCGACGAAGCGATACCCGGTTCCCGAGGGCATTACCGACATGCCGTTCACCGGGGCATTCAGATGCAAGGAGCCGGTGGATCCAAAGAAAGGTGCGCCGAAGCTGAAGATCCCTCCGTCGGTCGCCACCTCCCAGTAGCCGCCGGTGCTCGGATCTGCGGCGATGCCGACGACGGGCGCGTTCAAGGACTTGCTCCCCATTGAGCCGGAGAAGCGTGCCGCTCCGAAGCTGAACACCCCGCCGTCAGCAGCCACCAGCCAGTAGCCCTTGCCTGTGGGGGTGGGTGCCATTCCGACCACAGGGGCGTTGAGCGGCTTGCCGCCCATCGATCCGTAGAAGTAGGCGTCCCCGAACGAGAAGGTCCCGCCGTCTTGGGCCACCAGCCAGTAGCCCCCACCCGTCGGAGTAGCCACGATGTGGGAGATCGGCGCGTTCAAGGAGTGGTCCAGCATCGAGCCGTAGAAGGCCGCAGTCCCGAAGTCCTCGACGGCGCCTCGAGCTGTCGTGAGCCAGTAGCCGTTGCCTGTCGGGGTGGCAGCCATGCCGACTACGGGGGACGAGAGCACGTTGCCTTTGGGTGCCGGCGGGCCAGACGGCGGTGTGGCAGGAGGGACTGTGCCGTAGACGCGACCTGTGAAGGTGAGAGCGAGGATGGCCGGTGTGCCCGCACACGTGTCGCCCAGGGGCTTCTCGCAGGCCGGCATATCGGCGAGCTCTTGTGCCCAGGTGAACGTGGCGCCCTTGGCCACTGTCGGGTTTGTGGCTGTGGCCGAGTCCCAGGCGCTGTTGCCCGAGGCGCTGTACGCGGCACCGAAGTCTGTGGTGGCGAGCAGGTAGGAGCCGTCCACTATGTGCCCGTCGGAGCCGAGCAGGCTCGAGCGGTGGTCCCAGCACCCCGGTGTCGTGATCGCGTGGCATGAGCCGTTGTCTCCGACCCCGTCGGTGTAGATGTACCCGTGGATCGCGAGCAGCGGTGTCGGGGACCCGTGGGGGTAAGCCCCTCCCCCGCTCTGCGACCAGCCGGCACCCGCCGGCGTGTTCGGGTCACGTGTGTGCTCGGCCGCTGTGAGCGCGTTTGCGTCCAGCGCCGGCGAGATCGCCTTGAACGGAGCGATGCCTCGGGCGGTGCGTTCCAGGTTCGTTACCACGAATTGCTGGGCGGCGTCTGTGAGCGCTGTGTAGTTGGAGGGCAACACCAAGGGCCTCAAGCCCTCTGTCCTTCTCCCTGTGGGCTCTGCGGAGACCTCCTGGGGCTCTGCGGGCGGGACGATGCCCTGGGTGGTGACCACGTCCAGCGTGGTCGCCGGCCCAGCGACTGTTGCTGTGGTGACCTGGGCCGACAGCGTCCACGGTCCGAGGTCGGCGCCGGCGAAGGTGAGGACGTGAACGCGCTTCGCAGGAGGTGGTGTGACGTACACAGGCACTGTCACAATCACGCTCGCGCCACGTGCGCTGACGGCGACGGGGTTGGTGAACCCCGGCCCTACCGTGTGCCCCGACGGACACGGTGCCACGGATTCGTTACAGGTGGCAGTCCCCGAGTTGGTAAGTGTGTAGGCCTGGATGGTGCCGGGGTTGGCACCGCCGACGGCGACGTTCACGTGATGGGGCTCGGTTGGGTTTCCGTTTGCACAGGTGACCGAGAGATCAGTCGTCGCCATGTCGGCGGAGACCGCCAGGCTAAGCGGTGTGCCCCCGAGGGGAGTCTGCGCCGCTGGATTGCCTGTGAACGTCGCTGGACCAATGTCCACCACACACGGGGGCGTGTCGGCGGCCGGGCGGGCACCTCCGGAGGCATCGGCCCTCGCGGGGGCGGCCACGAGGGGGGCGAAGGCCGCCAACAGGGTGGCCGTGGCCCCGACGAACTGCACACCCAGGGCAGATCTCATGACACCAGGATTTCGACTGGTCGGGTGCTGTGGGGTCCGTTAGAGGTGATCGCCGGCACCGGTAGTCGTTGCCTCGCTCATGGCCGACGCCTCGGCCCGTCTGTGCTGGTGGGCTCCCCGGTTCCGGTGCCAGACGATGCCGGTGGCGATCGCCGCTGCGAGTAGGAGCCACGGGACCCCGACAGCGACGATCCAGGCCAAGGTGCCGTGCCCGACGGCCAGACAGATGTCGGCGAGCATTGAGATGCTCATATCCCCCCTCCTCCACCTATGGCGTCGTCGAGCTCGTCCACGGCCCGTTGATGCATGCGGTCGTGGGCGTCTTCTGCGAGGCGCCGCTTCCTCGTGAGAGCCAGCCAGATGAAGAAGGCCACCACGACCAGGAACAACCACCACGGCAGGCTGGTGGCGAGCCACCAGCCGATCCCGGTCGATGACTTGGGCACCACACACCAGGCCACGGTGACCGCCACGACGGTGCTGCCCGTTGAGGCCAGGTACACGACGGCTCCAACTTTCGTGCCGTGGTAGTGGGCCCCGGCCGCATAGGAGCCCACGGCGTCAGGCGGTCGCCAGCCACTCAGGCGCAGCACCCCATCCCTTGGGAGCGCGGTCAGTCCGGTCGTCATTGCCCCGGCGCTTTCTGAGGCCATTCCTCCCGGCGGTGCGACGTCGAAGACGGTGCGCACGACCGCGGTGCAGGAGATCGGGACGGTGTGACCCACGACTTCGGATCCCGGGGTGCAGGTGACAACCGTGATGGTCGGCACGACGCACACGTCGCCTTGGGGACATGGAGCCAGGACCGGGACGGGCTTCGCTGGCAGTGGCACCGGGAAGTGCGGGGAGCAGCGGCGCCCAGTGCAGTGCCAGGTCACCGGCACCGACGTGCCCGTTGTCTTCCCCGGAGGTGTGGTGGCCGGTGGTGTCTTGGCCGGTGTCGTCCCGGTCACAGTCTTCGGCGGTGTCTTGATCCCAGTTGTTGACGGTGGTGTCTTTGACCCGGTTGTCGTCCCCGGAGGTGTGGTGGCCGGTGGTGTCTTGGCCGGTGTCGTCCCGGTCACAGTCTTCGGCGGTGTCGCGGAAGGCGGTGTCTTGGTCCCCGTTGTCTTCGCCGGAGGTGTGGTGGCCGGGGGCGCCGGTGTGACGGTCTCGAGTGCGGTGCCCTTGGATCCGTGGTCGTCGGGGGACCCCGAGTACGCCGCCACGAGAGGATCGGCACCCGTAGGCAGCGACGAGGCGGCACAGGTCGTGGTGGCAACGAGCCCTGGACTTTCCACGGCCTGGGGTCCACAGACCTCGACACCCGGTGTAGTGGCGACCGTGACGGTCCCTGCGACGAGACGTCCCTCGATCGCTTGGGTCGTCGTGACGAGCGTCACGCTCTGTCCGGCGAGCGAGCTCGCAGGCGTCGGGGTGAGCGAGGTCGTGGTCGGGTCGGGGACGACTGTGGCGGTCCCTTTCCCACTCGAGGGCGCATCGCCGATGGACGGAGTCGCCGTGGCGCCGATCGTGTCGGTGCCGACCGGCAGTGTCGCCACCGTGCAGGTGGCCTCGCCTTGTGCGATCGGGACCCCCGTGCATAAGAGCGCACCGCTTGGCCCGGTGAAGGTGACCATGCCCGAGGTGAGCGGCACCCCCTTGGCGCTCACCGAGGCCACGAGGTGCACCGGCGTCGCGAAGTCCGCAGGGTCGGGTGTCGCGACGAGCGTCGTGGTCGTCGCGACGAGCGAGGGGGCGACCACCACCACTGTCACCGCTGCACACGTCGTGGTCGACCCAATGCAGGCATCGACCACGGTGGTCCCCGGTGCCACGCCGTCGACCGTCGCGGGGACCGTGCCCGCGACAGTGGTGGTCCCTTTCGCGGGTGCCACCGTCGCAGTGGCAGTTGCAGCGCTGTGCCAGGTGACCCCGACGTCTGTGCCGACCGGGTGGGACCCGCACGAGACGAGCGCGCTCAGCGGTGCGGTGCTGCCGGCAGTGACTCTCACCGACGTCGGGGTCGCCGCGATCGACGGGGCAGGGCACGAGCCCGAGACCACCACGCGCACTGTGGTGCAGATCTCGGTGCCGGTGATGCAGGCCCGTAGCGTTGTGGTCCCTGGTGTGGTGCCCGTCACCGTCACTGTGATCGTCCCCCCTGTCGTGGTCCCCCCCGATGGCGGTGTCACCGTCACGTGGGGGGGTGTGCCTGGCGCCCAGTTGACCGGGGTGCCAGGGGGTGCAGGGGTCCCTGTGCAGGTGACCGATGCGGTGACGTTGCCGGTGCCCTCCAGTTCGAGTGTCATCTGCAAGGAGGACGCGGTGATGGACGAGTCGGGGCATCCAGGCAACGAGGGAGTGACCGCGAACTCGTAGTCGAGCGCGCCCACGTAGGGCGCGCCTGCAGTCTTGGGAGCGGTCGTCGGGCTCGTGACCACGTAGACGAGCGTGGCCCCGGTTGTGTTCTTTGGGGCGACCGATCCCGGCGAGGTGGCGATGTCGGTCACCTGGTGGCCGGCGAATGTGTCGGCGGTGGTGGTCGCAGTCGCCACTCGTGTCGCAGTGGTGTCCCAGGTCCCCTTGGGTGATGTGGTCGGCTGGGTGAACGCGACGGTGGCTGTGGGTTCGGGGGTGGTCCCGGCCGTGGTGTCACAGCTGAGGGTCTCTTTCACCGGGGCGAAGGGCCCACCCGAGCCGGTCGTCTGCGGGGCGTCTGCGCCCGAGAGCACCCAGCCAGGCGCAGTGCCAGAGGCCGGGCACGCAGACGTGGGCGGTGTGTCGGCGGTGTTCGTCAGCGCGTACGTGCCGAGGAGTCCTGTCATCTTGGTCGAGCGGCTGGTCGGCGTTGTGGTCATCGTCCCGATGCCTACGCCGACTGTCCAGTGAGTCCCTGTCGCGTTCGCGTCGCTGTTCGCGATGATCGGTGGCGAGGTGGCGGTCCCTGTCGCGTTCGTGAGTGCGGTCGCGGCCCGGTGTGTCGCATACGTGGTCGTCTCGACGAAGGCGCCCGACGGTGTCTGTGTGCCCTTGGTCGATGCCACCTCCCACACCACGCGAACCCCTGACTCGGGCTTGCCTGTGCAGGTGATCGTGACCGACAGCGGTACCGCGAAGCGGGTTGTGACCTTGGTCACCTGGCCGGTGCCGGCCAGCGACCACGAGCGCACACAGCTCCCCTGGGGTGCGATCACGTCGACCACCGCCTCGGCGCACTGGCCGTCAGCCACGCTCGCCGCAGAGAGGCTGGCGCCTTGGAGACAGGCGACAGCAGTTGCTTGGCCGGGTGCAGCCCCGGTCACGGTCACCGGCATCTTGCCGCCGACGCCCGAGTCGCCCGCCGTCGGGGTGAGGGTGATCGGTGTCTGTGGGCTCGCGCTCCAGGCGATCGGCTCTGCGGGCGTAGGGACCCCAGCGCAGTCCACCGTGGCAACCAGGAGGTCACGGGCACCGACGGCGAGCTCGATGGCCCCAGGCGAGACGCTCACGGTCTCGGCAGGGCACAACTGGTCGACGACGACTGTCACGGTCGCACACGTCGTCGTCCCGCTCACACAGGCGGTGAGCGGCGTGGTCCCGAGCGAGACGCCGGTCACTGTGGCGACGGTGGTGCCCTGGCTCCCGGTCGCGTTGGTCGTGGGGGCGACGGTGGCGACCCCGGTTGTGGTCGTGGACCAGTCGACGAGGATCCCTGTCTGGGGCCTGCCTGTGCACTCGACGGCGGCCTCGACGGGTGCTGAGGTGCCGGGGCCGACGAACACGTGGGATGGGGATGCACTGATCCCAAGGTGCGCGCAGGTGTACGGCCGGGTGACGGTGATCTGTGCGGACGAGCACGTGGAAGTCGCGGTCACGCACGCACTCGCCGTCGTCACCCCAGGGGTAGCTGCCGTCGCAGCAGTGGTGACCGTTGCGGCCGCAGAGGTCACTCCGGCAATCGGGCTGAGCGTCACAACGTCTGAGGCCGCGTGCCAGGTAACTGAGAGTCCGGCCGGAGCCCCGTGGCCTGTGCAGGTGACCGTGGCGGTGAGTGTGCTCGACGTTCCCACCACGAGAGCCACTGTCACAGGGTCGACCCCAATGGCAAGCACACGGCAGGACGCTGTGGGCTCGATGGCCATTGGGTAGTCGAGGCTCCCCAGGGGGAGCCCTCCCATCGTGAGAGGTGCGCTGGTCGGGCTCACCACCACGAAGCTTTGGGTGGTTGCGGTGAGGTTGATCGAGGCAACCGAAGCCGGCGACGTGGCGACGGAGGCGGTCCGGTGACCGGCGAATGTCCCTGTCCCGGTGGTCTCTGGGGCCACCGGACCTGTGACCCCGTTCCAGGCGCCATTGGGAGGTGCGACCGGCTCGCTGAAGGCGACCGACGCTGTCGGCTGAGGGGTGCTCCCAGCAGTGGTCTCGCACTCGACGGACTCTTTCACCGGGGTGAACGGCCCGCCTGAGGTGGTTCTCTCCGGGGCGCCTGCACCGGAGAGAACCCAGCCCGGCGCTGTGGCCGAGGCAGGGCACGAGGACCCAGGGGGTGTGCCCGAGGTGTTCGAGAGCGCGTACGCACCAATTGGAACTCCGACACCTGTGAGCGTGGCGGTCACGGCCACCGGCCAGGTTTCCCCCGGGGTGTCCGCGATGGCATTGGCATAAACGGGGGGCGAGGTTGCGGCTCCGGCCGCGCTGGTCGTGGTCGAAGCCGCCGTCGGCCCTCTACGGACCCCGAACGTGCCCGAAGCTCCCGAGGGCGAGAGGGAGATGGCCCAGGTGAGCGGGACTGCAGTGAGGGGCCGGCCTGTGCAGGCGAGGGTGACAGAGAGAGGTGCGCCGAAGCGGGTTGTGACCTTGGCCATCTGGCCGGTGCCCGCGAGCGACCAGGTGAACGCGCCGCAGGCCAGGTGGGGCGCGGCCACGACGTCGACGGCCACTGGGACGCAGAGGTGCGTAGCGACTGCTGTTGTGTGCTTGTATGTCGCGTTCCCAACGCACGCGTAGACCGTGGTGGTCCCGACCGCCACGGCGGCGACCTGGCTGGCGTCGGTTGATGTCGCATCGGTGAGCCCGGTCGGCGGGGCGACGGTCGCAGTCAAAGGTGCCGCCGAGGTCCACGTGACCGCGACGCCTGCACCAGCGGGCTTTCCTGTGCACTCGACGGTGGCCACCGGGGTCCCGACCGCTCCAGGGACGAGGGTGACCATGCCCGGTGCGGCGGTCACGGTCAAAGTGTGGCGGTGTGTGCCTGTGAGGGCTGTGCAGACGCGTGTCGGCGTTGTCGGTGTCGCCGAGAGGGACACCCCCTCGATGACGGTGGCCACCGAGAGGTCTGTGCCGGTGAGGGTTGTGGGATTGAAGGTGCCCTTTGTCGACAGAAGACCGATCGACCCATACGCGCTCGCCGACGAGGGCCCAGCGGGGGTGTCGGACTCGATGGTGGCCACGGCAGCCACCGTGGGTCCCGAAGGGACAATCCAGGTCACGTCGATCACGCACTGGCCGTGGGCGGGCAGCACGTAGGGGTAGGTTGGTGTCCCCGAGGGTCCGCAGCCGTCACCCTGGCCGTTGGCCAGCGAGTACTGGGGCGACGCGGTGTTGCCCTGGTCGTAGGCGACGGCGAAGCGTGCGCTCTGGAGCCCCTCGTAGTTCTGGATCACCATGGCCTGGGTGAGCCGTGTCCCGACCCTGCGCCCCCGTCCTGTGAAGAACAGCGTCTGGGCGAACAGACCGTGCGACGGTGCGGTGGCCGAGATCACCCCGGGGACCACCGGGCCCCCGCTCACCGATCCGGCGTCTTGGCCCGGGACGACGGCGACGCCCTGTTGGTCGATGGGTGGGCAGTTGGACGCACCACGGGCACAGCCCGGCGGGACGGCCTGGGTGCCCTGCGGCTCGTTCACGGTGGTGCCGAGCAGGTAGGTGCAGTTCCCGATCGAGGTGCCCGCCGTGTAGTCGTAGCACAGGTAGTTCGTGACCGAGCCGGGTCGGTCAGGGGTGAAGATGACCGGGATATTGCAGGTGGATTGCGGTGCGAGGGCGTGTGTGGGTAAAGCCGAGCACAGGTTGGCCCCCGGTGCGATCACATACTCAGTGTCGGCCGACAGCGGCCAGGCGCTCTTGGCCAGCCCGATGGCGTTGGGATCGTCGGGGTTCGTCCCTGTGGTCTGGTTCACCGGCATGTTCGTGGCGTCGAACACCCCCATATCGGAGATCTCCTGGGCGCTCCCCGTCACGTTCTTCACCACCAGGTTGTAGGGACCCGTGGCCGTGCCGACGGCCGTGGCGTCGTATTCAGGGACCAACGAGTCCGAGAACACCTGGGTGTATGTGACTGCTGTGGGGTGGGCGATATCGGCGCCGTCGGCGGCCCGGGTGCTGTGGGCCATGGCGACGTTGGGGTCGGCGGCGCTCGACACGTGTGTGACGCTCGGGGTGGCAATCGGTGCGGCCCGGTGCTCGGCCGTGTGCGTCTCGAAGGGTGACGATGTCTGGTTCGATGTGCCGAACACTGTGGGGACGCTCCCCGACAGTGGTGCGGCGGCCGAGACGGCGAGCTCGCAGGCCGGGGCACTCGAACTTCGCCCGGGACTGCACGAAAGGGAGGGGAAGAGCCCGGTCACGGGTCGGGCGAGGCGGTGGGTGTCCCAGTGGGCCCCGGCGTCAGGAGTTGTGACCACGGTAGTGAACACACCGGTGAGCGGTGTTGTATTGCGGGCCATGGAGGTGGCCTCGACCATGCCGCACTGGCCGGTGCCGGTGCAGGCGAGGGACGTGACGAGGTCGGTGGCCAGCTCCGGGCTGGAGACGGCCCGCCACGACGACGCTGCCGGCGAGGCGAGCGAGGTGGCAATGGTGGTCCGCTGGCCGTGTGTCATGCCGATCGCCATGCACGCCTTCCCGAGAGGGGCACACGAGAGGAGGAAATCCGTGAGTGTGATGGTGACCTGGAGCGAAGACACCTTGGTCCACACGGGGGTCGGGTCGGGTCGCCAGTGCGCCGGCGCTGTCGCACTCGAAGTGGTGGTCGCCGTGGCCGACTGGAAGATCCCCGTTGTCGTGGCGTACAGGCAGGTTGTGGCCTCACCCACCGACGTGCACGCCGCTCCCTTGAAGCTCCCCACCGGGAGGCTGCCTCCCAGCCACTGGAGCGTCCCGGTCGGGGTCCACGCCATGATGACACCTCCCGAAGTGGCGCTGAGGCGGGTGATCCCGTAGCAGGCCGACGCCGTGCAGCCGATCCAGTAGGTCTCGGTCGTGACTGCGGGAGCGCCGACTGTGAGGTGGGAGCCGATCACAATCGGGCCCCAGTGCGATCCTGTGGTGGTCTCCAGGTCCCCGGCGACACAGATGGTGGTGCCCACCACGCAACGGGTGTCAGATCCCACCGTCGACATCGTGGGCACCAGGGAGTCGTTGAACCCTGAGGAATCGTCATAGGACAGCATGTGGTCCCCATTGGGAAATGCAGCGACGCACTGGGAACCTCCGCATGTGACTGAGCCCACGGACCCTTTGCCGATGCTCTCGAATGTGATCGCCGCCGTGGGTGTGTGCGGAGTGAGGTCGCCGAAGCCGTAGGGGTGGAAGTTGCCCGCTCCTCCGACGACGACGCCGGTCGTAACTGTGATGCCGTAGGCCGGTGTTGTGAGCGGTGTCGGTCGGACGAGAAGTGTTGTGCGTCCGGCCGACGGGGCTGTGAGGTTGCGTAGGAGGACTCCGTTCCGAGACATGACTCCCGCTGTCGATACAGCCGATGTCGCTCCGACGGCGTCACACGTAGTGCTGCACGAGACGTCGTAGAGGATCTCCGAGCGTGCGACGTCCTGCAGGACGACGACATGCCAGGTCATCCCGGCATCGGTGGTGACGGCGGCCTCGGGCGCTGTCTGGACGCCGTCACCGCCGACGGCCACGCAGCGTGTGGCCGTGGCGCAAGCGAGCGCTCGCAGGGGGGGTGTCTCACTCGGCAACTGGGCATCGAGGCGCACCGACCAGGTGGCACCCGAATCTGTCGAAGCGAGGGCCAGGGCGGCACCTGTGGTGTCGCTGCCGGCAGCCAGGCAGTGGGTGGCAGTCGTGCACGTCACGCCGGCGAGTCCGGCCACACCGGGCGGAAGGGACACGGAGGTGAATTGGGGTGCTGTGGTGGCGAGCCCACTGGCTCGCAGCGCGAACGGGCTGGACGGGGTCGGTGTTTGCGGGTCCTCGCCCACCAAGAGCGCGCTCCCGACCGCTGCTGTGGTGATGGCCATCCCCATGATCGCCCCGAGCGACCCGTTGGCCGGGATGTGGGTGGAAAGGTCCACCCAGGTCTTTCCCCCGTCGGTGCTTCTCCATAAGTAGGCACTGTGCCCCCCGCCCCCCATGGCAAAGCACACTGTGGCCGAAGGGCAGGTGACCCTGAGGAGGCCGTAGCAGCCTGACGCATTCCACGAGTCACCGGAACCAGCTTTGGGCCCGCACGTGGGTGAACCGGTGACCGCCTCGTCGGTCCCTCGACGTGTGACCGGGGTGTAGGCCGGCGCCGTTGTTGCTGCCACGAAACGCTTGGCCCCTGTGGTCGAGTAGAGGGTCACGGCCGAAGAGGTCCGGGCACTCGGGTGGGCGGCGTAGCCAACGGCCACGCAGTCGCGCGCCGTCGAGCACGCCACATCGGTGAGCTCGTAGGCGGAGACGTCGTGCTCGGCGATCGTGCCCGGCGCGATGGTGTCGGGTCGTTGCACCGGCACGGTCGCGTGCCGTGGCGGAGCACCATATGCGACGGGTGAAGGCATGATCGCCAGAGTCAAGACCCCCTCGGTCAATAGGACCGCCCCGAGGCTCTGCGATGCCCGCCAGAGTGCCTGGGTCGCTTGACTCCATCGTGGATTCCCGCCTCTCTGACTTCCCCCCGCATCCCCACTCCCCCCATCTCCTCCTCCGTCTTCGGGTGTCGGTTGTGGCTCTTCGGGGCTGTCGTCAGGTCGTCGGTGAACCCGGCGTCTGCGGCTGAGGTAGAGCAGAGCGCTCCCACCGGCGATCAAGAGGAGGCCACCGATCACGACCCCGATCCCGGGCCCACCGGTGAAAGCCAGGACTGCCAGCGGGGAGGGGGTGGGTAGCTCGGGTAGGGCAATCGTGAGGGAGGGTGGCGTCGTGGCGGTGGTGAGCACCGCGGTGCAGTGAAACCCTGGATCAGGCTCGTACCCATTCGGTGCATGCAGTTCGTGCAGGCACCACGAATAGCCGGCCGGAACCGCAAAATTGAGCTGTCCGGCGGCGTTGCTCGTTCCGACCGCCCAGAGCTCATCTCCGTTGGGTACGACGGCGTCGGATGATGAGCTGCTCTCGCCCTCGACGCGGCCCACGCCGTTCACAGCGGTCGAGACACCACCCGGGGGGAGTGGACCTTGGGCCAACAGCTCGTAGGTTGCTCCGGGAATGTCGGTGTCGGGCTGCTCGACGTTGTACTTCTGAGCGGTGATGTAGAGGACGGCCGGAGTCTCGGGAATCGCGACCGTGGTCCTCGAGAGCGGCAGCCCGGCCTGCAGGACGGCGGTGCAGTGGAGCGAAGTGTCCAAGACATAGTCGAGAGGTGCGCTCACTTCACGGAGACACCACGCGTATCCAGCGGGCACCGTGAGATCCAGATCGCCCGAGGCATCGGTGGTCCCGCGTGCGTACCACGTGTCTCCGGGAACTGCGGCTGGTGCCGGGACGGGAGGCGCAGACGGAACACCACTCGGGGGTGGGGAACCTTCGACGTAGACGTCGTAGGTGGCGCCCGGAATTCCGGTGTAGGGCGTTCGGGAGTTGTACTTGAAGGCCTGGAGCGTGACCGTGGCTTCGACGTCGCTCACCGTGACGTACGTGACCGTGGCGGGTTGGCTGGGCGAGCCGGTAAGGACCCCGGTGCAGTGCGACCCAGTTGTGGCTACGTAGTTCGGCGGTGGTGTTCTTTCCACCACGCAGTAGGCGTAACCGGGGAACTGAAGCGGAAATGACGCCATCCCGCCGGTCTGCGTGGTCGCCCGAGCGACCCAAGTCTCACCGGGGATGGGTGCGATTCCCGCCGGGGGAGTGGGTTCGTCAGGTCCGGCACCCCCGTCGACCCGGTACAGATCGAAGACTGCACCGGAGAGGCCGACTGTCGGGTTCGAGGCGTCGACCTTCTTCACCGCCACCGCCACGAACGTCCCGGGATCGCTGACGGTGATGGGCAGTGCGGACTGCCCCATCGAGGCGGTGAAACAGCCGTGGGCTCCGGCGAGCAGACCGGCCGGGGCAGCCACCTCTGACCAGCAGTAGCTCTGCCCACCATCGAGAACGATCGGGGTGGTGCACCGGCCTGAGCTGTTCGTCGTGCAACCGGTGACGACGGCCCCCGTATCGGTGCCGGTGGTGACCTGGATGTCGGCGCCAGCAAATGTCACCTCCGCGGGGTTGACGTCGCCGGTGGCGACCTTCTGGAACGACACCGAGACCAGGGGTTGATCAGAGAACTGCACAGTTCCGGCCTGTGATGGAGCGAGTGTCACCTCTTTGACTGGACTGGTGGGAAGCACGTAGCCCGGTGGGGGGGAGACCTCGGTGATCTGATAGCGGCCGGGAAGGAGCGCTGTGCCGTCATTGCCCGAAGGTGAGCACGTTCCCGCGACCGTCGTCGTGCAGGTTCCCAGGCTCTCGCTGAAGGGCCCACCGGGGATGGGCGCGTACGACACGGCAAACTCCGCACCGGCAATCGGTCCGCCGGTTTCTGCGTTCACCTTGGCGATGGTCACCGATGCCGGTTGGATCGGATCGAGAACATCGACGACGGTCGGCGACGGAGAACCCCCGGTGACGTTGACCGTGATCGGGGCCTCGGCCTGATAGCCCACCGGGATGGTGGTCTCGGTGACGACGTAACGCCCCGGGACCAACGGGTACAGCTCCCTCGTGGAGCCTGTCGATGTTCGGACGGTGAGCGTGCCGACAGTGCTGGTAGAGGGTAGGGGACCTTCGACCGTGAACCCGGCGCCGACAATGGGGGCATAAGCGGTGTCGTTGCCCGCTTTCACGATCTCGAGACCGCCTTGGTAGTCGTAGAAGATCGCCGAACCGTTCTCACCGGGCGTTAGGAAGATCGTCTGGGTGGCGTCCGTCTTGCTGACGCCATACCCCGGTGGAGCCTGGATCTCGGTGATCTCGTAGTAGCCGGGCAGCAGAGCGGGCCCATCGTTACCTCGAGGCGAGCACGTCCCTGTAGGTCCTGACGTCGTGCAGTCTCCGAGGTCCTCGTCGAATGTCCCGTTGTTGGCGCTGTCGTAGTGCACATCGAAGACGGCACCGTCCAGGGGTTGTCCCGTGTGCCCGTCACGCTTGGCGATGGTGACTGAGGATGGCGTGATGTGGTTCTCCAAGGCGCCCGCGAAGTAGACGATGGTGTTCGTGCCGGCCACCACTGTGACCGTCTGAGTGAAACCTCGCTGGTAGAAGGGGGGTGCCGTGAGCTCGGACACCTGGTAGACGCCCGGCGTCAGCGGTGGGCTTTGCGGAGTGACGCCGGCGCTGTCGGTGGTGAGCGTGGCGACCAGAGCTCCAGCGGACACGACACCGAACACGGCGTTCCCCGGTCCGTAGTAGGCGCCATCGTTCACCGCCTTTTCGATGTCGAGGGTGCCGTCGGCCACCGTGGGACGGTTCGTCAGCACTGCACTCTGCCCCAATGTGACGGGGGAAGCGATGGTGGCGAGATATTGAGCCTGTGTGTTGCCGCTGTGGTAGAAGCCCATTCCGGTGTGTCCGACTCGGGCGTGAACTTGGATGGTGACAGAGGTCGAGCCCGGTGCGGCAAAGATCGGCACGACTGCGCTGCCACCGGTGCCGGTGGCGAGGCCCACGCTGGTGCTCCCGGACGGAGAGTTGAACGTCGCTCCCGAGATGGACAGCGTCAACTCCTGGCCCACCACGCCATGTCCGGTACCGGGGAACTGCAGGGACACTTCGACAAACGCCGACCCGCTGATCGAAGTCCCCCCTCCCGCAATGCCCATCGAGAGCTCGGGCTCTCCGGTCGCGCCCGCCGCCTGTTGGTACCAGCCGTCGAGCGCGTCGAAGGCCGCCAGGACCCCCGAGCCCATGGCCGGGATGGCCTGACCCCAGGCCAGGTTGTCGTAGAGGATCTTTCCGGCCACGGCGAACGCATTCGGTGTCGCGCCAGCCCCGCCCGATGTCCACCATCCGTCGGCCTGCGCCTCGCTGAAGGCGAAGCCGAGCATGTTCAGGTCTGTGAGAGAGGCTCCCGGAGGTGCTGCGCCCGGGACGTAGCCGTACGCAGGGACGGGGTAGAGGCCACCCGTCGCCGCGTCTTCGGCGCAGAATCCCCACCCCAGTGTGGACGGGAACCCCGGCCCGTACGAACCGTAGAAGGTGTTACGTCCGCTGAATGTGCCGCAGAAGCCGTGGAACGGATCCGGGGGTCCGACCGTGGTGCACGGTACCTGGCCACCGGCCTGGGCAGCGAGACCAGCATGGATGGAGGCACCGGATCCCACGAGCACTGACCCCGCGAGTACCACTGCCACGCCGAGAACCTCCGGCCATCCGCAGCGCGGCCGGCGCCGTGGACCCCGGGTGCGTCGTGCCGTGATCATGGTCGTCCCGCCCTCCGGGGACGTTTGGGCCGGGCCCCCGCCGGATCCCTCTCCTGTCGTGCCGGGGGTCGTCATCGCATGAGACCCCCTGACAGTTGCCTGCCACTCGAATACGCCCGACCGCTCCCCCCATCACTCCCACCGGACCTCCCACCGTCGCTCCCACCTGGAAAATCGGTTCCCGACGACCTCAAGGGCCCTCCGAAAGAGCAGTCTGGGACACCTATGCCCACCTGATCGCTCGCTGGAATGCTCGGGTACTGCCGAAGTGGCCCCGGTACGCTGGCGCTGGTGCCGATCTCGACTCGAGTCCTCGCCGACGACGAGGACGTGCTGGTGGACGTCCACCTTCATTGGATCTACTTCTCAGGCCCAGCGGTGATGACCGCCGTAGCCGTGGGAGTGGCGGTTGCCGTCGTGGTGAGCGTGCCGAATGCCCCCATCTTCGTGGCCTGGATCCTCGGGGCGATGGTGGCCGTTCCTGCACTTTGGCTGGCCGGGCGGGTACTGAAGTGGCTCGGGATCAGCCTCATCGTCACCACCACCCGGGTCATCTACCGACAGGGAATCTTCGGCAGGGACATTGTTCAACTGCGTCTGCAGCGGGTCACCGAGGTGCACTGCACCCAGACGATGTTCGATCGTCTCTTGGGGTCAGGACGGATGGTGATCGAAGTGGAAGGCGATGGGCCAATGGCGATCGACGACGTTCGCCGTCCCGCGGCGCTCCAGCGCGTCATCACGCGCCAGCTCGACTCCTTCCAATCCTCCGTACCCACGTATCGGCCTCCGGGCGATCTCCCCGGCCGATTGCCGACGGCGGAGGATTTCGGCACGCGTGAGCGAGGCGGCAGGGCCGGTGGCGAGGTGCCGGACACAACTCCACCCCGAGGGGTGCCACGGTCCGACCCGGGCGAACAGCCGGTCGCGCCCGGCCGCATGCACGACCCACAGCCCACCCGTTGGGAGTCGGACGGGGAGGTGGGACAGAGCATGCATGCAGCGACGCCGGCCGGCCGCGTCACAATGTCGTCACTCTCCGAGCAGCTCGTGGCACTTGAGGACCTCCGACGACGGGGAATCCTCACCGATGAGGAGTTCACGGCGAAGAAGGGGGAGCTCCTGGGTCGGATCTGAGCGTCTCCCCGCCGAGCTCCGTTGCGGAAATAGAGCAGAGGACTGCTGCGACCGCCGGACGCTCCAGCGGGCGGAGCGAGACGGCTACCGTGTGGCGGTGGACGTACTGCGCTACCAGTGCCTGGCTTGCGGCAATCTCACCCGCTTCGACGTCACGACCACCAGGACCACCAAGGCGTTCCACCACTACACGCTCGGAGGTGACCTCGAGATCGAGCTGGAAGAGGTCCTGTCCGAGACCGTGGACGCAGTGGCGTGTCGGTGGTGCGGACACGGGCGTGACGTCGCGGTCGTCAACGGCGGGTCGACCTCGACTCCATCGTCCCCGCCCACGCCGGCGACGATCGGTGACGCCCCCCCGGCGTCCCGGGCTTCCACATCCCCGCACGGATGACATGTCCGGTCGATATTCGGGCCGGGCTCCGGGGCCGGTGCTCGTGGGCCCATGGGTGACCGCGTCCCGCCCTCCCTTGACGGGCTCGTTCCCGTGCCGACGTACCGGGACGTCCCGAGCACCATGGCCTCCGACATCTCCGGCGTCGACCTGGATGGTCGGGCGGTGGAGATCAACGTCGTGGGATCGGGCGTCCGCACCCTGATCCTCTTCCTCTCCTCGGCATGTGAGGGATGTGCGCCTCTCTGGGGCGTGCTGACCAATCCGAGCAGGTGTGGCATGGAGGCTGGCGATGAGGTCGTGGCCGTGACCCGTGACCCCTCCTTCGAGGACGTGACAACCATCAGGGGCCTGATCGCGCCAGAGGCTCGCGTGGTCATGTCCGACAGCACGTGGCATGCCTACAGGGTGCAGGGGCCGCCCTTCTTCGCCCTGATCGATCGGCGTGGGGGGGACTCACCGCCCACGAAGGTCAGATCATCGCGCTCGATGGGCGATCGTTCACCGAGGAGCGGGAGGTCGGCAAACGCCACCGACGGCCGTCCCGGGGTCGCAACCGAGGGCGTGGTGTGGGGCCTGGATCAGCTCGCTGACGACGTCCGGCGGGCGATCCGACGTGCAGGAAGCCAGAAGGCCAGTTCAGGACCGCAGTCGACGTCGCCGCGATGATGAGTGTCACACCCTCTCGGCACACTGTTCCCGATACCGAGAGAGACACCGAAAGAGCCACAGATGGAGCCGGGGGTCGGATCCTCGGGCATCGGAGGCTCGAAAGGGGACGGACATGGAATCGAGAGGCTTCACGATCGACTGTGATCGCTGCACGTGGCAGGGGAGCTCCGCCTGTGACGGGTGTGTGGTCACGTACCTGCTTGAGCGGGAGCCCGATGACGCCGTGGTCGTCGATGCCGACGAGGCTCGAGCCATGCGGATGTTGGAGCGCGCCGGGCTCGTCCCGAGCCTCAAGTTCCAGTCGTGTCAGTCGTGCGCTGGGTGATCAGGGCGCGTCCGCCGGCACGCACCTCGACGGACGTGGCCGGCGGTGAAGCGCCACCTTCTGGTCACGAACGACTTCCCTCCCAAGGTGGGCGGGATCCAGAGCTATCTGTGGGAGCTGTGGAGCCGGCTCGACCCCGACTCCTTCGAGGTCCTCACCGCCACCTCGCATCCCGACGCTTCGGAGTTCGACGCCGAACAGGCTCGGCACGGTTTCCGGATCCAGCGGATTCCAGGGAAGACGCTGTACGTACCGACGGCCGGATCTGTTCGGAGGGTCGCCACGATGGCGAAGGAGATGGGAGCTGGCCTCGTCGTCATCGACCCGGCGGTGCCGTTGGGGGTGATGGGTCCCTTTGTGGGTGTCCCGTTCGCCGTGGTTCTCCACGGTGCCGAGGTCACGGTGCCGGCCAGGATCCCCGTGTCGCGGACCGTCCTGTCCCAGGTGCTCGGGCATGCCAGGCTCGTCATCTCGGCCGGGGGATACCCAGCAGCAGAAGGGGCCCGGATCGCCGGTCGGCGAATGCCAGCGGTGGTCGAGATCCCCCCCGGGGTGGACTGCGAACGCTTCGCGCCGCTCGACGAACCGGCGCGTGCCGCGGCACGCCGGCGGCTTGGCCTTCCCGAGAGCGGCCTCCTCGTGGCCAGCGTGAGCCGCCTGGTTCCCCGCAAGGGGATGGACGTCCTCATCGAGGCCGTCCGACGGCTTCGCACGTCGTTCCCGGATCTGACGCTGGCGATCGCCGGGGGAGGTCGCCAGGAAGGCGAGCTGGCAGAGCAGGTTCGACGCTCGGGGGCCGGGATCCTGCTCGGGCGGATCGGGGAGCCTGAGAAGGCGATGTTGCTCGGAGCTGCAGACGTGTTCGCCATGGCGTGCCGGACCCGCTGGCTCGGGCTCGAGCAGGAGGGGTTCGGCATCGTGTTCATGGAGGCGGCCGCCAGCGGTGTCCCCCAGGTGGCCGGCACAAGCGGTGGTGCTGCAGAGGCGGTGGAGGACGGGGAGACCGGGGTGGTCGTGCGTCGTCCGGGTGATCCCGGAGCCGTGGCCGAGGCGCTGCGAAAGCTCCTGGTGGATCCGGCCCTGCGGCGTCGGATGGGAGTCGCGGCGCGGCGCCGGGCTGTGGGATCCTTCGATTACGCCCGCCTCGCACCTAGGCTGGCAGAAGCCCTCTCGGAATACGGGGCGTGAAGGGATTCGGCTGCAGTCGCTCTGGCGGTCCGGCCTAGGGTGAGCCGTCACCTACAGGGACTGGCCCCGACCCCGATGGGGGGCGAAGGGCGCCGGGCGCAACTGGATGGAGGAGGACCAGGTGCCGGAGCAGGCAACGGAACACACGAGCGTGGCGGCACCGCCCGAGCGGTGCTTCGCCGTGGTCGCCGACATTGAGCGCTATCCGGAGTGGGCGGCCGACATCAAGGAAGTGACGGTGCACGAGCGCGATGGCGAGGGCCGACCGCTCCTGGTCACGTTCAGAGCGGCCGCGTTCGGGCGGAGCACCAGCTACACCCTCTCCTACGACTACTCCGAAGCACCGCGCGTACTGGCTTGGAAGCTCACCAAAGGTGACATCACGGCCAAGCTCGACGGGAGCTACGTGTTCGACGGAGCCGACGGGGGGGGGACCGATATCAGCTACCACCTCGATGTGGAGCTGCGCGTTCCCATCCCGGGCTTCATCAAGATGCGGGCCCAGAGTCGCATCATGACTACCGCCCTGCGCGACCTCAAGGCCCGGGTCGAGTCCTCGGTGTGATCCGGGGCGTCCGGCTCCCGGCGAGCACGCAGCGCCGGTCGTCATCGCGGTCGGCACGCCGCTCAGTGTCCCCGGCCCGGAAGCGTGCATCGGCCTCGTCGGGCTCGGCGAGTGACTTGTCCATCGGCGTGGACATCGGGGGTACCAAGATGCTCGGGGTCGCCGTGGACAGGAGCGACCGGATCGTCGCCGAAGCTCGCGTCCTCACCCCACACGCCGCCCTCGATCCGGTCGAGCCCCACGCCGTCGGGTCGGAGGAACTGGGCGGGCCCCATGACCACTCATCGGTCGACGTCCGCAACGCTGGACGCTCGGTCGGGGTCGGGGTCGGGGTCGGGGTCGGGGTCGGGGTCGGGGTCGAGGTCGCCGACGCCGTGGCCGAGGTGGTGGAGTCCCTCCACCACCAGTTAGAGGGTCACTCAGCCTCGCCACCCCGTGGCCCGGGACGTCGCTCTTCCGCGGTCCACGTGCCTGTCGGCGTCGGGGCTCCCGGGATGCTGGATCGCGAGGGCGTCCTGCGCTTTTCCCCGAACCTCCAGGGTGCGACCGGTGCCGACCTGCGAACCCTGGTAGCCGACCGGCTGGCGGGAACGCCCGTGGTCGTCGAGAACGACGCCAACTGCGCGGCCCTGGCCGAGCTCCGTCTGGGAGCCGTGCGAGGCGCGGCCGACGCCCTGGTGGTGACGCTGGGCACCGGTATCGGTGGCGGTATCGTGAGCGGCGATCGGGTGCTGGTGGGCGCCTTCGGGTTCGCCGGGGAAATCGGTCACATGGTCGTGGACCCCTCGGGACCGCCGTGCCCGTGCGGTCGGAGGGGCTGCTGGGAGCGCTACGCGTCGGGCGGTGGGTTGGCCCGTCTGGCTCGTGAGGCGGCGTACGCCGGCCGGTTGAACGAGGTGGTGGCCCTGGCCGGCGGCGATCCCGAGCTGGTCCGGGGAGAGGACGTGACCCGGGCCGCCCGACGGGGTGATGCCGGGGCGCTCGGCGTGATGGACGAGCTCGGGTGGTGGATCGCCTTGGGACTGACGAACTTGACGGCGGTGCTGGACCCCGAACGGATCGTGCTGGGTGGGGGCCTGGGGGAGGCCGAGGAGATGGTCCTGGTCCCGACCCGGCGGGCCTTCGCTCACCTGGTGGAAGGGTCCGGGGCCCGACCCGACGTCGAGATCGTGGTCGCCGAGCTCGGGGAGCGGGCCGGTGCGGTGGGTGCGGCGATGGTCGCCCGCGCCGGAGGGCTCGGTTGATCACTTCTTCGACCTCACCCCGGGAACGCGCTCGCACCGGCGTCATCCTCCCCACCTTCCGGGACGAGGCCGTCACTGCCCTCGAGGTGGCGCACCGGGCCGAGGCCGCCGGCGTCGACGGCGTGTTCTGCTACGACCATCTCTGGCCCATGGGCCAGCCCGACCGACCGGCCCTCGCACCCTTCCCGATCCTGGCCGCAGTGGCCGCGACCACCGAGCAGATCGTCGTGGGGACCCTCGTGGCCCGGGTCGGGCTGGTCCCCGACGAGGTCCTCCTGGCCGAGATCGACACGCTGAGGACCCTGGCTCCCGGGCGGGTGGTCATCGCTCTCGGCACCGGCGACCACCTGAGCGCTCGGGAGAACCTTGCCTACGGCATCCCGTTCGCTCCGGCCGACGAGCGCCGTGGAGCCCTGCACCGTGTCGCCCGGGCCGTGAGCGACCGCGGCGTGCCGGTCTGGATCGGGGCTGGATCGCCGGCGACCAATGCTGTGGCCGAAGACCTCGGCGTGGCCTTGAACCTCTGGGATGCCGCACCCGAAAAAGTGGCAGCCCAGGCCGGCCGGACCGAAGTGACGTGGGCCGGGCCCGTTCCTGGTGGAGCGTCAGGTGGGGCCGCCGCGCCCGATGCAACTTCCACCGGCGCGGCGGCCATCATCTCCTCGGTCCCTCGGCTTGTCGATGCCGGCGCGACGTGGGTGGTGTACGGATGGCCGGTGCCGATGGAGGCGCTCGTTCGCTCGGTCGGACGGCTCCCGGGCGAGCAGTAGCCTTAGGGGATGGAGTTCCGCCGGATCAACGGCCTGCCGCCGTACGTGTTCGCCACGATCAACGACCTCAAGCTCGAGGCACGGCGAGCCGGCAAGGACGTGATCGACCTGGGGTTCGGCAACCCCGACCTCCCGTCGCCCGACGTGGCGGTGGAGAAGCTGGCCGAAGCCGCCCACAACCCGCGTAATCACCGCTACTCGGCGTCCAAGGGCATCCCGAAGCTGCGCCAGGCCATCAGCGCCCTCTACGCCCGCACGTTCGGGGTGGAGGTGGACCCCGAGACCGAGGTGGTGACCACTATCGGAGCCAAGGAGGGCCTCTCGCACCTCATGTGGGTGCTGGTGGGCCCCGGGGACACCGCCTTCGTGCCCTCCCCTTCCTACCCCATCCACATCTACGCGCCCCTGTTCGCGGGGGCGGACATCCGCCAGATCCCATTGCAGGGGCCGATGCCGACCGACGGCCCTAGCAGGGTCGGGGGTGCGGTAGGAAGCGGGGGTGCGGTCGGCGATGCCGGCGTGTCCGGACCCGGAGAGGCCTTCTTCGAGTCGCTCATGGAGAACTGGGAGTCCACGTGGCCCAAGCCCCGGGTGATCGTGCTCTCCTTCCCGCACAACCCGACGACGGCGTGCGTGGACTACGGCTTCATGGAACGTCTGGTGGGCTTCGCCCGCGAGCACGAGGTGGTCCTGGTGCACGATTTCGCCTACGCCGATATCGGCTTCGACGGCTACCGACCGCCGTCCATCCTCCAGGTCCCCGGGGCCAAGGACGTGGCGGTGGAGCTCTACACCATGACGAAGTCCTTCTCGATGGCCGGGTGGCGGGTCGGGTTCATGGTGGGCAACGCCGCCATCATCCAGGCCCTCACCAAGCTCAAGAGCTATCTCGACTACGGGACGTTCCAGCCCATCCAGATCGCCGCCATCGTGGCCATGAACGAAGCGTCGGACTACCCGGCTCAGATCCGGGCCTGCTACGAGACCCGTCGCAACGCTCTGTGCGACGGGCTGAACCGGATCGGCTGGGACGTGGTGCCGCCGAAGGGCACCATGTTCGTGTGGGCGCCGGTACCCGAGCCTTACCGGGAGATGGGCTCGCTGGAGTTCTCGAAGCTACTGGTGCGCGAAGCCGAAGTGGCCACGTCGCCGGGGGTGGGGTTCGGCCCTGGGGGAGACGGCCACGTGCGTTTCGCCCTCATCGAGAACGAGCAGCGCACCTCCCAGGCGGTGCGGAACCTCCGCCGGGCCCTCACCAAGCTCGGTTGAACGGGACAAGACTGTAGGACGGTCTGAGATCGGGGCGCCCGTCGCCGGGAGCGGTCAGGGGCGCCCGGCCCCCTGAGCACGGTCAGGGGCGCCCGTCGCCGGGGACGTCGACCCGGCACCGCTCGATGCGTCCGTTTCGCTCGGCCGCGGCCGGCCCCTCCTCACTCGTGGGACCCGTGATGCAGTAGAGGGTGCGCCGGTCCGCGCCGCCGAGCATGCAGGCGAAACACAGCTGGGACGTGGCGACCCGGTCAAGTACCTCGCCCCCCTCGGCCACCCGGCGGCACTCGGGTCCGAGGGCGTTCGCCACCCAGATGGCGCCGTCGGCGTCCAGGCAGATCCCGTCGGGAGCGCAACCGTCCAGCGCTGCCCACTCCCTTCGATCGGTCAGCGTGCCGTCGTCGTGCACGGTGAAGGCCGTGAGCCGAAGAGCTAGGGACTCGGCCACCACGAGCGTCCGACCGTCGGGGAACAGGACCGTACCGTTCGGGAACGACAGATCGGGGGCAGCTTCGGACGCCGTGCCGTCGGGATCGATCCGCACCAGCGAGGTGGTGCAGGGGGAGGCCTTACCGCCGTAGAAGGCGTACAGGTCGAACCCGAAGTTCCCCACGTAGGCCCGACCCACGTCGTCGACCACCATGTCGTTGCCATGGAACGTGGCCCACGGCTCCAGGCTGGCGTGGTGGACGAGGCTGCCGTCGGGCTCACGTCGCAGCACCTGGCGATCGACCATCGAGACCACGAGCAGACGACCGTCGGGAAGCCAGCCCAGGCCCGAGGGACGTCCGGAGACCTCAGCCTCCAACTGCCTCCCGCCCAGCTCGTCCACCGAGTACACGGCGTGGTCGAAGAAGTCCGAGTACCACAGCCGGCCGTCGTGCCAGCGGGGCCCCTCGCCGAAGTGCAGCCCCTCGAGGAACACCTCGGAGCGCCGGTCGTCGTCCACGGTCTCGGTCATGGTCGTCCCTCCACCCTGCTTCCTCCCCAGGTCCCGTCTCGCCGGCCCCACCTCGCCGGCCCGCCCGGTTCCGACCACGCTATCGACCGGCGGGGCTCGAGGCGCTTTCCTCTCGAACGCCCTCGGACGGAGCTACGGTGGCCCGTGGCCTACTGGGCGCTCAAGGTGCTCCTCACGCCGATCTTCCACCTGCTGTGGAGGGTCAAGGTGGAAGGTCGCGAGCACGTCCCCGAGCACGGACCAGCGGTGCTGGCAGCGAACCACCAGTCGTTCTGCGACTCGTTCTTCTTGCCCCTGGTCGTCCGACGCAAGGTGACCTTCCTGGCCAAGGCCGAGTACTTCGACGTCTGGCGGACGGCGTGGTTCTTCCGGGCGGCCGGGCAAATCCCCATCCGGCGTGGCGGGGGATCGGCCTCGGAGCGGGCGCTGGCCACGGCCCGCGAGGTGCTGTCCACGGGTCGCCTGTTGGGTCTCTACCCCGAGGGCACGCGGTCGGTGGACGGGAAGGTCCACCGTGGGCGGACCGGGGTGGCCGGTCTGTCAAGGGAGGTGGGCGTCCCGGTCATCCCCGTAGGGATCCTCGGCACCGAAGCGGTCCAGCCGGTGGGATCCAGGGTGATGCGTCCCTTCCACACTGTGATCATCCGTTTCGGGGCGCCGATGCAGATGACCCCGGCAGCCGATCCCGACGATCCCATGGCCGACCACGACCACTCCATCTGCCGGAAGTTCACCGACGATGTGATGAGGGAGATCGCCCGGCTGTCGGAGCGTGGGTACGTGGACGAGTACGTGCCCAAACGCGGCCACACCTGATCCGGCCGGCGTTTACGATGAGACGATGCCCCGGTTCGTCGTCCGTATCGAGCTGACCGACCGGCCAGGGGCGTTGGGTCTGGTTGCCAGCCGGATCGGAGCTGTCGGTGGGGACATCGTGGCCGTCGACATTCTCGACCGGGCCGAGGGGAGAGCCGTCGACGAGTTCGTCATCGAGCTTTCGGGTCGCGAGCTCGTGGACCTGTTGCGAGACGAGATCCACGAGGTCGACGGTGCGGTGGTGCAGAGCGTCGTGGACATAGCGGTCGAGAGCTCGGCCGGGGACCGCTGACCCGTAAGGGGACCGGGCGCTCCCGAGTCACGGGTCCTCGGCAGCTCGGAGACTCGGAGGCTCGGGGAGCCTCGGGCCCTACCCGCCACTCCCGCCCGGCGTGCGCCGCGCCACCGGGCGGCGCGCGCTGAAGGGAGGTTGTCGATGGAGATGGGGCTCTCGCACCTGGTGGATCCGGCGTCGATCGCCCACGTCGAGGACGCCCGAGCGTTCAACGCCGCCGCTCGACTGTCCGCTGCTGCCGAGGCGCCGCCCGACCTCTCTGTCCCGGGAGGACTGGAGGCGGCCCGGGGGCAGTTGAGCAGCAGGCCCCCCGATCCCCGGGCTCGAGTGCACGTCGCCGGTGCCGGAGGCCGAGAGGTCCCGGTCCGGGTGCTCACCCCCGAGAGGGGTGCAGCCCGGGGGGTCTACCTCCAGATCCACGGCGGAGGCTTCTACATGGACTCGGCGTCCCGGAGCGACGCTCGCAACGCGCTCCTGGCCGATGCCGTCGGGGTCGCGGTGGTGAGCGTCGACTACCGCCTGGCCCCCGAGCATCCCTGGCCTGCAGCACCCGACGACTGCGAGACCGCCGCCCTGTGGCTGGTCGAGCACGCCGGCGACCTGTTCGGGACGACCCGGCTGGTGATCGGAGGGGCGTCGGCCGGCGCCAACCTGGCCATGGTGACTCTGTTGCGGATGCGACTACGGATGCGACTTCGGAGCGGGGGCCTGCGGTCCCCGTTCCTCGGTGCCGCCCTGCAGTTTGGGGCCTACGATCTCAGCGGGCTGACGCCGGGTGGGAGGATCTACGCCGACGAGTGGTTCATCGGGGCCTACGCCGGCCACGTGGCGGACCGGACCGATCCCGACCTTTCGCCGATCTACGCGGATTTGAGAGGGTTGCCAACAGCTACCTTCGATATCACTGAACATCTACGAACATACGTAGTAGACTACGAGTATGAAGCTCTCCGAGTGGGCTGAGCAAGAAGGCGTGCACTACCAGACCGCATGGCGGTGGTTCCGGGACGGCCAGCTTCCTGTCCCGGCCACCAAGACGCCTTCGGGGACGATCCTCGTGGATGTACCACGCAGCGCTGGCAAACGAAACGAACGGGCGGTCGTCTACGCCCGAGTCTCCTCCCATGACCAACGATCCGACCTCGACCGCCAGGTGGCACGAACGACTGCATGGG
>JAJYWF010000006.1 GCA_021791635.1 Actinomycetes bacterium
TCGGACTTCGTCAAGGTGATGCCCCGCGACTACCGTCGGGTGCTCGAGGCCACCGCCCGGGCCGAGGCCAGCGGCCAGGAGGTCGACGAGGCAGTCATGGCGGCGGCACATGGGTAAGCCCACCGGCTTTCTCGAATTCGGCCGTGAACTACCTCGACGACGTCCGGTCGCGGTGCGGTTGCGGGACTGGAAGGAGGTGTACGAACCGTTCCCGGTCGAAGCGGCCTGTCACCAGGGGGCGCGGTGCATGGACTGCGGGATACCGTTCTGCCACGAAGGATGCCCGCTCGGCAATCTCATTCCCGAGTGGAACGACCTGGTGTACCGCGACGATTGGTCGGCAGCCATCGAACGGCTGCACGCCACCAACAATTTCCCCGAATTCACCGGACGTCTGTGCCCTGCACCATGTGAGGCAGCGTGCGTGCTGGGGATCAATTCAGATCCAGTGACCATCGAGCGAATCGAGTACGAGATCATCGAGCGGGCTTGGTCCGAGGGATGGGTGCAGCCCGTCACCGCCCGAGAGCGCACGGGGAAATCCGTGGCCATCGTCGGCTCCGGCCCGGCCGGACTAGCGGCGGCGCAGCAACTGGCCCACGCTGGGCATACCGTGGTCGTGTTCGAAAGAGCCGAGCGCCCCGGTGGGCTCCTTCGTTATGGCATACCCGAGTTCAAGATGGAAAAGCGCGTCCTGGACCGTCGACTGGCCCAGCTCCGAGCTGAAGGGGTGGAATTCCGGTGCTCGGTGGCCGTCGGCGTGCCTCCGCACCGACATCACTCGAACGGTGACGGTCACCTCACGTCTGGAGGACCACTCGAGCCGGGTGAGGAGCGTGGGTTGGGGAAGGCATGCGCGGCCGATGTGTCGGTGGTCCCAGCAGAGCGCCTGGTGCAAGACTTCGATGCCGTCATCCTGGCCGGGGGAGCGACGCTTCCCCGAGACTTGGACGTACCTGGGCGGGAGCTGTCAGGAGTGTTGTTCGCCCTCGAGTACCTGAAGCCTTCGAACTTGGTACAAGAGGGCAGCTTGGCGGAATCCCCGTTCTCGGCCGCCGGAAAGCACGTCGTCATCGTCGGGGGAGGCGACACCGGAGCGGACTGTCTGGGAACGGCGCACCGGCAGGGAGCGGCTTCGGTCCATCAGCTCGAGATCATGCCCATGCCTCCAGGGACTCGGTCCGACGAGCACCCCTGGCCCGTGTGGCCGGTGATCCTGCGAACCTCTTCGGCCCACGAGGAAGGGGGTGAGCGACTCTTTTCGGTGACCACGACCGAATTCGAATCGAATGGCGATGGTGCGGTCCAGGCCCTGAAGGGCCACCAGGTCGAAATGACGGTGAGGGACGGCCGACCATCGTTCTCGCCCGTCGCCGAGAGCGAGTTTTCCCTGCCGTGTGATCTGGTCCTCCTCGCACTCGGCTTCAGCGGAGCCGAGAAGCACGGGGTGGTCGCCGAATTGGGTGTGCACCTCGACAGTCGGGGCTCTGTATCAGTGGACGGCACATGGCAGACGAGCGTTCCCAACGTGTATGCCTGCGGAGATATGGCCCGAGGGCAGAGCTTGATCGTGTGGGCCATCGCCGAAGGACGTTCGGCGGCGGCGGCCGTCGATCGCCACCTCATGGGCACGACGGCGCTCCCGGCCCCCATCGTGCCCGGCCAGTTGGCTCTTCGCTGACCGGCCGGATCCGAGTGTTCGGGCCTAGGCTGGCCGCACCGACGTCGGAAGGAAGCACCCGTGGCCATCGAAGTCGCAACGCGCTACCCCCAGATCAGCTCGAAGGCCTACGAGCACCCGGCGGATCGTGCGGCAACGTCGGCACTCCACGCAGTTCCGCTCCTGGACACGGTCATCAAGCGCCTGACCGACTTCGGTCACGAGCGGCGCCTCCGCCAGATCATTCTGGGCAACTCCATCCGGCTCGGCGGGGGACAGGTTCCCGAGGTCTGGGGCGCATACGTCCAGTGCACGACCATCCTCGACCTCGACACGGTCCCCGACCTGTACGTCACGAACGAAGCTGACGTCAACGCCACCACGATCGGGGCCAAGTCCCCCCTCGTGGTCGTCAACTCCTCACTCCTGGGCTCCTACCGTCCCAACGAGGTCCAGACGGTATTGGCCCATGAAGTCGGACACGTCCTTTCCGAGCACTACCTCTACACCACGGCACTCATCCTCTTGAAGCAGTTCATGGACGGTGCGCTGCCCAAATCACTCCTGCTCGGACTTCCGACCCGTGCTCTCTACCTGGCCCTGCTCGAGTGGTCCCGAGCTGCAGAGCTGTCGGCGGACCGTGCCGCGGCACTGGTCATGGCCGATCCTCTGGAACCCTGTCGCGTCCTCATGCGCCTGGCTGGTGGTGCACTGCCTGGTATGAATTTCGAAGCCTTCTTGAAGCAGGCGACCGACTACCACAACGAAGACGATCTCTTCTCCCGGCACTCGCGTTTCTGGGTCGAGTTGAAGCTGAACCATCCCTTTGCCGTTCGCCGGGTCCGAGAATTGGTCGAGTGGGTGCAGGCCGGTGACTTCGACCGGATACGCGGGGGCGACTATCCCCGCCGCGGCCACGAGCCACCGCCCACCTCCCAGTTCGACGAGGCGGTGGCCCATTACTCCGAACGGTTCTCACGGGTTCTCGAGCGCCTGGCTGGTGACGTGGAAAAGCTCGGATCCCAGCTCAAGGACTGGCTCTCCAGGGGCTCACGGGAGCCAGGCTGACCTGTGTCCCTGCGGGTGGGCTCGAAGGCAACCACAGCTGAAGGACGAACCGCGAAAGGATCACCGACGTGAGTGATGGACTCGACCCGACCCAGACGCCGGCGTGGAAGGCTCTCGGACAGCACTACCTCGAAGTCAAGGACGTGCATCTCCGTGAGCTCTTCGAACGGGACCCAGACCGAACGGCGAAGTTCAGCCTGGAAGCCGGCGAGCTGTTCTTCGACTATTCGAAGCATCGGATCACCGACAAGACCGTCGGCCTTCTGGCGGACGTCGCTCGTGAGGCCGGAGTGGCCGAACGGAGGAGCGAAATGTTCGCAGGTCGTCACATCAACACCACCGAGGATCGTGCCGCCCTGCATGTGGCCCTGCGGATGCCTGCGGGAGTGCGGCTCACCGTCGACGGTCACGAGGTCGTCCAAGAGGTCCAGGAGGTCCTCGCGCAGATGGGAGAGCTCTCCGAACGAGTGAGGAGTGGCGCCTGGAGGGGAGCCACCGGTCGACCTATTCGAACGGTGGTGAACATCGGCATCGGGGGATCAGATCTGGGGCCAGCCATGGCCTACCAGGCACTGAAGGACTACTCGTCGCCGCAGCTGGAATGTCGCTTCGTGTCGAACATCGATCCCGTGGACCTGTGGAACCAGACGTCAGACCTCGACCCGGCCGAGACCTTGTTCGTGGTCAGCTCCAAGACGTTCGCGACGCTCGAGACCCTGACCAACGCTTCGGCCGCGCGGGCCTGGCTGCTCGGAGGACTGGGGGCCGGTCCCGAAGCGGTGTCCCACCACTTTGTCGCGGTGTCGACGAACCGAGAAGCAGTGGCCGCCTTCGGCATCGACCCGGACAACATGCTGGCGTTCTGGGACTGGGTGGGGGGCCGGTACTCCTACGATTCCGCGATCGGCTTCTCGCTCATGGTGGCAGTCGGCGAGAGAGCCTTCCGTGAGATGCTCGATGGGTTCCACAGCATCGATGTCCACTTCCGCGACGCACCCTTCGAACAGAACATCCCCGTGCTCCAGGGTATGTTGAACATTTGGTACACCAACTTCTTCGGCGCTCAGTCCCACGTCGTACTGCCGTACAGCCAGCGACTTGTGCGCTTTCCCGCCTACCTCCAGCAGCTCACGATGGAGTCCAACGGGAAGTCCGTCCGGCGTGACGGTGCACCCGTCCAGACCGATACCGGAGAGGTGTACTGGGGGGAGCCCGGAACCAACGGGCAGCACGCCTTCTACCAATTACTCCATCAAGGTACGCGCCTGGTCCCCGCGGACTTCGTGGCCTTTGCATGCTCCACGCAGGAGCACGGAGACCAGCAGGACCTCCTCATGGCCAATTGCCTGGCCCAGAGCGCGGCGCTGGCATTCGGCAGGACTGCGAGCGAAATTGCCGCTGAAGGCACCCCGGCCGAGTTGGTCCCGCACAAGGTGATGCCCGGGAACCGGCCGTCGTCCACGATCCTGGCCCGCAAGCTGACTCCGTCGGTCCTGGGCCAGCTCGTCGCACTCTACGAGCACACGGTCTTCACCGAGGGTGTGGTGTGGGGCATCGACTCCTTCGACCAGTGGGGGGTAGAGCTCGGTAAGTCCATGGCCAAGGCCCTCGCCCCGGCGCTCGCCCCCTCGGCGACGGGTGACCTCGCTTCGGAACCGGCGGGGGAGGTACCCCGGGACCAGTCCACCGCCGAGTTGGTTCGACGGTACCGTGCCTTGCGCGCCGCCGCCGACGAGGACCGGTGATCAGGTGGTCCGGGCGCCCCATGTGGCGAAGAGCTCGTAACGATCACCCCGGAGCAGCGTTTGACGGTGTTCGACCGTGTCGGTACCGGCCAGAGCCGAGCGCTCCATGACGAAGAGAGCCTGGTCTGCCGGTAGGCCCAGGAGGGCACGCTCTTCGGGTGATCCGGCTGCCGGGCGGACGTGTTCGCTCCCCCCGGTCACCATCACCCCGCAGTGTCTCGCCAGGGCGGCGTAGAGCGATCCCGAAGTCAGATCGGCTTCCATCAGGCCCGAGGCCACGGAGACCGGCAGCCACGATCGGTCCAGGGCGAGCGGCTCTCCGTCCCCGAGGCGGAGACGCTCGACGTAGACGACGGACTCTCCGGGCGCCACCCCCAGGGTTTCGCCGACCGGGCCGGCGGGCCGGAGCTCCTGGGAGCGGACGACGCTCGACTCGGCCACTCCGAGAGATCTCAACGTGATGGCCAGGCTTCCGACCCCGAAGATGTGGTCCAGGTGGTCCGGATCGATGGCAAAGGTGCCGCGGCCGCGCATCCTCTGGATGAGCCCCTCCTCAGACAGTCGAGCCAGAGCCTGACGGACCGTCCCCCGACTCACACCGTACGCTGCCACCAAGTCCTCCTCTCCCGGAAAGTGACGAATGAATTCGCCGGCCAGCAAGCGCCGGCTCAAGTCGGCATGGAGCTGAGCCCACAGGGGCAGGGGGCTGGTGTGATCGAGGTGAGGCACTGGTCACGCCCCGGCCAGGAAGAACGACCCGACGAGCACCACCAGGACGAAAAGGGTCACGAGCGTCATCGGAAGATCCTTCTCGTACATGAACGACACCACGCCGACTGCCACTCTCAGGACTGGGGTGAGGATGAGGAGAAAGATCCCGAGAACGACCACGCCACGACCGTCTCCGTGCTCCAGGGAGTAGACGAGCCCTCTCAAGGAATGCGGGAATGGAGTGGACGGAGAGGTGAGGGACTTGTAGGAGAAGTGGCCGTTGATCGACGTGTACTCGGCGTGGTGGGCGAACATCATGCCCAATCCGACAGCGATCACCAGGACGCTCAGCGTGACCCCGATCCGGAGGACGAGACTTATGGCCACTTCGACTTTGCGGATCTTCTCCTCCATCGCCGCGACTTCCTCGGGGCTGAGCTTCCGCCGCCGGTGGCCTGAGGTGCCGAGGTTCGCGGCGTCGGCGCCGGTCCCCTTCCCCGTGGACGTGGGGTGCTCGCTCATCGGTTCACCGGAATGGCGTGATGGGCCGAGCCGGGGAAGGCGCCCCGCTGGAGCATCTCCAAGGAGACCACGACCAGGACCACGACGAAGGCGATGCGCACCGTCTTGCTGGTCACGCGGGGCAGGATCTTGGCTCCGAAGAGAGCTCCGAGGAGCACCCCGGCGGCCACTGGCGCGGCGATGACCGGATCGATCTGACCTCTCACGAAGTAGACACCGGCACTGGCCGCCGCCGTCACGCCGATCATGAAGTTACTGGTTGCCGTCGACACCTTCATCGGCAAGTGCATGGCGCTGTCCATGGCTGGGACCTTCAGCGCGCCTGAACCGATCCCGAGCAGGGCACTGACCAGACCGGCGATGTACATGAGGAAGAGGCCCAGCTGGCTGTGGACCACCTTGTAGGAGACTTCCTTCTTCTCGGCCGTGTCGTAGTACGAGCCGTGGAGGTTGAAGTAGTTGGCGATGCGGTCGTGCGACACCGTCAACGGTTCGGCCGAGTGCCGCTTGCGATAGGTGGCGATGGCCGAGTAGGCGAGCACCAGACCGAAGAGGAGGAACAGGAAGCGATCGGGGAGCAACGTGGTCAGATAGGCCCCACTCACCGCGCCAGTGGTGGTGGCGATCTCGAGGAACATTCCAGCCCGAAGGTTCGTCATCTTCTCCCGGACGTACGCCGATGCCGCGCCGCTGGACGTGGCGATCACCGAGATGATGCTGGCCCCGATGGCCAGCCGGATTGTGACGCCGTAGATGATCGTGAGGGTCGGGACGATCACCACACCGCCCCCCAGGCCGACCAGAGACCCGATGACACCGCCGGCGATCGATATCAGTGCCAGGGAGATCACGAAGAGGAGGGGCGTCACTCCTCCAACTGTACATACATATGAACATCTCGGTCAAGCCGAGAGTGGGCCGGGGGCGGGGGACGGGCGGGTGGCGCCCACGAAGTCCGAACCAGCGGCCGGGTCGATCCTCACCACCGTGCCCGTGTAGGGGGCGTCGATCATCTGTCCGGCACCCACGTAGATGCCGACGTGCTCCACCTGCGAGGGAGAGGTGCCGAAGAAGACCAGGTCCCCGGGCTGCACCGCCTGACCGGCCTCGAGACGCGGTCCGGCGTCGAACTGGTCCTGGGCCACACGGGGGAGGGTCACCCCGGCGGCACGGTATGCGGCTTGGACCAGCCCCGAGCAGTCGTACCCACCTGTCCCGGTCCCTCCCCACAAGTAGGGAGCCCCGAGTTGTGCGGCGGCGAAGGCCAGGGCCGTGGCCGGCGGTCCCGGCAGGCCAGGATCTGTGGCGAGCGCCGTCGCCAGGACCAGGACGGTGTGCACGTAGATACTCGAGTGGTTGTAGTCCGAGACCGCCACCGCCAGGCCGGGGCCGGTGGCGCCGCCATCGGCGCACAGGAGGGCCGCCGCCGTGTACACGGCATCCACCGGGTCATAGGGGGAGGGGGGAGTCGCACCCGACGGGCCCACAGTGGCATACGCCGCGAAGGTGGCCGGCTCGAACTGCATCGGTCCCTCGGCCCCGGCCGAATTGGCACCGGAGTGCACGCCGGGTGTGGTGGAGCGCCCGCTGTCGCTCTCAACTCGCCCTATTGCCGCGAGGACCGTCCACGGCAGCCCCGGACACGTGGACGACGCGCCGCGGTCCAACTGCTCCCAGGCGACCGGGACCGCCGGTGTGGACGCTGTAGCTGGCCCAGAGCCGCCTGGAGCCGAGCTGCCCGGAGCCGAGCTGCCCGTCGCGTACGAAGAGGAGCCCGCTCCTTGGATCGAGACTTGGACCGCACCGGCCAGGATCGTGACTCCGACGCCCACGAGGACGGCCACGGCGAGCAGGACCGCAGCAACCACCAACCCGATCCGCGTCATCCCACCTCCCGGGCTCCGTCGTACCGCTTCGAAGATCCCCCTCGGTGGCGGAACGGTCGGGCACGTCCGCGTCAAAGACCTCCCCGGGATGTGAGGGGGTGCCGGGCGTCGGGGACCGATGAATGAGCGGGCCGGGAGTGAGTACGCTGAACCCGCCGGCTGCAACCGCAGCCGGGCAGGACCCGTGGCCGTCAGGGACGGTGCCACGACCGGCACAGGGGAGCGAGGAGTTCGAATGCGCAGCACCATGCAGGACGGGCCTCTTCTGATCAGTGGGATCCTCCGACACGGACAACACGTCTACGGCGAGAGCAAGGTCATCACGGTGGGCCCCGATGGCTCGACCGAAGCGACGTTCGCCGAGGTGGGGGAGCGGGCTGAGCGCTTCGCCAGCGCCCTGTCACGGCTCGGAGTCGGACCCGGCGACCGCGTAGGGAGCTTCTGCTGGAACAACCAGGTCCACGTCGAAGCGTACCTGGGAGTCCCCTCGATGGGCGCCGTGCTCCACACCTTGAACATCCGCCTGTACCCCGAGCAGCTGGCCTACGTGATCAACCATGCCGAGGACGAGGTCATCATCGTGGACGGCTCACTCGCACCCCTGCTGGCCCGGGTGAAGGACACACTCAGCACCGTCAAGACGGTCATCGTGGTCGGAGACGGCGACACCACCGGGCTCGGCGACACCCTCTCCTACGAAGAGCTCCTCGCCGCCGAGGAACCCGGGTTCGAATGGCCCGAATTCGACGAACGAGATGCCGCGGCCATGTGCTACACGAGTGGGACCACCGGGAACCCCAAGGGGGTCGTCTACAGCCATCGCTCGACGGTCCTGCACTCGATGGCCGTGACCTCGGCGTCTTCCATCGGGATGACCGAGGCCGATCGCCTCTTGGTCATCGTTCCCATGTTCCACGCCAATGCCTGGGGCACCCCCTACGCCGGGTACATGGTCGGTACCGACCTCCTCATGCCCCAGATGCTCCTCTCGGGGGACCACCTGGTCCGGATCATCGCCGAGCACCGTCCCACCCTGGCCTGTGGCGTCCCGACCATATGGAATGACGTCCTCCGGGCCGCCGAGGAGCCCGGTACCGACCTCAGCTCCCTGCGACACGTGACCGCCGGTGGCTCCGCCGTTCCCCGGAGCCTGATCGAGGCCTTCCAGGCTCGGGTGGGCATCCCCCTCACCCAGGGATGGGGAATGACCGAGACCAGCCCGCTGGCCGCGCTGGCGCTGCCTCCGCACGGATGCCCGCCGGAGCAGGAGCTGGACTACAGGGTGAAAGCCGGCCGCATCGTGCCCGGAGTCGAGGTCCGGGTGGTCGGCGAGGACGGGACCATCCTTCCCAACGACGGCGAGTCGGTGGGGGAGTTCGAAATTCGCGGTCCGTGGGTCACCGGTTCCTACTACCGCGATCCTGATCCCGATCGGTTCCACTCGGGCTGGCTGCGGACCGGCGACGTCGGATCGCTGGACCAGCTCGGCTACATGCAGATCTCGGACCGGACCAAAGACGTCATCAAGTCCGGAGGGGAGTGGATCTCGTCGGTCGAGCTGGAGAACGAGGTAATGGCCCATCCCGACGTCTTCGAGGCGGCGGTAGTGGCCGTGCCCGACGCCCGCTGGCAGGAGCGGCCCCTGGTGTGCGTGGTCCCCGTGCCCGGCGCCACCCCATCGGCCGACGAGCTCGTCGCCTTCCTGCAGGGGCGGGTAGCGCGGTGGTGGCTGCCCGAGCGGTGGACCTTCCTGAGCGAGATCCCCAAGACCTCAGTCGGCAAATTCGACAAGAAGGTGCTCCGGGCCCAGCACGCAGACGACGAGCTCGACGTGGTGACGGTCGCCATCCCTCCAGGCGACTGAGCTCGACCTCCTACGCTCGCCGTGCTGGCCAACGTTGGTCGCTCAGCCGGTGCATTCGTTCAGAGCGTCGATCAGCTCGCGCAGACGGGAGTAGTGGAACTTGTCGAAGCGCAACGCCACACGGGCCAGCTCCAAGTGGTCGTGACTGGAACGTTCGGGTGGGAACGGTGCGGCCGACCTGATCTTTCCCGAGACGACGATGTCGTCGAACCGGCGGTTCAGATCGGCGAGCTCGCTCGGCGAGGGGGACACCTGGAGACGGATGACCAGCAGATCCCCCACCCAACGACTGGAGTGGTAGTTCCGGTAGAAGCCCAGGATCTCGCCGGCCGCCTCGTCGACCGTGTTGGCCACCCGGTACAGGCAGACGTCACCGGGGGACACCCACCCAGGCTTCACCGCCTCCTCGGTCACGAAGCGCTGCCACCCCTCCCAGTAAGTCCCGCCCGGGGTCTCCACCAGGACCACCGGAGCCGGTTCGGCCTTGCCGGTCTGCAAGAGGGTGAGGAGCTCGTAGCACTCGTCCTGCGTGCCGAACCCTCCGGGAAGCACGGCGTAGGCGTGCGACTCCTTCATGAGCATGAGCTTGCGGGTGAAGAAGTAGCGCATCTCGACCAGTTTCGGGTCCTGGGCGATGAACGGGTTCGCTCCTTCTTCGTGGGGAAGGCGGATGTTCACCCCGAAGGCGTGCTCCCGGCCGGCTCCCTCGGTGCCGGCGGCCATGATCCCCGGACCTGCCCCGGTCACGACCATCCACCCGGCGGCCGCCAGATGGGCGGCCAGATCCCGGGCCAGGAGGTAGACCGGATCCTGGCGCTGGGTGCGCGCCGAACCGAACATCGTCACCTTCCGTACCGAGCGATAGGGACGGAACACCCTGAAGGCCTCGGCCATCTCACCGAGCGCGGCGTCGGCGATCTTGAGGTCACCGACGTCCACCCCTTCCCGTCCCATCTCCCAGATGACGGCCAACATCGAGCGCAGCAGGTCTTGCTGCGCCGACGACAGGGAGCGGCCTCCGGCCAGCGCGCCGAAGGCGGCATCGAGGACTGCCGGGTCCGGTGCCTCCACACCGGCCAGGACGTCGTCACCGGCAGTCACGCCAGCGTCGCGACGGCACCCTCGACACGGCCGTAGAGGGTGGTGCGCTGGACCAGGGGTCGGCCGAGGGGCGCCACCAGGTCGCGCAGCTCGTCGACGCCCATGCGCTGTCCGTGACTCGCTCCCGCCGCCCGGGAGATGTTCTCGTCCATGAGCGTGCCCCCGAGATCGTTGGCCCCGGCGGCCAGGCACTGGCGGGCGCCTCTCACTCCGGTCTTCACCCAGCTCACCTGGATACTGTCGATAGCGCCCCGATAGACGATGCGTCCCACCGAGTGCATGAGGACGGTCTCGCGGAACGTGGGTCCTCGGCGAGCCCTCTTCTGGAGGTAGATCGGAGACGCCATGTGGACGAACGGGAGCGGGACGAACTCGGTGAAGCCGCCGGTCTGGCGCTGGAGCCGTAAGGTCCGGAGCATGTGGCGGGCCCAGCTCACGGGATGCTCGACGGCGCCGAACATGATGGTCACGTTCGACCTCAGCCCGATGGCGTGCGCCGTACGGTGGACTTCCAGCCACTCGTCGGTGTCGATCTTGTCCGGGCAGAGGATCTGACGGATCTCGTCGTCGAGGATCTCGGCCGCCGTTCCCGGCAACGTCTTCAGCCCGGCGTCCCGCAACCTCTGCAGGTACTCGACCAGGCTCACCCCCGAGCGACGTGCCCCTTCGCTCACCTCCAGAGCGGTGAAGGCGTGAATGTGGATTCGCTCCGACGCCGCTCGCACGGCCTTCAGGACGTCGAGGTAGTACTCCCCGTCGAACTTCGGGTGGATCCCGCCCTGGAGGCACACCTCGGTGGCACCGGCAGCTTCGGCCTCGGCCACACGTCGGGTCACCTCCTCGAGGTCGAGGAGGTAGGGATCGCCTCGAAGGTTGAGCGATCGCGGTCCTTTGGAGAAGGCGCAGAAGCGGCACTTGAACGTGCACACGTTGGTGTAATTGATGTTCCGATTTGCCACGTAGGTGATCTCGTCCCCGTTCGCCTGGCGGCGCAGCTCGTCGGCCAAGGCCACCACGGCGCGAAAGTCGTCTCCGCGTGCGCAGAAGAGGGTGGTGATCTCTTCTTCACCAAGCTCTTCGCCGTCCCTCACCCCCGACAGCACGTCCTGCACGGCCGATATCGACCTTCCCCGCGGCCCGCCGCTCACGGGCAGCCCAGCCGGGACCCCTCCAACGGCCACCATGGGAGGGGGCGGAACGTCGGATCCCGAGCACCACGGATCCTCCCGGGCCAACCCCTGGGCGTCGGAGACGTCCATCACCGGGAAGCGCATGGCCGCGTCCAACCAGCGATCGGGCTGGTTGGCGAAGCTCGGGTAGACGGTGAGCCGAGGTGCGAGTGAACGACCAGCCGCACGGCAGGCGGCCTCCAGCTTGGGTATGGCCGGCCAACTTCTCTCGGGGTTCACGTGGTCGACCGTGACCGGGGACACACCACCCCAGTCGTCGATCCCGGCGGCCAGGAGCCCGGAAAGGTCGTCCCACAGGTTCGGGGGAGCTTGGAGGTGCACGTCGCCGGGGAGCAGGATCCTGGCCACGGCGACGGACCAGAGCAGCTCCTCGGGTGGGCACGCCGGGTGCCGGTGCATGGTGGTGCCGGGCTTGGGGAGGAATGGCTGGACGATGACCTCTTGGACATGGCCGTTGCGGTGGTGCGATTCGGCGATGGCATCGAGGGCGGCGATACGGTCCTCTCGGCTCTCGCCGAACCCCACCAGGATCCCCGTGGTGAAGGGTATGGCCAGGCGACCGGCGGCTTCGAGAGTGGCCAGCCGCCGCGCCGGCTCCTTGTCCGGCGAACGCCGGTGGGCGGCCAGGGCGTCGTTCAGCGATTCGAGCATCATCCCCTGGCTGGCCGTCACCTGCCGGAGACAGGCCAGCTCATCCTCGAGAAGGGCACCTCCATTGGCGTGGGGGAGTAGCCCCGTCTCCTCGACCACGACGGCGCAGGCGTGGGCCAGGTACTCCACCGTCGACTCGAAGCCCTGCGCTTTGAGCCAACGGGCCGCGGACGGGTACCGGAGCTCCGGGCGTTCCCCCAACGTGAACAGCGCCTCGTGGCATCCGGCCCTCACGCCGGCCCGGGCGATCTCGAGCACTTCTTCGATGCTCAGGTATGGCGAGAGCAGGCGAGCAGGGGCCTTGGCGAAGGTGCAGTACCCGCAGCGATCGCGACACAGCATCGTGAGCGGGATGAAGACCTTGGGGGAGTAGGTGACCACGTTCCCGTGCCATCGGTCACGCACCGCAGCAGCCTGCTCGACGAGCTCCTCGATCGGCGTGGTTGCCAGGTCCCGACGGGAGCGTCCGGCCAGCTCCTGACGCGACGGCTGGGGAGCACCCGTCACGACACCACCTCGGCCGGACCCAGGGCTGCTGCGTCCACGAGCCAGCGGACGTCTTTGGCTCGAACCCGGGCCGCGGGGATGTCGGCCCCCGAACGCAGCAGGCTGATCGCCCCCCTCTTCGACGTACCGACCACCGTGAAGACGGCCATGCGGGAGCGGTTGATCACCGGGAGGGTCACGCTCAGTCGCCGATGAGGATTGGTGCCACTCGGATCCTCGGTGGCCACCACCAGGTCCCGAGTCCCGGGGTCAACCCCCGGCGACCCCGGGAAGAGGGAGGCGGTGTGACCGTCGGGGCCCATCCCCAAGTGGACCACGTCCACGCCGGGTCCTTCCAGCACCGCGGACACGACCAGGGCGTAACGGGCGGCGCAGTCCGCAGGATCGCCGTCGGTCGGGATCGGCGTGAAGGATCCCACCGGACCCACCCGCTCCAACAGGGCCTCGCGGACGAGGCGTTGGTTGGCGTCGGGATCGTCGGCCGTCACGAAGCGTTCATCACCCATGTAGATGTCGACCTTCGACCAGTCAACGGCGTCACCCTCGACGCCGGCCAACCGCTCGTAGCAGGCTCGAGCCGTCGGGCCTCCGGACAGGAAGATGACGAAGCGATCGCCGGGTCGGTGCTCGAAAGCGTCGATGACCACCGACGTGAAGGCGTCCGGCACGTCGCCCACCGGGCGCAGTTCGGGGCCGTCCCTCATGGGCCCATCTCCGGGATCCGCCAGGAGTTCCCCGAGCGCTCCAGAAGGAGATCGGCGATGTGCGGGCCCCAAGTGCCGGCTCGATAGAAGTGCAGTCCGCCACCGGGCTGGGACCAGGCTTCGAGGTACGGGTCGACGATGCGCCATGCCTGCTCCACCTCGTCGGTGCGGATGAACAAGGTGGCGTCGCCGACCATGGCGTCGTGCAGGAGGCGCGGGTAGCCGTCAGCCTCCCCGGTGTTGGCGAAGGCCTGGTCGTACTGGAAGTCCATCGCCACCGACTGGACCCGGAAGGCCTCGCCGGGCACCTTGGCCCCGAAGTGCAGGCTGACCCCTTCGTTTGGCTGGATCCGCAGGACCAGCGTGTTCGGGCGGAGCTGGCGCGACAGCTCGCCGTCGAAGGCCAGGAACGGCACGCTGTGGAACTGCAGGGCGACTTCGGTCACCCGGGCCGGGAGGCGCTTGCCGGTGCGGACGTACACCGGGACCCCGGCCCAGCGCCAGTTCTCGATGCGGAGTCGAAGGGCCACAAAGGTCTCCGTGGTGCTGTCGGGGTCGACGCCGTCTTCTTCCCGGTACCCGACCACCGGCACCTGGTCCACCACACCGTCCAAGTACTGCCCCCGAACGGACTTGTCCACGGCCTCGTCCGGCGTGGGGATGTCCACCGCCCGGAGGAGCTTCACCTTCTCGTCGCGGATGTGTTGGGCATCCATCCCCGTAGGCGGTTCCATGAGCGTCAGCGCCAGCACCTGCATGACGTGGTTCTGGACGATGTCCCTCAGCGCGCCGGCCGTCTCGTAGAAGCCGCCGCGGTGCTCGACCCCGATGCTCTCGGCCACGGTGATCTGCACCTGCTCGACGTACCTGCGGTTCCAGATCGGCTCGAACACGGCATTGGCGAATCGAAGGGCCAGGACGTTCTGCACGGTCTCCTTGCCCATGTAGTGGTCGATCCGGAAGATGTCCTCTTCGGCGAACGCCTGGTGGACCACATCGTCGAGTTCCATGGCACTCTTCAGGTCCCGCCCGTAGGGCTTTTCCACCACCAGCCGGGCGAACTGGCCGCCCGGTCCGGGCTCGTTACAGCCCTCGCGGGCAAGAGCCGTCGCCACGAGCTCGAAAACTTCGGGGATGGTGGCCAGGTAGAAGAGACGGTTCCCCGAGGTGCCGAAGTTCTTGTCGGCCTCTGCCAGCCGGTCGCGCAGGGCATCAAAGGTCTCGGTCGCGGCGTACTCGCCGGCGACGTAGCGGAACCGGTCGACCAGTGCCTTCCACCCTTTACCTCCGGAGGGAGCGGCATCGTGGGCGACCTTCCTGAAGTCGTCGTCGCTCCACTGGGTTCGAGCCACACCGATCACCGTGAACTGGTCGCTCAGGCGACCGCGATCGGCCAGGTTCGCCAACGCCGGGAGGATCTTGCGAGAGGCAAGGTCACCTGACGCACCGAAGATCACCAGGGCCAGGGGTGGCGTCTGGTCGTCACCGGTGCTGCGGTCCGACCCGGTGCTGCGGCCCGACCCGGTGCTGCGGCCCGACCCGGTGCTGCGGCCCGACCCCGCTGGTGGCGTCGCCGGTGCCCGCCCACCACCATTTCCTTCGGTGGCACGAGGAGCCGGGGTCACGAGTCGTCACCTCTTGGCGTGAGCGTCTCCATGCCGGCCTGCCCGGACTCCAGGGTGACAGCGTGCCCGCCGAACTGGTTCCGCATGGCCGCCAGGAGCTTGTCAGCCAACGAGTCCTTGTCCCGGGAGGCGAACCTGGCGTACAGCGCAGCCGATATGGCGGGAGCCGGCACTGCCCGGTCGATCGCCTCCTCCACGGTCCAACGGCCCTCCCCGGAGTCCACGACCACCCCGGAAATGTCCTCAAGCCCGGCTCCGGGACGCATGGCCCGCTCCAGAAGCTCCAGCAGCCAGCTGCGGACGACCGATCCATACCGCCAGATCGAGGCAATCTCGTGGAGGTCGAGGGAGAATTCGTCCGCCGCGGACATGATCTCGAACCCTTCGGCATAGGCCTGCATGAGCCCGTACTCGATCCCGTTGTGGACCATCTTGACGAAGTGACCAGCCCCGACCGGTCCCACATGGGCATACCCACCCTCCGGGGCAAGGGTGAGGAAGGCTGGCTCCACGACAGAGACGGACTCCTTCGTCCCACCGACCATCAGGCAGTAGCCCTCCTTCAGCCCCCACACCCCGCCTGAGGTGCCGGCGTCGACGAACCCGATGCCGCTCTTGGCCAGGCGCTCGGCCGTCGGAGCAGCTTCTTTGTAATTGGAGTTGCCGCCATCGACGATCACGTCACCGGCCTCGAAGTGACGGGCCAGTTCCGTGATGGTCGAGTCCGTCGGTTCCCCGGCCGGGACCATGACCCACGCGGCCCGGGGCGACGTGAGCTTGGCTGCCAGCTCGGCCAACGAAGCCGCCGGCTCGGCTCCCTTCTCGGCCGCCGACTTCCGGGCGTCGGCCGACAGGTCGAACGCGACGACCTCGTGCCCACCGGCGATCAACCGCTCGGTCATGTTCGCACCCATCTTGCCCAGACCGATCATGCCGATCCTCATCGTCGCTCTCCCTTCGTTGCCTCTCGGCCACTCGCTCGAATCCTGCCCGCTCCCGCCCGAATCCTGTCCGCTTCTGCCCGCTCCTGGTGAGTCGACCCCGCCGTCAGGCGAACGACGCCGCCTTCTGTTCGAGCGCAGCGAGGAGGTCGTCGAACGATGCGGTGAACGATCGCACCCCTTCGTCTTCGAGGCGGGCAGCGACGTCGGCGAGGTCGATCCCCACCTCGGTCAGCCGGGACAGCATCGATGCCGCCTGCCCCGGATCGCCGTCGATCGTCCTCGCCACCTCGCCGTGGTCGCCGAATGCCGCCAGGGTCTGGTCCGGCATGGTGTTGACGGTATCGGGGCCGATCAACGTGTCCACGTAGAGAAGGTCGGAGTACGCGGGGTTCTTCGTGGACGTGGAGGCCCAGAGCGGACGCTGGACCCGAGCTCCCTTGGCGGCCAGGCGCTCCCAGCGTGGCCCGCGGAACGTGGAGAGGAAGTGCTGGTAGGCCGTCTGTGCCTGGGCCACGGCGGCCTTCCCCAGCAGACTGGAGACGTCGCCTGCGGCCGGGGGCAGGGCACCGAGCCGCTTATCGACCTCGGTGTCGACCCTGCTCACGAAGAACGAGGCCACGCTGTGCACGCCCGAGAGGTCGTCGTGACCCGAGGCGTACGCCTCCAGCCCCGAGAGGTAGGCCTCCATGACCGCGTCGTAGCGATCCAGGCTGAAGATCAGGGTCACGTTGATGCTCCGGCCCTCGCTGATCATCTGGCGGATGGCGGGCACTCCGGCTTCAGTCGCCGGGATCTTGACCAACAGATTGGGAGCTGCGATCCGCTCGTGGAGGGCGCGTGCCGAGGCGATGGTCCCTTCGGTGTCGTAGGCCAGAGCCGGAGCAACCTCGAGCGACACGAAGCCGTCACCCCCGCCGCTCGACGCGTGCAGGGGACCGAGCAGCGCCAAGGCCGCCTGAATGTCTTCGATGACCAGCTCCCAGTAGGCGTCTTGGACCGAGACCTCGGGGACGAGGGACCGGAACTGGGCGTCGTAGTCCTCTTCCCCCTCGATGGCCTTGGCGAAGATCGTCGGGTTCGACGTGATCCCCCGGACCCCGTCGTCCACCAGCTCGGCCAGACGTCCGCTCCTGATCCAGTCCCGACGCAAATTGTCCAGCCATGGGCTCTGTCCGCACCGCTCGTACAACTCGTGAAGTCTGCTCATCCCGCCTCCTGGGTGCATCCATCGACTTCGACTGTCAACTCCTCTGACCCCTCGACGGGGCCCAAGCGAACCGAAGGCCCCGACGTCATGCTCCGGGCGCTGACGCGCCCGCCTTGGCCAGCAACTGGTGCGCACGCTCCACCACGTGCTCGACGGTGAAGCCGAACCGCTCCATGGCGACATCCCCTGGTGCCGACGCGCCGAAGCGGTCGAGGCAGATCCAGTCGTCGGCGTACCGATCCCAACCGAACGACGAGCCGGCCTCCACGGCCAGGCGGGGAACGCCCGGTGGCAGCACCTCGTCGCGATACGCGGCGTCCTGGTCACCGAACCACTCCCAGCAGGGGAGGGACACGACTCTGGCCGCGACCCCCTCTCCGGCCAGACGTTCGACCGCGGCCACGCACAGGTGGACCTCGCTCCCGGTGGCCACCAGGACCACGTCGGGTGAGGACTTCGGGCCGTCGACCAGGACGTAGCCCCCCTTCGGCAGGCCGTCGGGACTCCGCTCGGCCGTGTCGCCCAGCACGGGGATCGACTGCCGGCTGAGGATCAGGGCCACGGGTCCCTCTTCGTCCACGGCGGCCTTCCACGCCTGTGCGCACTCGTTGGCGTCGGCGGGGCGTACGACAACGAGCCCGGGCATCGCCCGCAACGAGGCCAGGTGCTCGACCGGCTGATGGGTCGGCCCGTCCTGGCCCAATCCGATCGAGTCGTGCGTCCACGAGTACACGACGTGGGCCCGTGAGAGGGCGGCGAGCCGCACCGCGCCACGCATGTAGTCACTGAAGACGAAGAACGTCCCGCCCACCGGGAGGATGCCACCGTGACAGGCCATACCGTTCATCACCGCGCCCATGGCGTGCTCTCTGATGCCGTAGTACAGCTGCCGCCCGCCCGGCTGGTCCGCCGACTGGGTCACCACGCCGTCGAGCTCCATCCCGGTGTTGCCGGTCAGGTCGGCCGCGCCGGCCACGAGGCCGGGGATCCTCCCCTGGGTGGCGGTGATGCACGTCCGTACGGCTTGGCGGGTAGCGATGGCGTCGCCGGGGGTGAACGTGGGCAGTGTCGAGTCCCAGCCGCTCAGACCGTGCCCGCTCCATGCCGCGTCCCAGACTTCTCGGTCGACATCGGAGGCGCTGAGGCGCGCTTCCCACTCGCTACGAAGCTCGCGGCCGCGGGCCACGCATCGGTGGAAGTGCTCACGCACCTCGTCGGGTACCCAGAACGTCTCGTCGGGTGGAAGGCCGAGGATCTCCTTGGTCGCCCTGATCTCGTCGGGGGGGAACGGATCCCCATGGGCCTTGTTGGAGTCCGTGAGGTGCGGTGAAGGCCATCCGATGTGGCTGCGGAGAACGATGAGCGACGGGCGGTCCTCAACGTCGAGCGCCCGCCTCAACGCGCTCTCCAACGCCGTCGTGTCGTTGGCCACCTCTCCTACGTCGTCGACGCTCCAGCCGTAGGCGGCGAACCGCTCCGGGACGTTGTCGGTATAGGTGAGCTCGGTCGGACCGTCGATGGTGATGTGGTTGTCGTCGTAGACACAGATCAGCCGTCCGAGACCGAGATGTCCGGCGAGCGACGCAGCCTCGTGGGAGATCCCCTCCTCGAAGCACCCGTCGCCGGCCAGGACGAACGTCCGGTGGTCGCAGAGCTCGGTCCCGAATCGGGCCCGGAGCACGCGTTCCGCGACGGCCAACCCCACGGCGTTGGCCACTCCCTGCCCCAGGGGCCCGGTGGTGACTTCGACACCTTCGGTGTGGAGGCGCTCAGGGTGCCCCGGCGTCCGGCTGCCCCACTGGCGGAAAGCTTTCAAGTCGTCCAGGGAGAGGTCGTATCCCGAGAGGTGGAGGAGGGAGTACAGCAGGATCGACGCGTGTCCGTTGGACAGCACGAAGCGATCCCGGTCGGGCCAGGAGGCGTCGGTCGGATCGTGACGGAGGATACGGGTGAAGAGGACGTAGGCCAGGGGAGCGAGGGCCAGGGCGGTCCCCGAGTGCCCTGAGTCAGCCGCCCGGGGGGCGTCCATGGCCAGTCCCCGGATGACGTTGATCCCCAGTTGGTCGATCACCGAGGCGTCAGCGGGGAGAGCGTCGGAACCGGCCATCACCTCACCCTACCTATTTCTCGCCGCCACACCGGCGGCGCGTGCATCGCCCGACGGCGGGCCGTATCCGTCCCGAGCCAGTAGCCTTCCGACGGTGTCCACCGGAGGGCTCCAGATCCCGCCGAACAGCGATCTCACTCTCGGCATGGTGTGCCTCGACAAGACCCGTCCCGGCCGCACGGTGTGGCGGATGAAGGCGGACGAACGCTTCGCCAATCCGGCTGGGATCATCCAAGGTGGCTTCCTCGGGGCTTTCTGCGACTCGGCCATGGGCTCGGCCGCCGTGACCCACGCTCAGGGACGCAAGGTCAGCGTCGCCAACGCCGAGATGAAGGTGAGCTTCCTGGCTCCCGTCGAGGTAGGGTCCACCCTCACCTGTACCGCCGAAGTGGTCTCGGGCGGGCGCCGGACGGCCTTCGTCGAGGCCAGCGTCACCAACGGATCGGGCGCCCTGGTGGTCCGGGCCACCTCCACCTACCTCCTGCGCGACCGTGACTGAGCACGACGTGGGGCGTCTTGACCGAGCCCGTCGCTTGCGGTGGTTCGGACCGCAGGCCAGGATGACCAGCAGTCCAAGGCCCTGAGGGCCGCCGGAAGTGAGCGTCAAGTCCGAGCGGCGGCCTCCGTCGGTCGTCAGGTGAGAGGAGCAGTGGATCGGTGGGACTGTTCGACCGCACGAGCAGGGATGACGCGGGGAGTGGCCGCCTGCGCGAGAGCGGCGGTGACGCAACGCAGCTGGTCATCGCCTACCTCAAGCAGGAGACGGTCGGCCCGCTGAAGGGGCTGGGTCGCTTCGTCGTCTTCGGCGTGGTGGGATCTGTCGCTCTGTGCATCGGCATCGTCCTTCTGGCCGTCGGCCTCCTGCGCCTGCTCCAGGGAGAGACCGGTTCCACCTTTGCCGGCCACCTCAGCTGGGCGCCGTACGCCATCGTGGCCGTGGTCGGCCTGGCGGTGATCGCCCTCGCAGGGTGGCGTATCGGCAAGGGCGCCGCGGCGCGGCGGGGATCGTCAATCGGTGGGAACGAGGAGGAGCGATGAGCGTAGGCACCAACGGCACCCGGATCACGCGTGACGACTTGGAGGCGGCGTTCAGCCGCGTCCTGGGCGACGGTGAGGCCAGTGCTCGCTCGGCAGCACCGGCAATCGCGCTCGTGGCCGGGGTAGCCGCGGTCGGCGCCGTGGCGCTGGCGTACATGCTCGGCCGGCGCCGGGGACGGCGTCGCTCGACCATTCTCGAGCTCCGGCGCCTCTGAGACTGCCGTGGACTACTTGCTCTGGCGAACGGCCCGATCTGCCCTGCGCCGGGCCCGGGCCGGTGAGCACTGGGCCTGGTGGATTGTGGCCCTGGCCCTGTTCGGCGTGCACCGTCTCCGCGGCCGACGCCGGGACGAGGAGCGCCGAACCCTGACTGTGAGCCCAGGAGACCGCTTCTCCCTGTCGGTCGTCGATCCGAGAGCCGCCGCTGACGGCTCCGGCGCCTGAGGTGGTCGCCGCGCTCCTCGAACCCGGGGAACGGGTCCTCCTCGTCGACCCCAAGGACCGCCGGTACCTGCTGAAGCTCGTGGCCGGGGCACTGTTCCACACCCACGCCGGCGTCCTGGTCCACGACGACATCATCGGGCGTCCGGAGGGGTCGACGGTGAAGGGCTCAACCGGCCGGAGCTTCATCGTGCTGCGCCCCACCCTGGCTGACGTGGTGCTCAAGATGCCCCGGGGCGCGCAAGTCATCTACCCCAAGGATCTCGGCGCCATCCTCCTGGCGGCCGACATCGCACCCGGCCAGCGGGTGCTCGAAGCCGGGGTGGGGTCCGGAGCGCTCTCGATGACCCTCGTCCGCGCTGGGGCGTCGGTCGTGGGCTACGAAGTCAGGGAGGACTTCGCGGCTCGAGCCCGAGCCAACGTCGAAGACGCCCTCGGGCCCGACGCCGACTACGAGGTGCTGGTGCGCGACGTGACCGAGGGCATCGACGACCGCCCCTTGGACCGGATCGTCCTCGACCTTCCCGAGCCCTGGCGGGTCCTGGACCACGCCGCTGCGGCCCTCAGGCCCGGTGGCATCCTGCTGGCCTACCTGCCGACCATCAACCAGACCGCCGAGCTCCGTCAAGCACTCGAGCGCGTCCCGTTCGGTCTGGCCGAGACCGTCGAGATCCTGAGGCGGACGTGGCACGTGGAGCCACGTTCGGTCCGCCCCGACCACCGCATGGTGGCCCACACGGGCTTTCTCACGACGGCCCGGAGGCTCGTCCCCGCGCCCTGACCCGACCGGCAGGCTCCGTGGGCAGGCCCGGTGGTCAGGACCCGGTGGTCAGGACCCGGTGGTCAGCCTCGCTCGATGAAGATGCACTCGCCGGGGCACTCCTCGGAAGCCTCCTCCACGGCGTCTTCGAGGTCCTCGGGCACGAGCGCCATACCGGCCGAGCCCCCCGGCTCGTTCTTGACCGAGTCGCCCTCCTTCACGTAGGCCAGACCGTCGTCGAGGAGGGTGAACACGGCCGGAGCGATCTCCTCGCACAGCCCGTCACCGGTACAGAGATCCTGGTCGATCCAGACCTTCATTCGCCGCCTTTCTCAATAGCTCGGACTACTGGCCGGACTCAGCGCCGCTGCGATCCGGCGGGACCGTATCGACTCGACCAGGACACCGTCAATCTACCTGCCCGGCCAGCAGTGGCTCGACATCCCAGGCTAGCGCCTGAACAGGCACAACCGAGATCGCGCTGGCCAGCGCCGTCGACGCGCGTTCGGTAGGGTGACGCGCACGAGGACCGCGGGAGGTGAGGACGACGCCTGACCGGACAGGACAGTACGAGGACGGCGTGGCGGGCGACCAGGCCGGGAACATGGCGGCGCGGCTGGAGAGAGCCGAGGAGGAAGTCCACGTTCTCCGCCGCCGTCTGCAGGAGAGCCCGGGGCGGGTGCAGGCGCTGGAGGAGCGCCTGCTCGAGTCCAAGGGCCAGCTGGCCCATGCCATCTCCCAGAACGAGAAGCTCACGTTCACGCTCCAGCAGGCCAAAGAGCAGCTGGCTGCTCTACGCGAGGAGGTCGAGAAGCTCACCCAGCCGCCGGCGGCGTACGGGACGTTCCTGGACGTGAACGAGGACGGCACTGCCGATGTGTTCTCGGGTGGTCGCAAGATGAGGGTCGCGCTGCACCCCGACATCGACCCGGGCGCCGTCCGCAAGGGGGACGAGGTTGTCCTGAACGAATCACTCAGCGTGATCCTGGTGCGTGACGCCGAGCACTCCGGCGAGGTGGTAACCGTGAAAGAGGTCCTCGAAGACCGCAGGCGGGCCATCGTGTACGCCAGAGCGGACGAGGAGCGGGTCGCCGAACTGTCCCAGGCGCTCGTCGGCGTGCACCTTCGGGCCGGTGACACCGTCCTCATGGACGTCCGCTCCCAGCTCCTGATCGAGAAGCTGCCCCGGCCCGAAGTCGACGAACTTGTGCTCGAAGAGGTGCCCGACGTCACCTACGACGACGTCGGGGGTTTGGACACCCAGATCGAAGCCATCACCGACGCCGTCGAGCTGCCGTACCTCCATCGGGCACTCTTCGGCTCCTACCGCCTTCCGGCCCCCAAGGGGATCCTCCTGTACGGACCACCCGGATGCGGCAAGACCCTCATCGCCAAGGCTGTGGCGAACTCCCTGGCCAAGAAAGTCGCCGAGGCCACCGGGAACGCCAACGTGCGCAGCTACTTCTTGAACATCAAGGGGCCCGAGCTGCTCAACAAGTACGTGGGAGAGACCGAGCGGCAGATCCGCCTCGTCTTCGAACGGGCCCGGGAGAAGGCCGAAGAGGGTGTCCCGGTGATCGTCTTCTTCGACGAGATGGACTCCCTGTTCCGGACCAGGGGCACCGGCATCAGCTCGGACATGGAGTCCACCATCGTCCCCCAGCTGCTCGCCGAGATCGACGGCGTGGAGGCACTGCGGGACGTCATCGTCATCGGGGCGTCGAACCGTGAGGACCTGATCGACCCGGCCATCCTCCGGCCCGGCCGGCTGGACGTGAAGATCAAAGTTGAACGACCCGACGCCGTCGCGGCCGGCCAGATCTTCGCCCGCTACCTCCAGCCCGACCTCCCGCTCGACCCGTCCGAGGTCGAGCGGCTGGGGGGCGGCGATCCGGCCAAGGCGGCGCAGGCGATCATCGAGGCCACCGTCGCCGAGATGTACCGCGCCGACGACGACAACCGCTTCCTCGAAGTCACCTACCAGAACGGGGACAAAGAGATCCTGTTCTACCGTGACTTCGCCTCGGGGGCGATGATCGAGAACATCGTGCGCCGAGCCAAGAAGCTGGCCATCAAGCGTGAGATCGCCGGTGAGGGCACCGGGATCCGGACCCAGGACCTCCTCGAGTCCATCCGCCAGGAGTACAAGGAGAACGAAGACCTGCCTAACACCACCAACCCCGACGACTGGGCCAGGATCTCGGGCAAGAAGGGGGAGCGGATCGTCTACGTGAGAACCCTTTTGAGCGACGACCGGGACGTGACCGGGGGTCGCTCGATCGAAAGGGTCGGCACCGGGCAGTACCTGTAGACAAGTCCCTCGCGCCCATCGGATTCGGCCGCGGCGCTGCGGGCAGCCTGGCGATCACGGGAGCGGCACACCGGGGTAGGGTCGGGAGGTGGCGACTCCCAAGGTGTACGGGATCGAGACCGAGTACGGCATTCACACCACCGGTGCTGACGCCAACCCGATCTCTGCATCCTCCCTCCTGGTGAACGCCTATATGGCCCAGGTGGATCGGAAGATCGACTGGGACTTCGAGGACGAGACCCCGGGCAACGACGCTCGTGGGTTCGCCCGCGAGGGAGCGACCCCACCTATGGTCGAGACCCACCTGGCGAACACGGTCCTCACCAACGGAGCGCGGTTCTACGTGGATCACGCCCACCCCGAGTACTCGTCTCCCGAGTGCGCCGATCCCCTCCAGCTCGTCGTGTACGACAAGGCCGGTGAGGAGGTGCTCCGCCGTTCGATGAAGGCGGCGGCCGGCCTTTTCCCCGAGAGCCCTCCGGTCGTCGTGTACAAGAACAACTCGGACGGCAAGGGGAACTCCTATGGGTGCCACGAGAACTACCTCATGGACCGCAGCGTCCCGTTCTCGTCGGTGGTCGAGGGCGTCGTGCCCCACTTCGTGTCCCGCCTGATCTTCACCGGTGCCGGCAAAGTCGGCGTGGAGACCCCGGTCATGGACCGCGCGACCGTGCCCTTCCAGATCAGCCAGAGGGCCGAGTTCATCGAAGAGGTGGTCGGCCTGGAGACGACGTTGAAGCGCCCCATCGTGAACACCCGGGACGAGCCCCACGCCGACCCGACCCGGTACCGCCGGCTCCATGTCATCGTCGGGGACGCCAATTTGTCCGAAGTCGCCATCCTGCTCAAAGTGGGGACCACGGCGATCATCCTCGCCATGATCGAAGACGACGCCCTCCCGTCGCGCCCTATCGTGCTGGCCGATCCGGTGCGATCTATTCACTCCGTCTCTGCCGACCTGACCTTGTCCCGCCCCCTCGAGCTCGCCGACGGGACCTCTGCTACGGCCCTCGAGATCCAGTGGGAACTGTTCACCGCAGCCCGAAAGTACGCCGAAGAGCACGGCCTGGGGGCGGTCGGAGACGAGAGCGTGGCCCACGACGTGCTCGACCGCTGGGAGTCGGTCCTGCACGGACTGGAGACTGATCCGGCGACCATGGCCCACGAGCTCGACTGGGTGGCCAAGCACCAGATCATGGAGGCGTACCGGGATCGGCACGGCTGTGGGTGGGAGGACGGTCGGCTGGCCGCCCTGGACCTCCAGTACCACGACCTGCGCCCGGAGCGCTCCCTCTACGACCGCTTGGACATGGTCCGGCTCGTGGACCCCGGTACCGTCTCGCTGGCGGTGACCGAGCCTCCCCGAACCACCAGGGCGTGGTTCCGGGGCCAGTGCCTGGCCCGCTGGCCCGACGCCGTCGTGGCCGCGAACTGGGACTCTGTGATATTCGACCTCGGTTCGGATCCACTTCGTCGGGTCCCTATGATGGACCCACTGAAGGGAACCGCCGCGCACACCGAAGCTCTACTGGAGCGGAGCGCCGGCCCGGCGGAGCTCTTGGAACGACTGAGCGAATGACGAGCGTCATCGTTCGACCGACGATCACACGACGAGGCGCCCGGGAACGGGCGCCACGAGGGGACTGAAGCATGCCGGAGCGAGAGCAGAAGCGGAAGAGTGCTCCCGAGAGGAACGAGGAGGAAACGGTCGATGCCGCCCCCTCCCAGGTGAAGGGGGAGCGTCTGAAGGCCGATCTCGACGAGTTGCTCGACGAGATCGACGAGGTCCTCGAAGACAATGCCGAGGAATTCGTGAGGAACTACGTCCAGAAGGGCGGCCAGTAGGCCCCCGTGGCACTTCCCATCTTCCCGCCGACCGAAGACCCCGGACCCGACTTCGCCAGCCTCCTCCGGCGCTCGGGTCTGCCGGCGCGCCACGGCGACGTTCCGATCCCGGTGCGCCACGCCACCACCGTCGTCGCACTGCGTTTTGCCGACGGCGTGGTGATGGCCGGTGACCGGAGAGCGACCGAGGGTCATGCCATCGCCCACCGAGAGATGGAGAAGGTGTTCCCGGCCGACCGCTTCTCGGCAGTGGCCATCGCCGGCGCTGCCGGGTTCGCCGTGGAGATGGTCCGGCTCTTCCAAGTACAGCTCGAGCACTACGAGAAGGTGGAGGGCGTGAGCCTGAGCCTGGAGGGCAAGGCCAACCAGCTGGCCCAGATGGTCCGACAGCATCTCCCCTTGGCCATGCAGGGGCTGGCGGTCGTCCCGCTGTTCGCCGGCTTCGACCTCAGGCGGCGGATCGGTCGGATCTTCACCTACGACGTCACTGGCGGGCACTACGAAGAGGCCGACTTCCAGGCCACCGGCTCGGGCGGACGGGACGCACGGACGACCATCAAGCTCGGGTTCAAGGACGGACTGAGCCGCGACGACGCCGTCGAGCTCGCCGTCCAGGCCCTCTACGAGGCCGCCGACGAGGACTCCGGGACGGGGGGACCCGATCTGGTGCGCGGGATCTACCCGCTCGTCGCCGTGGTCACCGAGGACGGGTACTCCACGGTTCCCGAAGCCGAGGTCGCCGAACGGTTCGCCGCCCTGATCGAGCGACGACAGACCGAGTACCGGCTCCGGGGGACCGTGACCCACGGGGGAGGTGAGCCGACATGACCATGCCCTTCTACGTGGCCCCCGAGCAGGTCATGAAGGATCGGGCCGAGTACGCACAGAAGGGCATAGCCCGCGGCCGGTCCCTGGTGGCCACCCTCTTCGCCGACGGCATCCTGATCGTCGCCGACAATCCTTCCCACTCGCTGCACAAGATCAGTGAGATCTACGACCGCATCGCCTTCGCCGGGGTCGGGAAGTACAACGAGTACGACCAGCTTCGCGTGGCCGGCGTGCGCCATGCCGACACCAAGGGGTTCACCTTCAGCCGCGAAGACGTCGACGCCCGCTCCCTGGCCAACCTCTACGCCCAGTTCCTCGGCAACGTGTTCACCCACGAGATGAAGCCTCTCGAAGTCGAGATCCTGGTCGCCGAGCTCGGGGCCGACGGACGCTCCGACCAGCTGTACCACATCGCCTATGAGGGGACCATCACCGACGAGAACCGGTTCGCGGTCCTCGGGGGTGACGCCGAGACCATCGCCGAGCGCGTCGCCGCCGGCTGGAGCGGCACGGCGGCGTTGCCGGACGCGCTTCGGGCTACGGTGACGGCTCTGGGCGGTCCGGGACGGTCACTGGGGCCCGGTGACCTCGAGGTCGCCGTACTGAGCCGGCGCAACGGGCGGCGGACGTTCCGACGCATCAGCGAGGAGGAGATCAGCGCCGTCCTGAGCTCCGAGGAGCCCACCGGGAACGCCCCGAGCCGTCAGGAGCCCGTCGCTGGGTCCGACGCCGAAGCAGCCAGCTCCTCCACCGATGACGGAGCAGCCGGCGACGGGAGCGAGCCGGATCCTCCGAAGTAGATCCGGTCGCGTCGTACCGACGCTACGGTGAAGTACGTGCAACGTCGGATCTTCGGGCTCGAGAACGAGTACGGAGTGACGTTCACGCTTCGCGGCCAGCGCCGTCTCAGCCCCGACGAGGTCGCCCGCTACCTCTTCCGTCGGGTGGTCAGCTGGGGAAGGTCGTCCAACGTGTTCTTGGAGAACGGCGCCCGCCTGTACTTGGACGTCGGAAGCCATCCCGAGTACGCCACGCCTGAGTGCGACCGGGTGACCGACCTGGTCACCCATGACAAGGCGGGGGAGTGGATCCTCATGCAGCTCGTGAGCGGTGCGCAGTCCCGGCTCAGGGACGAGGGCATCAGAGGGGACGTCTACCTCTTCAAGAACAACACCGATTCGGCCGGGAACTCCTACGGGTGCCACGAGAACTACCTGACCGAGCGCAACGACGAATTCAACCGGTACGCGGAGGTGCTCATCCCCTTCCTCGTGAGCCGCCAGATCTACGCCGGTGCCGGAAAGGTCCTGGTGACGGCCCGGGGAGCGATCTTCTGCCTCAGCCAACGGGCGGAGCACATCTGGGAGGGCGTCTCGTCGGCGACGACCCGCAGTCGCCCCATCATCAATACGCGCGACGAGCCACACGCCGATGCCGAGCGCTACCGACGCCTCCACGTGATCGTCGGGGACTCGAACATGAGCGAGTACGCCACGTTCCTCAAAGTGGGGGCTACGAGCCTCCTTCTGTCCATGCTCGAAGATCCCTCGACCGTCCTGCGGGACCTGACCCTGGAGAACCCCATCCGGGCTATCCGGGAGATCAGCCACGACATCACCGGACGGCGACGCGTCCGGCTCGCCAACGGGCGTGAGATGACGGCACTCCAGATCCAGGGCGAGTACCTCGAACGGGCCCTGCGGTTCCGCGATCGCAAGGGGGTGACGCCAGACGAGGACCAGGCTCTCGACATGTGGGAGCACTGCCTCAAGGGTCTCGAGACGGATCCGCTCTCGTTGTGGCGGGAGTGCGACTGGGTGGCTAAGTACCGCCTGGTCGAAGCCATGCGCCAACGTCACGAGATCCCCATGACCCACCCCAAGATCGCCATGATCGACCTCTCGTACCACGACGTCGATCGTTCACGCGGGCTGTACTACCGCCTCCAACGCCGGGACCAGGTGGACCGTACGACCACTGATGCCGCGATCGCCGCGGCGATGACCCAGCCACCGCAGACCACCCGGGCCCGGTTGCGCGGAAGCTTCGTGAGTCGGGCCAAGGAGCGCCGGAGGGACTTCACCGTGGACTGGGTGCACCTCAAGCTGAACGACCAGGCCCAGCGCACCGTGCTGTTGAAAGACCCCTTCAAGTCCCACGACGATCGGGTGGAACGCCTGATCGCCAGCTTGTGACGTTCTGAGGTAGCGTTTCGCCCTCGTGCACCCAGACCAGCCTGACGACGTCGCCGGGGGTGGACCGCACATTCCCTCCGCCCCCGGTATCGGTACATCTTGGTCGGCCCCGGTCGGTACCGGCCTCCCTGACACGACCACCCCGCCCGCTCCGGGCGGCGTTCCCCGGGACGTCGCACCTGTTCCGCCGCGGCGGCGACATCGGAGGACCCGGCGCTGGATCGTGGAGTGGGTGGTGGTCATCCTGCTGGCCCTGGTGGTCGCCGTGGTGGTCCGCAGCTTCGTCTTCCAGACCTTCTTCATCCCGTCGGGCTCGATGGAGCCCACGCTCCAGATCGGAGACCGGATCGTCGTCGACAAGGTCGCCTTCCACCTCCATCCGGTCGAGCGGGGCGACATCGTGGTGTTCCGCCGGCCACCGAAGGAAGCATCGCTCTGTGCACCCCCTGAGGTCACAGACCTGGTGAAACGGGTCATCGGCCTCCCCACAGAGACCATCTCGGCCCACGGTGGCCAGGTGTACATCACAGGCAAGCTGCTGGCGGAGCCGTGGCTGCCAAAGACGTTCGCCTATACGGCCCCTTTCGGACCGGTGAAGATCCCCAAAGGTGACTACTTCATGATGGGCGACCACCGGACAAACTCCTGCGACAGCCGCTCGTGGGGCCCCTTGCCGGGCTCCTATATCGTCGGAGAGGTGGTCATGCGCATCTGGCCTCCGGGGCGGATCCATATCTTCTGAGCCCGGCGCGGCACGGCCCTTCGGTAGGATCGGGCCCATGCTGGACCTCACACCGGTCAAGCTCCTGATCCTGTTCATCGTGGTGATGGTCCTGGCCGGGCCCGACAAGCTGCCCCAGGTGGCTCGACAGCTCGGTGCCGGATGGCGGAAGGTCCAGGACTACCGTGACCGAATCGACCAGGAGGTCCGCCAGAACATCCCGGACCTCCCCTCGTCCGAAGAGATCGTCCGCTTCGCCCGGTCACCCATCTCTCTCCTGAACCAGTTGGCCAGTTCCGGAACCGACGATGCCCTGGTCGAGGACCCCGCCAGCCCCGGCCACCCTCGGGTGTCCGACGACGCCGCTTGGCCTGAGGACCGCCTCGATCCCCAGGCAGCCTCCGCCGACATCCGGCGAACGAACGGCGGGACCGGATCGTCGGGCGCCGATCCCTCGGCGGTGTGGCTGTCCGACGACCCGAGCATGAACTGAGTGCCGATCCCGGTGGTGGGTCGCAGGAGCCGGCCGAGCCCGGACGCCATGACGCTGGCCGAACACCTGGCCGAGCTCCGTCGTCGCATGATCATCGCGGTGGCCGCCTTCGTCGTCGCTGCCACCGTGGCCGCCGTCTTCTACAACTGGTTCCTCGGGGTGCTCCAGCATCCCTACTGCCACGTACGTCCCCATGCCTGCCGCTTCTATGTGACCGGACCTCTCGATCCCCTGAGCCTCCGGGTGGAGATGGCCGCCTTCGGTGGACTGGTCCTGGCCTCGCCGGTCATCTTGTGGCAGATGTGGAGGTTCATCACCCCTGGGCTCAGGGATCAAGAGAAGCGCTATGTCGTACCGTTCGTGCTCGTGTCCGTGGTGCTCTTCCTCTCGGGGTGCGCGACCGCCTACCTCATTTTCCCCCACGCTCTGGAGTTCCTCATCTCTGTCGGTGGCCCCCACCTCTTCGAGATCCTCAGCCCCAACAGCTACCTGAACCTGATCTTGCTGATGATGGTCCTGTTCGGGCTGTCCTTCGAGTTCCCGGTCGTGCTCGTGGCCTTGGAGCTGGTCCGGGTGGTCACCCCCGCCCAGCTCCTCCACTGGTGGCGCTGGTCGGTCATCGCCATCACCGCAGCCGCCGCCATCTTCACTCCTAGCTCCGATCCGTTCTCGATGCTGGCGCTGGCGGTCCCGCTGGTCGTCTTCTACTTCGCTGCCATCGGCGTCGGCAAGCTGCTGGGACGGTGACCACCGACCCGGCACAGTTCCGCGATCCCTTCGTGAGGAGCCTCCGCTTCACCCCCGACCGCTTCCAGCTCGAGTCGATGGACTCGCTGGACCGGGGCCGCTCGGTGCTGGTCTCGGCCCCGACTGGATCTGGCAAGACCCTGGTCGCCTCCTATGCAGTGCACCGCGCCCTGTCGGCTGGCGGCAAGGCCTTCTACACCACCCCCCTCAAGGCTCTCTCCAACCAGAAGCACCGCGAGCTGGTCTCAGAGCACGGGGCCGGTCGAGTTGGCATCCTGACCGGAGACGTCTCGGTACGGCCGTCGGCGCCGGTGGTCGTCATGACCACCGAAGTGCTCCGCAACATGCTGCTCGCCGGCTCAGACCTCCTCGGGACACTTCACACCGTCGTCCTCGACGAGGTCCACTACCTCCAGGATCCCTACCGGGGAGGGGTGTGGGAGGAGATCCTCGTGCTCAGTCCACGGGCCATCACGTTCGTCTGCCTCTCGGCCACCGTGGGCAATGCCGACGAGCTCGGCGACTGGCTTCGTTCCGTCCGTGGACCGACCGACGTGATCGTCGAGCGGGCCCGACCGGTGGCCCTCCGGCATCACATGGCCATCTCCGACACCTCCCGCCATGAGCCCGGCACTCTTCCGGTCACGTTCCTGCCGCTGTTGGACGGCGGCCGGCCGGCCGGGGCCGGGCTCCGGGTCGACCAGGCGGTGCAGCGCAGCATCCGGCGTCGTCCGAAGGGCGGGTGGAGCTCCAAGCGCCCGGCAGAGGGCCTCCCGTTCCGCTCTCCCCGGCGAAGTGAGCTGCTCTTGGCTCTCGAGGACGAGGACAGGCTCCCAGCCATCGTGTTCATCTTCAGCCGCGCCGCGTGTGACGACGCCGTTCGGCAGTGCCTCCACGACGGCCTCCGACTCACCGACCCGGCCCGCAGGGCCGCGGTCCGCCGGATCGCCGAAGAACGCACCGAAGTCCTGAGCGACGACGATCTGAGCGTGCTGGGCTACTCGGAGTGGCTCGAGGGGCTCGAAGCCGGGATCACCTCCCACCACGCCGGCCTGGTCCCAGCCTTTCGCGAGACCGTCGAGGAGTGCTTCTCCGCCGGACTGCTCCAGGTGGTGTTCGCCACCGAGACGCTCTCCCTCGGCATCAACATGCCCGCTCGTTCCGTGGTCATCGAACGCTTCTCCAAGTACGGGGCCACCGGCCGGGCGACGTTGAGCGCGGGCGAGTACACCCAGCTCACCGGTCGGGCCGGACGCCGAGGCCTCGACGCCGAAGGGCACGCCGTGGTGGTGTGGTCCCCTGAGACCAGCTTCGCCGAAGTGGCCAGGGTGGCCACGGCATCTCCCTCCGACCTCCGATCCGTGTTCCGCCCGTCGTACAACTTGGCGGTGAACCTGGTCCGGCGCTTCGACCGGTCCACGGCCACGGCTCTGCTTCGCCAGTCGTTCGCCCAGTGGCAGGCCAGCATCCGCCTGGCCAAGTCCTCCGGCAGGCCATCGGGTCCCGATCAGCTGGTGGACCAGCTGGCCCGGCGAATGGCCGTCCTCGAAGAGCTGCGCTACGTCGACGGTTGGCGTCTCACCGACTCGGGAGATCGGCTGTCGCGTGTCTACCACGATGCCGATCTCTTGGTGGCCGAGACGTTGAACAGCACACTCCTCGCCGGCGCCGAGCCGGCGATCCTGGCCGGGGTGCTGTCAGCCCTGGTCTTCGAGCCCCGACGGGCTCGTCGCAGCTTCGTGCACGGGCGCGGAGTCCGTACCCCCCGAGGTCGCAGCCCAAGACGTCCCGGTCCACCGCCCGCCAGGGGGTCGGTCGTCTCCCTCGGAACCCCTGATCCCAGAGCCCGGACACCCGAGCCCCCCCGTACCGGCCGCGGCCACCGCTCCGGGGGCGACCGGCTCGGTGCCGGTCGCCGGGCCGATCTCGACGCCCGCATGACCGCCTTGGAAGAACGTGCTGCGGCCGTCCGGGAGATCGAGACCGTCCACCTCGTGCCACCCCAGCGACGTCCCGAGAGAGGGCTGGCCGGAGCGGTCACCGCCTGGGCTCGCGGTGCACCGTTCCGGACGGCATTGGACCTGGCCGCCACCGACGTGGGTGAAGTGGCTCCCGGTGACTTCGTCCGCATCGTCCGCCAGGTGGCGGACTTGGCCGACCAGGTATCCAAGGCCAGCGTGGACCCGGTGATCGCCGCGGCGGCATCGACCGCGGCCCATCTGGTCCAGCGGGACGTAGCGGCACCGGGGACCCAGGACCCGGTCGTGGCATCCGCGACCGGGGGCGCCGAGCGGTTCTAATCTTGCCCGGGCATGCCCCCCTACGTGAGCGAGACCTTCACCGCCGAGGAGGCGGCCATCCTGCGCCGCTACGTCACGAACCTCGACCGTCCGGTGTTCGCCCTGGTCAACTTGCCTGAAGTGGTGAAAGGAGCCCTCTTCGCCCGCTATTCACGCTCATCGAAATCGCTCCGCCGCCTCTTCCTGGACGAGTTCGTCGGGGATCTGGATGTGTCGGGAGACGTGACCGTGGACGCCACGGTGGGCCTCCACCGGGCCCAGGAGCTCTACCGGCGGGTCTTCCTCGAGTATGGCGATGACTCGGTGGCCCAGCTCGGGGGCGTGCACCTGGCGTGCGAGCAGTCGTCGAACCTCCTGACCAAGGTGCTCGAGCGCAGCCGGCTGATGTCGTACCTGGAGCAGTCCACCCGCTACATCGGCTACGACAGCCGCCTGGCGACCGGTCACTACCGCTACTACCGCCCGCCCGAGATCCTCGATTCGTCCCTCGGCGCCCGCTACGTAGGGGACATGGACCGCATGTTCGACACCTACGCCGACCTCCTGCCCCGGGTGCAGGCGTGGGTGGCCACCCACCATCCCCGTGACCCTGCCGACTCGGACTTCGTCCACCGCCAGGCGGTGCGGGCCAAGGCCCTCGACGCCGTGCGCGGCCTCCTCCCGTCAGCGGCGCTGTCCAACGTCGGAGTTTACGGCACTGGACAGTCCTACGAGCTGTTGCTCGTCCACATGCGGACGCACCCTCTCCCCGAGGCCCGCCAGTACGCGGAGCTGATGCTCGAAGAGCTGAGGAAGGTGATCCCGTCGTTCCTCGAGCGGGTCGACCGACCGGATCGGGGAGGGGAGTGGTCGACCTACCTGGCGTCGACCCGTGAGGCAATGACCCGCACGACCGCTGATCTATGGCCGGACGCCGCCGGTGGTGCTCTGCTCCCGTCGGTCTCGAACGAGGTCGAGCCGACAGCGGTGTCGGGGGTGACGCTCTTGGACTTCGACCCCGACGGCGAGGACAAGGTCGTCGCCGCGGCGTGTTTCCCGTCTACGTCCCTCCCCGAGCCCGAGATCCTCCGCCGGGTCAGAGCCCTGGGCGCCGATGACCGGGTGCAGATCCTCAAGACGTACGTCGGCGATCGCCGCAACCGCCGTCACCGACCTGGTCGGGCGTTCGAGCGCACGGGGTACCGCTTCGAGATCGTCTCGGACTACGGGGCGTTCCGTGACCTCCAGCGTCACCGCATGCTCACCGCCGAGTGGCAGGAGCTGACCACCGGGCTGGGCTGGGAGAGCTCGGAGGTCGTCGAAGAGGCCGGTCTGCTCGGGCCCTACACCGAGTCACTGGCCCGGTCCAAGGAGCTCCACGCCGCCCTCCTCACGCACTTCCCGGCCCAGGCGGCCTACGCCGTGGCCCTGGCCTTCAGGATCCGCTTCGTGCTCCAGATGAACGCCCGTGAGGCCATGCACGTCATCGAGCTCCGATCCGGCCCCCAGGGCCATCCGGCCTACCGACGAATTGCCCAGCAGCTTCATCGGGCCATCGACCAGACAGCGGGTCACCACGCCATCGCCGCGGCGATGGCCTACGTGGACCACCAAGACGTCACGCTCGAGCGGCTGGGCGCCGAGCGCCGGGCCGAAGCTCGCCGGTCGGTCAGCGGAGCAGGCGGCCAGACGGGAAATCCGCAACTGTCTGACCAGGGATAATTCAAAGTCTTCCTGGTCAACGTGGTAGCAAGTCCCTTGACGGCCGTCCCCATGGTGCGCGTATCGTACGGCAGTCCCAGTCGCCCCGAGCGGAAGGAGCCGAGCCCCAGGCGCGGCCATGCCGACGGGGGGGATGCTGTGAGAGGCGGAGGGAGGCCCAGGGGGTCGAGTAGAGAACTTCCCGCCCGTGGGGCAGTCGCCCCACGAGTGGCGAGATGGCCCCAAAGACCCCTGGGCCCGGCCGCCTCGACCTCTCGGGCCGTGTCCACGACATGACCTGCCCGGCAGCCCGAGCACGACCAGCCCGATAGGCCCAGCACGACCGTGACGGTGCTTGACCGGCCAGCACCAGCGTCTATGCTCCCGCGTCACATCACCAGCGGGAAGGAAGGCATGGCAGACGATCTGGACGACGTGGCGGTACCCGACGACCTCGACGACGACGCCATCGTCCTCGAGGCGGTCGACGCCGATGAGGACCTCGACGAGGTCATCGAAGTAGACGGCATCGATGACGCCGACGAGGATCTCGACCTCGAGGAAGACGGGGACACGGTGCGGCCCGTACCGGCCCGCTCGGACGAGGCCGAGGAGGAAGAGGACGAGGAGGAAGAGGACGAAGACGTCGAAGCCAGCCTCGACGTGATCCTCAAAGAGCGTCTGGTGGTCGAAGACGAACCCGAAGACGACGAGGTCGTCGACACCGAGGACCGCAGCGAAGGAGTCGACCAGGTCCTCCCCAAGCAGCCCGGTGAATTCGTCTGTCGGTCATGCTTCCTGGTGAAGCACCCGAGCCAGCTGGCGGACAAGAAGAGGCTTCTTTGCCGAGACTGCGTCTGAGCGGCGAGGCGATCGACCGTGCCTGAGTCCTCGCCGGCACGCCCCTGGGCTCGACGAGTGATGGACCTGGTCGTCTTCGCTCCCCTTGGCTTGGTGACCAGCGCCAGGGAAGAGGTCCCGGCCCTGGCCGCGAGAGGGAGGGAGCGATTCGAGCTTCAGGTGCGCAACGCCAGGATCGTGGGGGAGCTCGTGGTGTCCGAAGGGCGCAAGGAGCTCGAACGGCGGTTCGGGGGAGGCGACGACTCTGCTTCGACGCCCTCCCGCCCGGTGCCACCCGGCAGGATCGACGATGTGGAGGGCGCCGCCGGTAAGGAATCGGTGACGGCGGCCGCCGGTGAAGGTCTGGAGACGACGCCACCGTCCGCTCCTGTCGACGGCGATCTCAGGAGCAGCGAGCCGCCCGGACCCACCGACGCCTTGTCGAGTGGGGTCGGGCGCATCATCTCGGACTACGACACGCTCTCGGCATCCCAAGTGGTCCGCCGGCTCGACGGACTGTCTCCCGGCGAGCTCGAAGGGGTGCGCCGCTACGAGGCCGCCGGTCGGCGACGGCGTACGATCCTCAGCCGCGTCGACGAGCTGACCGGTCACGTCGACGGCGGGCAACGGACCGGGGAGACCTGAGACGGCGTGGACGAGGTCCGCCCTGCTCGAGCCGACGACCTGGAACGCTGTGGCGAGCTGGTCGCCTCAGCACTCCGACACCTGACGTCCCGACGCGGCGGTGAGCTTCTCGAGACGTTCGGTCTCGGTGGACCCTGCGAAGATTCCCCGTTCCCCGTCACCGGCGAGGCCCTGCTGAGCTGGGCTTCGGGCGATCCCGATCGCCGAGTGCTGGTAGGACTCTTCGAACGAGCCGTCGTCGGAACGGCCGCCGCTCGTATCGTGGGATCACGCAAGGGGGGACCGGACCGCCTGGGCCAGATCGTCCTGTGCTATGTCGAGCCCGGGGCCCGTCAGGTCGGCGTGGGCTCGGCCCTCCTCGACGAGATGGTCTTGTGGTTTCGGTCCCGTCGCTGCACTCACGTCGACGGCCTGGCCCTCCCCGGGGATCGCGACACCAAGCAGCTCTACGAGCGCGCCGGGTTCAAGGCCCGACTCCTGGTCCTCAGCCGGCCGCTCGACTGAGAGGCGGTCGCTGGACCACGTTGCGGCGCGGTGGGGGAGGGGGGATGCGGAGCCCGAGGAGCTTGGCCAGCTCGGGCACGAGGCCGGCGGCATTCCGGGCCGCCTCCCGAACCGCTGCTGTGTCGGGAATGCCGACCGGCTTCACATTGCGTCGCACCGGCGAGTCCACGACGGCGCTCAGCAGAGCGAGCCACTCCTTCGGATCCAATGTCGACGTCAACGCCTCGCCGGTCTGCTGGGCCAGTCGGACCGCCAGCTCGGCTTCGAGCCTCGTAGCCGGCTCGGGCGGACGGTTGGCAGCCTGGAGGGCGGCCCGGGGATCACCGGCGTCGAGGTGCTTGCCGATCTTGCCGGCCCAGTTCTCCCGCAAGGCCGTGAGTCGCTGGTTCAACATCTCGTGGAGCACTCGGGACAGCTCACGACCTTCGTCGTCAAGGCTCACAGCTCGGGCCGCGGCCACCACCGAGCGCAGCTCACCCAGGCGCCCATGAGCCCCTTCGGCCCGAGCCGTCACTGCCCGGTCCTTCCAACTGGCCAAGTTCACCGCCGGAAGGAGCTGCTCGGCCATGGCCAGGATCGGTGCTTCGTTCACCTGTGCGGCCGGGTCCGCCCGCCGCTGCTCGGCCAGCGCCCGCCGTACCGCGGGAATGCCCCCTCGAAGGAGCTGCTCGGCCACCGGGAGCTGTTCGGGCCCGAGCGTGGCCAGATAGGCGTTGCGGTGGACGGTCGACACAGCGGGCTTGCGGTCGCGACCCCGCTCAGCTGCCACCCCCTCACCCCGACTCCGGGCCGCCTCACCGTGGCCAGCAGCGTTCCGGGCCGGACGTCCCGAAGCCGGACGTCCACGACCGGCGTCACCTCGTGCACCGGCGTCACCCGACCCTCGCCTCCCAGGCGCCGGGGTCTCGCTCGGGCCCGGACCCGTCGCGTCACGCCGCTCCCTGGGGAGGCGGTCCCGATCACCACGTCGGCCCCGATCCCCGGGCCCCGAGCGCGCACCACGTCGTCCGTCGTCGTCCCTCCGCCTCCGGTTGCCCGGCGCGTAGACGACGGTCACACCGGTGTCGCGGAGCAGGCGGGGAAGGATCTCGATCCGCTCGCCCGAGGACGCTGCCGGCTCCGGCGTGGAGATCGAAGTGAGACCGGTGACCTCCCAACCGTCGAGGCCCGAGGACACGTCGGCCTTCACGACGTCGCCGACGCCGGTCCCATCGGGCACCAGCGCATCCTCCACCACACCCTTGGGCTGCTTGGCCCCGGCGGCGCGCCACGTCCACACCCCGTCCGAATGACTGGTCAGCTCGATGTCGATGCGTCGGGCCATGCGGCGACAACGCTACCGCTTCACCGACCGACGTCGTACAATCGCCGCCACCACCACACTGCCGGCCGTGGGCCCCCCGATCGAGAGGTCGGTCAGGGTGCATGAATCCCACGGCCCGAAAGGAGCAAAGATGCGTTGGAACCTTCCTGCCGACCACCTGCCAGAGGCGTGGTTCAACGTGGCTCCCCACCTTCCCGAACCCCTCCAGCCTCCGCTCCACCCAGCGACGCGCCAGCCGGTCGGGCCCGACGACCTGGCCCCGCTGTTCCCCATGGCCCTGATCGGCCAGGAGGTGAGCACCGATCCCTGGGTGGACATCCCCGGCGAGGTCCTCGACGTCCTTCGGCTGTGGCGACCGACGCCGTTGGTCCGGGCCGAGCGCCTGGAACAGGCTCTCGGGACCCCGGCCCGGATCTACTACAAGGACGAGTCGGTGTCTCCGGCCGGTTCCCACAAGCCCAACACGGCCGTCCCCCAGGCCTTCTACAACAAGCAGGAGGGCATCACCCGCCTGGCCACCGAGACCGGTGCGGGGCAGTGGGGGAGCGCGCTCTCATTCGCCAGCGCCCTCTACGGACTGGAGTGCAAGGTCTACATGGTCCGGGCGTCGTACGACCAGAAGCCCTACCGCCGGCTCCTCATGGAAGTCTGGGGTGGCGAGGTGGTGCCCTCACCGATCGACGATCCGACCCATCCGGGTTCCCTCGGTGCGGCCATCAGCGACGCCGTACGCGACGCCGCGGGTCGTGACGACTCGCACTACTCGTTGGGGTCGGTCCTGAACCACGTCCTGCTCCATCAGACGGTCATCGGTCTCGAAGCCCGCGAACAGCTGACGCTGGCCGGCGAAGAGCGCCCGGACATCGTCATCGGTTCCTGCGGCGGGGGATCGAACCTCGGAGGCATCGCCCTCCCGTTCGTCCCCGACGAGCGCGTCGAGCTCTTGGCCGTCGAGCCCTCCTCGTGCCCCACCCTCACCGCCGGGCACTTCGACTACGACTTCGGCGACGTCGCCGGCATGACCCCGCTCCTACCCATGTACACCCTCGGCCACGACTTCGTGCCCCCGTCCATCCACGCCGGGGGGCTCCGCTACCACGGTGACTCGCCGATCATCTCGAGCCTGGTGCACTCGAAGAGGATGCAGGCCGTGGCCTACCCCCAGGGCAAGGTTTTCGATGCCGCCGTCCAGTTCGCCAGAACTCAGGGCACGGTACCGGCCCCCGAGACCAGCCACGCCATACGGGCAGTCATCGACACCGCACTTGCCGCCAAGGAGACCGGGGAAGAGAAGGTCATCTTGTTCAACTACTCCGGGCACGGCCTCTTGGACCTGTCGGCCTACGACGCCTACCTGCGGGGTCAGCTCGACCAGTTCTGAGCCGAGGCCCCTGGCGACCCTGACGCGCCCCGAGCCTCAGGTCCCGGGGGCCCAGCGTCGGTCCGGACGCTCGGGTGGGAGGTTCATCGGCTGGCTGGGCGTCCAACCGCTGACGGCGATGTCCTCGAGCACGTGGACCATGTTGTAGACGTCCTCTTCATAGGAGAACTTCCCGCCGCCGGCGTAGATCAAGCGCGAGTAGCCCGACTGCGTGCACGGCGAGCCGTCGGCCCGTCGGCCCGGGAGGATCTGGGTCCACTTCACCACGACGTCGTCCCCCTCGACCGCCGTGAACTCGACCGGGAAGCTCCAGTCGTCCAGGCCGGCCATGGACTCGACCAGCCAGCGGGCGATGGCCTCGCGGCCCTCGATCCTCCCCCACGCCGCGTCGACGTACACGGCGTCGTCGGTATAGAACGAGGCCAAGGCCCCGAACCGGTCCGGCTCCTCACCGTTCTCGATGCGGCGCCGCACCTCGTGGTACCGGTCGACGGTCGCTCGGACCTCCTCGGCTGGATATGGCACGTCCGCCCTCCCCGGTGTCGACGCATCGCGCGTACCGGGCAGTGTACGAGGCCCGTAGCCCTGAGAACCACCTCGGCCCCTCCGGGACCCCTCCGGGACCCCTCCGGGACCCCTCCGGGACCCCTCCTACAACGCCGATAATATACATTATGTCATCTTACGACCGGGTGGGTTCGGACAGGGTTGCACGGGATGGGAGCAGTCCGTCCCCATGCGGCGTGCCCGTCTCGCCGCCTCCTTCGACCCTCTCGCGCCTCACCGCGTCGTCCTCGGCGCGCACAGGCCGGGCGACGTCGCTCATGCCGGCGCTGGTATGATTTCAGTATGACTACGAAGATCGCCATAAGTCTTCCCGACGACGTGCTCGCGACCGCACGACAGGCGGTCAATTCGGGCCGGGCAAGCTCGCTCTCGGGCTACATCGCGTCCACCCTGGCCGATCGGCAGGACTACGAGGACTTGGGAGCGCTCCTGGCCGAGATGGCCGCAGATGCGGGTGGACCCTCCGACGAGGACCGCATCTGGGCGCGACGTGCGCTCGGTCTTGCCTGATGCCAGGTGTCACGCTCGACACCGGAGCCCTGATCGCCATCGAGCGGGCCGATCGAAAGATGCAGGCCTTGCTCGACGAAGCGCACGCGGCTGGTCTTCCCATCGACATTCCGGCCGGTCCGCTGGCGCAGGCTTGGCGGTCGGGCCCGCGCCAAGTCCGGCTCGCCCGGACGCTGCACCTGGCCAACGTCACCGTCCCAGCCCTTGACGAACCGCTCGCCAAGGCCGTCGGCATCCTCTGTGGACAGCGAGGTACTCGCGATGCAGTCGATGCCAGCGTGGTCCTCAATGCTCGCAGACGCGACCAGACCATCGTCACCAGCGATCCGGCTGATCTCCGCCTCCTCGACACCCACGTTCGGATCGCCGAGATATAGCCGCACACCTGGAGACGGTTACGCACCGTTGGAGCTGTGCGGCGGACGGCCGTTCGGCGGCGGCCCAGCCAACAGCGCGGCGTCCTCCTCCCGGTCGGACCTGACGGCCCGGCGCTCCTCCATGTGCATCCAGTGCAGGGCCACGGGCACCATGGGCCAGAGCATGAGGGTGTCGCCTCCGACCCACATGATCACCCCGCCGATGTGGAGGTCCTCGACCAGCGACGGACCCCAGGTCCGGTGGAACGCCAGGTAGGCCGGGAACAGCTCGTGGCTGGCGTTGTCGAGGGACAGGCCGGTGAAGGTGTCGATGGGGACGGCGAGGAACAGGTACAAGTACTGGAGCGCGGGGTGGAGGCGGAACCGGTTCGGCTCGATCCCGAAGATCTGGCGCCAGAACAGGTAGCCCACCAGCAGGTACACGATGTGCTCTGCATTGTGGACCGGCTCGTTCTCCAAGGTGAGGTTGTAGAAGCTCGTGAGATGGGTGAGCGGGATGACGACGGCGTAGACCACGAACGCCACGATCGGGTGGCCGAGGAACTGGGCCACCGGGGAACGCAGCACGCCGGTGAGGCGGCGGTGCAGGGACCCGGTCGTGCCCCGCCACACCAGGGCCACCGGTGAGGAGTAGGCGAAGAGTGGACCGGCCACCATGATGAGCAGGAGGTGCTGGACCATGTGGTCCCAGAACAGCTCGCCGTCGTACACTCCGATGAAGCTGAAGATGGCCACCGAGGTGACCAGCAGCCCGCCGACGAAGGCCGCCGTCCGGGCGGCGGGCCAGTGGTGCCCGGGGTGGTGGCGCCGGAGGGACCGCAACGCCCAGAGGTAGACGGCCAGGGCGGCCAGGATGAGCAGGACCGGCACCGGGTCGAACGACGTGGAGGCGAACCGGGACCCGACCAGGGGCGGGAGCGGCACCACGCCGGAACCCACGATCCGAGCCCCGAGAAGCCCGGCGCTCACTCCCGGGGCTCCTCGGGCCGGGCGTCGAACGTCGCCACCAGGGAGCGGGCGGCCTGGGCCTCGTCCACCCGCCCGACCGGGGTCGAGGTCGGTTGGGCGTGGAGGTCCTCCCCACCTTCGGCCGCCGCCACGATCCGTTCACACGCTCGGGCCAGGGCCTCGAGGGTCTGGAGGCTCTCGGTCTCGGTGGGCTCGACCATGAGGGCCTCGTCGGTCACGAGGGGGAAGTACACGGTGGGCGAATGGAACCCTTCGCCCAGGAGGGCTTTGCCCACGTCGAGGGCGCTCGCCCCGGTCCGCTTCTTCAGGCCGGCGGCGGAGAAGACCACCTCGTGCATGCACGGGCGGTCGTAGGCCACGTCCAGCACACCGGCCAGCCGCACCCGGAGCCAGTTGGCGTTCAGCACCGCCCGCTCTGCCACCCGGCGCAGCCCGTCGCCCCCGTGGACCGAGATGTAGGCCAGGGCCCGGGCCAGGACCAGGGCGTTGCCGTGCCAGGAGTGGACCCGGCCGATCGAGTGCGCTGGCCAGGACCACCCGTACTCCCCCGGCGCCGTTCCCGACGTCACCGAGCCCGGAGCCACCGGCGTGCCGCCGCCGCTCGGGGTCCGGCGCACCGGGCGCGGCCCGGGCAGGAAGTCCGCCAGCCGCGACGAGACGGCCACCGGACCGGCTCCCGGCCCTCCCCCGCCGTGGGGGGTGGCGAACGTCTTGTGCAGGTTCATGTGGACGATGTCGAACCCCATGTCCCCGGGGCGCACCACCCCCAAGATGGCGTTCAGGTTGGCCCCGTCGTAGTAGAGGAGCCCCCCGACCTCGTGGACGGCCCCGGCCATCTCCACGATCTCTTCCTCGAAGAGGCCCAGGGTGTTCGGGTTGGTGAGCATGATGCCGGCGACGTCGGGGCCGAGCACCCCGAGCAGCGCCGCCATGTCCACGCACCCCCGCTCGTCGGAAGGGACGGTGGTGACCTCGAACCCGCCCAGGGCCACCGACGCCGGGTTCGTCCCGTGGGCCGAGTCGGGGATCACGACGCGGGTCCGGCGCTCGCCGCGGGCCTCGTGGTAGGCCCGCATCAGCAGCAACCCGGTGAGCTCCCCCGCCGCCCCGGCGGCCGGCTGGAGGGTGCACGCCGCCATCCCGGTGACGGCGCACAGCACGGCGTCGAGCTCGACCAGGAGGGCCAGCCACCCCTGGCACAGCTCGGCCGGAGCGGCGGGGTGGACGCGGGCCAGCCCCGGGAGAGCGGCCACGGCGTCGCAGACCTTGGGGTTGTACTTCATCGTGCACGACCCGAGCGGGTACGCCCCCAGGTCCACCGAGTACTGCCGGTGGCTGAGCCGGGTGAAGTGGCCCACCAGGTCGCGCTCGGACACCTCGGCCAGGGCCACGGGCGCCACCCGGCGATGCTCGGCCGGGACGAGGTCTTCGATCCCCCACTCGGGGATCCCGGTGGTCCGCAGCTGCCAGGACCGTCGGCCCGGTTGGGACAGCTCGAAGAGGGTCGGCTCGCTGGCGTGACCCATGAGCGGAGCGCTGGAGGCTTGCCCCCCTGCCGCCGGACCTTCGCTCACCGCCGTACCGCCTTGTCGAGGGCCGCCACCAGGCCGTCGATCTCCTGGCGGGTCCGTCGCTCGGTCACGGCCACCAGCAAGCCGTGCGCGGCGTCGGCGGCGGAGACCGACGGGTCGCCGTCCTCGCCCACCAGCTGGTCCAGGGCCACGCCGGCCAGGTACCCGTGCTCGGCCAGGCGATCCACCACGACCCGGGCCGGCACCGGGGTCCGAACGGCGAGCTCGCGGACCACGGGGGTGTCGCCGGTGAGGGGGGTGATCCCGTCGATGGCCAGGAGCTCCTGGCGGGCGTAGCGCGTGCCCCGGGCGCACCGCAGCGCCACCTCGGCCAGACCGGTCGTCCCCAGCCATCCGAGCTGGACGGCGGCGGTGACGGCCATGAGGGTCTGGTTCGTGCACACGTTCGACGTGGCCTTCTCCCGGCGGATGTCCTGCTCACGAGCTCGAAGGGTGGTCACGTAGGCCGTCCGACCCGAGGTGTCCACGGTCTCCCCCACCAGCCGCCCGGGCAGGCGGCGTACATGGGCGGCGGCGCAGGCGAACAGCCCCAGGTACGGCCCGCCGAAGCCGAGCGGGGTGCCGAAGGCCTGCCCCTCCCCCACCACCACGTCCGCTCCCCACTCACCTGGGGAGCGGAGGATCCCCGCCGCCACCGGGTCGGCGGCGACCACCAGGACGGCGCCGTGCGCCGCGGCCAGCGGGCCCAAGGCCCCGACGTCCTCGAGGCACCCCAGGTAGTTCGGGTAGGCCGCCACCACCACTCCGGGCGACCCGGTCACGCTCCCCTGCGGCCACCGGGTCCGGCCGTCGGCCAGGGGCACCTCGACCACCTGGTACCCGGCCCCGGCGGCCAGAGTGGCGAGGACGGCCCGCCAGTGGGGGTGGACGCCGGCTGACACCCAGACCTCGGGCCGCCCGGTGGCCGCCACCCCCAGGTGCACTGCCTCGGCCAGGGCACTGGCCCCGTCGTAGAGGGAGGCGTTGGCCACCGGCAGACCGGCCAGCCGGGCCACCATGGTCTGGTACTCGAAGACCGCCTGGAGCACCCCTTGGGCCACTTCGGCCTGGTAGGGGGTGTAGGACGTGACGAACTCGGAACGACCGGCGAGGGCCCGGACCACCTCTGGGACCTCGTGGTCGTAGGCGCCGGCGCCGGCGAAGCACACCAGGCGGTCGGCACGGGCCGCGTTGGCCTCTCCCAGTGCTTCCATGTGGGCCAGGACGTCGGGCTCCGGCCGGCCCTCGGGCAAGTCGAGACCGCCGGCCAACCGGACGGCCGCCGGCACGGCCGAGAACAGGTCGTCGAGGGAGGCGAGGCCCAGGAAGTCCAGCATCGAGGCCAGCTCCTCGTCGGTGTGGGGCAGGTAGTCGGCCATCACCGGGCTCGGTGACCCGAGGGCGGCGCGGGCGGTGATTGCGGCACCTCTTCAGCCGGCCCTTCAGGCGGCGCAGCCGGGGGCGCTGGTGGCTGCCCGGGCTGCCGGGCGACCGGCGGGGGCCAGAAGCGGGTGGGCACGACGGTGGCCGCCAGCTCCCGACCGCGCACCCGGGCCGAGATCCGGTCGCCCTCGCCGACGCCGGCGTCGGTGCCCACCAGGGCCAGGGCGATGCCGATCCCGAGCATCGGCGAGAAGTTCCCACTGGTGACCTCCCCGATCACCTCACCTGTGGACAGCACCGGATCACCCTGGCGGGCCGGTTGGCGCCCGTCGAACCGCAGTCCGACGAGGTGCCGGCGGGGACCGTCGCACCGTTCGCGCCAGAGAGCATCTCGACCCACGAACGTCGGCTTCTCCCAGGCCACGACCCAGCCCAGACCCGCTTGGAGTGGGGTGATCCCCGGACCCAGCTCGTGCCCGAAGAGGGGAAGCCCGGCCTCCAGGCGCAAGGTGTCGCGCGCGCCCAGGCCGGCGGGGACGGCGCCGGCTGCGGTGACCGCCGCCCAGAGCTCCTCGGCCACGGCCTCCGGTACAGCGCACTCCACCCCGTCCTCGCCGGTGTAACCGGTGCCGGCGGCCACGCAGTCCCTTCCCGCCCAGACGAACGGCGATACCCCGAAGTGGCCCACGGCGGCGGCCGGCCCGCTCACCTCGGCCAGGACCCGACGGGCGTCGGGACCCTGGACCGAGAGCACCGCCCGGGAGGCGGTGACGTCCTCTCCCCCGAGGGCAGCCCGCACCCGGTCGGTGTTGGAGGCGTTCGGCATGACGTGGAACCGATCGACGTCGAGCCACCAGACGATGACGTCGTCGGCCACCGACCCGTCCGCGTCGAGCAGGTGGGAGTACTGCGCCCGGCCCGGAGCGATGCGGGCGAGGTCGTTGGTGAGGGTCTCCTGCACCCGGTCCCCCGAACCCGGTCCGGACAGCTCCACCGTCCCCAAGTGGCTCACGTCGAACACGGCGGCCCCGGTCCGGCACGCCCGGTGCTCGGCCACCGTGCCCGCCTCGTAGGCCAGGGGCATGTGCCAACCGCCGAACTCGATCATCTTGGCCCCGAGCTCGACGTGCACCCGGTCCAGCGGCGAGGTGTGAAGCGACGCGGCGGGCACGGCCCGCAGCCTACGCGGCGGCTGAGGGGGGGCAGGCCAGCCCGTGGTGCGCGACGAGGGCCCGGAAGTCCCGCTGGTAGACCACGGTCACCGGGACCTCGGGGTAGAGCTGGCGCATGCGCCGGACCTTGGCGTTCTTGCGGGTCACGAGCCGCTGGTCGGCCGTGGTGAGCTCTACGAAGGTCCGGTGCTCGGGCAACCAGAAGTCGGGACGGAACCCGGCGCACGGGGCGCCGGTGCGGTCCCAGTCGAGGGCGAACTCCACCGGCTCGTACTCCCAGGCGATCTCGTGGACGTCGAGCAGGGCGGCGAACATCCGCTCCGACGGGTGGGCGAAGCGCACCCGTCCGGCCCGACCCCCCGAGGGGTGGTGATCGCGCCCGGTCACTCGCCGACGGCGCGGCGTCCCGGCCGCCCGGCGGACCGGCGGGGGGTCTCGTGGCCGCTCTCGATCCGCACCACTTCGGCGATGTCGGCGTCCAGCTCACCCACCACACCGGACAGGGGCACGATGTTGAACACGCCCTGTCCCCCGGCGAGCAGGTCCACCACCTCGCCTTCCGAACGGGCCAGCACCGACCGGGCACCGGTCATGACCAGGTTCGCCGACGCCAGGTCCGTCCCCAGGTCCTGTCGCAGGCACTCGACGGCCCGCCGGGCCGACCGCAAGGAGATCCCGGCGTCGAGGAGCTGCTTGATGACCTTCAGCTCGAGGACGTCACGGTAGGAGTACCGGCGCTTCGACCCGCTCCCCCGGGCCTCGGCCACCGAAGGTCGCAGCAGGCCGGTCCGGGCCCAGTAGTCGAGCTGGCGATAGGTGATCCCCACCAGCGAGCAGACCTGGGGGCCGCTCCAGCCCCCGTCCGGCTGGGTCGGCGACCGATCGCTCCGCTCTGCCACCCGGTCGCTCCGCTCTGCCAATCCGTCGCTACGCTCTGCCACCCGGTCGCTCCGCTCTGCCACCCGGTCGCTCCGCTCTGCCACCCGGTCGCTCCGCTCTGCCACCCGGTCGCTCCGCTCTGCCACCCGGTCGCTCCGCTCTGTGGTCCCCTGGCGCTGCTGGCGCTGCATCCGGCCCTCCCGACGTGTGGACACCCGATCCGACACCGCCATGCTACCCGCCCGGGATCACAGGCGCGTAGTTACGCCGGCGTCGTCTCCGGCCAGGCCAGGACCGGGCCCCGCACCACCAGGCCGACCCGGGCGCCCGGAGCCCACGACACCCCTCCGGTGATCCGGACCACCACCTCACCCAGACGTGAAGGGTCGTCAGCCTCCACCCGGACGACGGCGTCGTGCCCGTAGTACTCGTACTCCTTCACCCGTCCGCGCACCATCCCCGCGTCGGGGTCGGCCACCAGGTCCACCTGCTCGGGACGGACCAGGACCGTCGCCGCCCCCTCCCCGCCGGTCCGCGAGGATCCGGGGGCATCGGTCGAGACCTCCAGGGTCCCGAGGGCGGTGGTCACCGTCCGCCCTCCGGGGGCCAGTCGACCGCCGATGAGGTTGGCCTCACCGACGAACCGGGCCACCTCAGGGTCGCCGGGACGGGCGTAGAGGCTCTCGGGGGTGCCCATCTGGGCAATCCGTCCGTGTCGGATGACGGCTACGTGGTCGGCCCAGCTCAGGGCTTCGTCCTGGTCATGGGTGACCAGAAGGGCGGTGGTCCCGGCCCGCCGGAGGACTGCCTGGACGTCGGCCCTCACCTCGGCCCTCAACGTCGGGTCGAGCGAGGAGAAGGGCTCGTCCAGCAGGACCAGCTCGGGCTTGACGGCCAGGGCTCGCGCCAATGCCACCCGCTGCTGCTGGCCGCCGGACAGCTGGTGAGGGTAGCGGTGCCCCATCCCCCGCATGCCGACCAGTTCGAGGAGGTCGCCGATCATGCCCGAGCGCCGCTCGGCCCGGGTCACCCCGAAGGCCACGTTGCGCCCCACGGTGAGGTGCGGGAACAGGGCGCCTTCCTGGGGGACGTAGCCGATGTGGCGATGCTCGGGGGCCACGTGGTGACGGGTCCCGTCGAGGACCACCTCGCCCATCGACACCGTCCCACGGTCGGCCCGCTCGAAGCCGGCCAGGATCCGCAGCAACGTCGTCTTCCCACTGCCCGAGGGCCCGAGGATGGCCGTGAGCGAGCCTGGATGGACCTCCAGGTCGAGACCGGCGAGCACCGGCTGGGGACCGAAGGACTTCCACAGGCCAGCGACCACCAGGCGGTTCACGTCGCCTCGCACGGGCTCACGACGTCCCGGCGGCCGCCCGCCTGCTGCCACCGGGATCTCCGTGCACCGCCCCAGCTTACGGGGACCCGATCACCTCGGGATCGTCAAGTCCAGGCGTCGCCGCCAATCCTCACCATGTCGTTGTGTCGAGACGGGTCGGAACGCCCTGGACGCTCACCCCGGGAGGAACCCGCTGCGTGATCTGTGTCACCTGCACCGACCCGTTCGTCCCCGGGGCCGTCCTCCCCCACAATACCTCCTTGATCGCGGTGGGGAGTGGTGTGGAATCGGTCGGGTACTCGCCGGCCAGGACCGGGCAGCCTTTCGCGAATGCTTTTGTGGTGAGCGCCTTGCCGGCGGCACAGGACTGGAGGGTAAGTCCCCCCAGTGCCGGGTTCAGGTCCGAGGAGCCGCCGCCGCCGCTGCCCGGCTGGCTCCCACCGAAAATGCAGATGAAGCGCGCTGATCCCGTACTCCCCCCCTTCCCGCCCTGGTAGCCCCCACCTCCACCTCCGGAGTCGGATGTGCCCGTCGACCCGTTGCCCCCTGTGGGTGAGTATGTCTTCCCCCCGCCTGTGCCCCCGGGCCCGGCGCCGTGTGTCCCGTACACGATTGTCGTCTGAGGTTGGCCCGTGCTGGAACCTCCGGACCAGTTCGACCCGGAGCCGGCCTTCCCACCGGGACCGGCTGTCGGGGTGCAGGTGACTGTCTCGGCGCCGCCGCCGCCACCGCCGGCCACGGCCAGGACGTTGGCCGAGTCCCCAGGGGCCCGGCCGCACTTGCTCGACGTCGGTGAGGAGCCCACGCAGATGGCGCTGGCCCCCCCACCGGCCCCCGAGGCGTTGCCGGTCGCTCCTCCCTTACCTAGTCCTGTGCCGCCGGGCAACGCGCCCCGCTTCAGGCCGATCGTGCCGTCACAGCCCTGGACCGCCGAGATCCACACTGTGGCTGTGGAGGTGTTCTTGAAGGCCGCGCTAATCGAGGTACCTGTGCCCCCGAGCCCGTCCCCCCCACCGAAGAAGGCGTCTGTGTCGCCCCGCCCACCTCCCCCGCCGGCCACCGAGAGGACGATGGTGGCCCCAGGGGCGACGGCGACGCTGCGCTGGGCTGTGACCCCGCAGATCCCCGATGTCGACTGGGAGATCTGATTGTGGTGTGTGTTGAGCCAGGTGATGGTCACGTGCCCGAAGGACGCGGCCGGATGGGTGAAGGTCCCTGTGCCGCTGTAGCCGACGGCGGCGCTGGTGTTGATCCAGCTCTCCCCGGCCCCGCCGCCACCGCCGGACCACCCCGACGTTCCTCCTGATCCTCCGACGTACCCGCCGCCACCGCCACCACCGTCGCCACCGAGGCCGGTCTTTGTCCCCGGCTTTCCCTGAGGGGAGAACGCTGTGCCTGTCCCGCCTCCACCTCCAGAGCTGAAGAACCCACCTGTGCCTCCGTTGCCCTTGCTGAACTGTGTCCCGACGGTGTGTGTGTTGCCCCCGTTCCCGCCGTTGCCTCCTGTGGCGAACAGGAAGCTCTCACCCCCACCACCCCCGCCGCCGGCGATCATGTATACCGTCGACGCCAGGTTCGCCGACGTGATGTTCGGGTTTGTGGCCTTGCACGGTGTCACCGTGCACACCGCCGAGGCCCCGCCGCCCCCGCCGGCGTCGCCTGTACTCGGTAACGAGCCCCCCGGTGCGAAGCCACCGCCACCTTCGGTGATCTGCGACGTGCTCCCGGCCTGGCAGCCGGCGTTCACGTAAACTGTGGTCGCATTGTAGATTGCGGTGGCCGTCTCTCCGTTGCCTCCCTTCCCGCCTCCGGTGGTGAAGAGCCCGCCCCCGTTGCCGCCCTCGGCGCCGTTGCCCCCCGTCGCCTGGATCTCCATGTATTTCGCTGTGTGCGGAGGTGCCAACTTCTTGGTTGTGCCGGTGCAGCTCACGGCCGGCAGGATCGTCACCGGCTTGGCCAGGACTTGGTCCACCGGCCCGGTCAGCCCCAGCTTGAGCGTGGTGCACGTGTACCGGTCGGACTGCCCGGCCCGTCCGGTCACGAATACGTGCACGTACGGCTTCGTCGTGGAGGAGGCCATCCGGGAGTCGACCACGTACTGGAACTCCTGGCTGATCCCTGTGGCCGTGGAGTCGACCTCCCAGCCGATGTATGTCTTCTGGCCGGGCAAT
>JAJYWF010000071.1 GCA_021791635.1 Actinomycetes bacterium
ACCCCCACGGCGACAGCGCCATCTACGACGCGCTGGTCCGGATGGTGCAGGAGTTCTCCATGCGCCACCCGCTCGTCGACGGCCACGGGAGCTTCGGGGGTCCGGGGCCCGACGAAGGTCCGGCGGCCATGCGCTACACCGAGTGCCGGCTCCAGCCCCTCACCCTCGATCTCATGGCGGCGATCGACGAGGAGACGGTCGACTTCGTCCCGAACTACTCGAACAGCGCCGAGGAGCCAACGGTCCTCCCGGCCCGATTCCCGAACCTGTTGGTGAACGGTTCCCAGGGCATCGCCGTGGGCATGGCCACGAACATCCCGCCCCATAACCTCGGCGAGGTGGTGGACGCCACCATCCACCTGCTCGAGCACCCAGATGCGACCCCCGACGACCTCATGGCCTTCGTCAAGGGTCCGGACTTCCCTACCGGGGCCCAGATCCTCGGGCGTCAGGGCATCCTCGACGCCTACCGCACCGGGCGCGGCTCGATCAAGATGCGGGCCGTCGCCGAGATCGAAGAGGGGCGAGACGCCACCCGGATCGTGGTGACCGAGCTGCCTTACCAGACCTCGGTCGGGGTGATCGCCCAGAAGATCGACGATCTGGTCAAGACCGGGGACCTCGACGGCATCGCCGAGGTCCTGGACTCCTCGGCGGGTAAGCAGACCCGCCTGGTGATCAGGCTCAAGCGCGACGCCAATGCCAACGTCGTCCTGAACAAGCTCTACAAGCACACGCCCCTGCAGACCAGCTTCGGCGTGAACGCACTGGCCCTGGTCGACGGCGTGCCCAGGACCCTCAACCTGGCCCAGATCCTGAGCCACTACGTCGCCCACCAGATCGACGTGGTGACCCGACGGAGCGAGCATCGGCTCCGAAAGGCCCAGGCCCGGGCCCACATCCTCGAGGGGCTGCTCCGGGCCATCGACATGCTCGACGCCGTCATCGCCGCTATCCGAGCTTCCGACGACCGCGCCGGTGCCCGGGCGGCGTTGATGGCCGACCCCTTCTCGTTCAGCGAGGAGCAGGCCAACCACATCTTGGACATGACGCTCGGGCGCCTCACGCGCCTGGGGCGGTCGGAGCTGGAAGAGGAGATGACCCAGCTCCGTCAGACCATCGCCGAGCTGGAGGCGATCCTGGCCGACCCAGCGAAGCTGCGATCAGTGATCTCGACCGAGATGACCCAGATCCGCGGCACCTTCGCCGACGAGCGCCGTTCGGTCATCACGCACGATCCAGGCGAGCTGGGCGTGGAGGACCTCATCGACGACGAGGAGATCGTCGTGACGATGACGGCCGCGGGGTACGTGAAGTCGGTGGCGGCCGACGCCTTTCGCACCCAGGGGCGGGGTGGGCGGGGAGTGCAGGGTGCCCGGCTGAAGGAAGAAGACCTGGTCACCCACGTGGTGCACACCACGACGCTCTCGTACCTGCTGCTGTTCTCCAACCGGGGCCGGGTGTACCGGCTCCGGGGTCACGAGATCCCCATGAAAGACCGGACGGCCAAGGGCACGGCCCTGGTGAACCTCTTGCCTCTCGAGACCGGTGAGACGGTCCAGGCCATCGTCCACACCCGCGACTTCCCGGCCGATCAGTACCTGGTGTTCGCCACGGCTCGGGGGCAGGTGAAGAAGACGGCGTTCAGCGAGTACGACAAGTCCCGGCGGGAAGGGTTCATCGCCATCACACTGCGCGAAGGAGATGAGCTGGTGAGGGTGGTGGCCACCGCCGGAGACGACGATCTCTTCGAAGTCACGCGGTCGGGGATGACCATCCGATTCCCCGAGAAGGACGTGCGGCCCATGGGGCGGAGCACGGCCGGGGTCCGGGGGATCAAGCTCCGCTCTGACGACGAAGTGGTCTCTCTCGACGTGGCTCGAGACGACGCCGACATCTTGCTGGTGACCGACGCCGGGTATGGGAAGCGGACGAAGCTCGAACGGTTCAACCGCCAGGCTCGAGGTGGGCAAGGAGTACGCGGCATCCGGCTCACGGCGAAGCGAGGCCGCGTAGTCGCGGCGTTCATGGTGGCGCTGGACGAGGAGATCCTCCTGGTCTCGAGCGGGGGAGTGGTGATCCGAACGGCGGCGCGCGAGATCGCCTCGCAGGGGCGAGACGCCACCGGTGTCCGGGTCATGAACCTGGACGACGGACAGAGCGTCGCCGCCGTCGCCGCCGTGTCGGGCTCGGAGTAGCGCCGCCGGCGAGACCTGGAGACTCAGGCGTTCCGGGGCACCGGCGTTCCGGTGTGCCTCTGGCGCCCACGGCGCCCACGGCGCCCGTGGTCCCTCCCGTGCCGCTCAGGACGGCGCGGTGCCGCTCAGGACGGCGCGGTGCCGCTCAGGACGGCGCGGTGCCGCTCAGGACGGCGCGGTGCCGCTCAGGACGTGGCGGTCTGGAAGGTCATGGCAAACGGCGCGACCGTCGAGTCGTAGGACCCTACGAGGGTGTTGCCGACCGACACCGAGATCAGCGCGGCCACCGAACCAATTGTCACTGTCAGCTTGCTCTGGACGACGAAGGACTTGGACTGTCCGGCGGTGAGCAGCCCGCTGAACAGCACGCTGGACGTCGTCGGACTGGTGGCGGGCCCTTTCACCTGGACCCAGCTGTCGCTGCTGGGCACGGCCACCTTCACGGTGAAGGTCGGCGCCGTGACCACGAAAGTCGCCGAGCTGGACGAGGTCTTGTCGACGGTCATCGTGGCCTTGCCGGTGGACTTGGTCTTCGAACCCCCAGTCGTGCCGGACCGCTTCGGGGTGGACGCAGGCGAGGCCGTGCTAGTGCCCGGCGGCGAGGCCGTGCTAGTGCCCGGCGGCGAGGCTGTGGCGGGGGACTTGGCGGTGATGCCGATGGAGCTCAGCCAGCGTGGCTCGAAGTGGTGGATCAAGAGACCGGCCACCCCGACCACGAGGGCCAGCGCCACCAGCGCCACCAGCAGGCGTAGGAGCACGGGGGTGCGAGATGTCGGTCCGGTCTGGTACGGGGTCGACCGGGGTGACGGTACCGCGGCGGTGATGCCGGTGTCGTGCAGTCCGATCCCGAGCGCCTGGGAACCGACGGCCCCGACCGGGAGCATGCCGGTGGCAGCGGTGCCTCCTGTGAGGACTGGCTGGGGCGACGGTCGAGCGGGGAGGACCCCGGTGGCCGGCCCGGTGGATGGCCCGGGTCCGGGGACCACCCCGGTCGGGACGGGACCGGTGTGGATGGCCACGATCTGCGTGGCTGGGGATGCCGACGCCCCACCGACCGGCGGGGGAGGGGGCCAGTGATCCACCAGTACAAGGACGTACCGGTCACCGGGGAGGCCCAGGAAGTCGGCGTAGCGCCGGAGGGTCCGCAGCACCGCCACCCGGTCGGTTGCGACGTCGAAGGTGCCGGTCTCGATGGCCTGGAGCTGGTGGAAAGGGAGACCCGTGCGCGCGCTCACGTCCTCTAGGCGCAGTCCCTGGCGCGTGCGGACCCGGCGGAGCGACCGAGCCAGCTCGTAGGGCGACGTCGGCATCCCACCGGCTCCCGCGCCACCAGTGCGCCCGGCGCTGTCGCGATGCAGGATCACCTCGGCTTCCTCCCCTGACGGTGGCACAGATCGTACCCGGTGGCCGGCCCGGTGCGACGCCCGCGCCCGGATCGTTCCAGCTCGAGAGGCTACCGGTGACGACCTGCAGGCACGCCGGGACCAGGCCGGCAGGAGCGCTCGGGGTTGCGCTCCCCGGGGGGTCCAGGCGTCCGGCGACCCCCCGGCGACGACCACGGTGGACAGACTTGGGGCGTGCTTCTCCTCTTGGGCGTCGGCTTCTTGGGAGGAGTGATCACCGGGCTGTCTCCGTGCGTCATTCCGGCCCTCCCGGTCATCGTGGCCGGCGGGTCCGCCACCACGGACCGCCGACGGCCGCTCGTCGTGATCGCCGGCCTGGTCGTGAGCTTCACGACCTTCACGCTGGTCGGTGGGGCACTGCTCGGAGCGCTCCACCTGCCCCAGGACCTCTTGGAGTACCTGGGCATCACCCTGCTCCTCGTAGTGGCTGTCGGGCTCGTGGTCCCTTGGGTGGGTGAGCAGATCGCACGTCCCTTCGCCCGCCTGGGATCCCGCCGAGTACGGAGCAGGCACGGCGGGACGGGGACTGTGGGCGGGCTGGTGCTGGGGCTCGGCCTCGGCATGGTGTTCGTCCCGTGCGCCGGACCGGTGCTCGCCGCCATCTCGGTGGTGGTGGCAAGCCACCGCGTCGGTGTCGCCGCCGTACTGCTCACGTCGAGCTACGCGCTGGGGGTGGCGGTCCCCCTCCTGGCCGTGGCCGTCGTGGCCCGGCGCGCCACTTCGGAATGGAAGGCACTGCGGGGCCGGCTCCCGCTGGTACGACGGGTGGCCGGTGCCCTGGTGGGACTGGTAGCGCTGGCCATCTTGTTCAATCTCACCGCACCGCTGCGCGCCGTGCCCGGATACACGAGTGCCCTCGAAGCCCACGTCGAAGGAGGGGCCGGGGTGACCGGCCGGCTCCGGACCCTCGACGGGGAGCGTGCCAACAGCTTCGCGGCTCGCCAGTCTGCAACCACGACCGGCCTGCCAGACCTGGGCCGGGCTCCGACATTCACCGGTATCACCCGGTGGATCAACACCCCCAGAGGTGAGCCGCTCAGCCTGTCCGGGCTCCGGGGCCATGTCGTGCTCGTGGACTTCTGGACCTACTCGTGCATCAACTGCCAGCGCGAGCTGCCGCACGTGGAGGCCTGGTATCGGACCTACGAGAAGGACGGGTTCGAGGTGGTGGGCGTCCACACCCCTGAATTCCCCTTCGAGCACGTGGTGTCGAACGTGGAGGCGGCGGTACGGCGTCTCGGAGTCCACTTCCCCGTGGCGGTCGACGACACATACAAGACCTGGGAGGCCTACGCCAACGAGTACTGGCCGGCGGAGTACCTCATCGACCGAGACGGCGTCGTGCGCCACACGCAGTTCGGCGAGGGCGGCTACACCACGACCCAGGACGACATAAGGATGCTGCTCCAGGCCGCCGGAGCGGGCCACCTTCCCCCGGCGGCGGTGACGCCGGACCGCACGCCCACCCAGGAGCTGACCGCCGAGACGTACCTGGGGTACGACCGATTCGACTTCGCGCGCTACCAGGGCTCCGCGGTCATCCCGGGCAAGAGGACCAACTACCGGCCGGTGCCACAGATCGCCGGTGGTGATCTCTCCCTCGGCGGTACGTGGACCCAGAACCCCTGGGAGCTGACCGCGGGACCCGGTGCGGTGATCGACCTCTCGTTCACCGCGACGGACGTGTACCTGGTCCTGGGAGGATCGGGGACGGTGGCGGTGGCGGTGGACGGCCGGCCGAGCGGAGTTGTGCACGTGTCAGGAGTCCCGGACCTGCACACCATGGTGGCGCTGGGGCACCAGACGTCCGGGTTGCTCACCCTTCGGCTCTCGGCGGGCCTGCAGGCATACGACTTCACGTTCGGCTGAGCTGCCCGAACGGCACCCCGGCACCCCCGAAGCCCACCACCCCACCACCCCGGCACCCCGGCACCCCGGCACCGCGGTGGACCGGTGGTCGACGGACCGGAATGCGCGCCGGGCTCCCGGGGTTGGTCATAATTGTCGGAGCGCAAGACAGACGCGGGCCGCGGGGGCGTGCCGATGGGAGGCAGGCGAACCCGGGGTCCGGAAAGCGAGCCCCAGCGATGACCACCGAGATCCTTCTCGCCCTGGTCGCCAGCCTGTTCACCGCCTCGTCGGCGGTGGCCCAGCGGCTGGCTGCGGCCCCGGCACCCGGTGAGATCTCGTTCAGCTGGCGGCTCCTGACCTTCCTCCTGCGCCGCCCGGTGTGGTTCCTCGGCATCCTCTTCATGATCGGCGGGTTCCTGTTCCAGCTGGCGGCCCTGGACGTGGGGGACCTCAGCCTGGTCCAGCCGGTCATCGCCACCGAGCTTCTCTTCGTGTTCGCCTTCTTGGCCCTTCGGTACCGTCACGGGGTCCGGGTGAGGGAGTGGTGTGCCGCCGTCGGGATGGCCGCCGGTCTCGGTGGGTTCCTGTTCCTGGCCGACCCGTCGGGCGGGTCTACCAGCCAGGCAACGGCCTGGCACTGGATACTGGCGGCCACCGCCACCGCGGGGGCCTCGGTACTGTTCGTCGCCCTGGCCCTGGTGCGGTTCCGACGGGGCCGGGATCCGTCACCTTCCCGTAAAGCCGCGTTGCTCGCCGTGTCGGCGGCAGTGACCTGGGGATTCGTCGCCGCGGTGATCAAAGAGCTCAGCACGCATCTCAGTGCCGGCCCCTACGCCGTCTTCTCGAACTGGTCGCCCTACGTGCTGCTCATCTCGGGGGCGGTGGCCATGTACCTGGGCTCGAACGCCTTCCAAGCCGGCCCGCTGGCGGCATCACAACCCGGTCTGACCATCGTGGACCCACTGGTGGCTAGCCTCCTCGGTGTGACCTTGTTCGGCGAGCAGATCCGGCACGGCCCGGCTGAGCTGGCCGGCGAGATCGTGGCGCTGCTCGTGCTGGTGTCCAGCGTGGTGCTCCTGAGCCGGAGCCCGCTGGTGGCCAGTGGGGGCGCGTCCCTTACGACACCGGTCCCACCAGGAACTTCGGGGCGCGAAGGCGACCCGACCCGTACCCCGTCCCCAGGTCACGATGTGGCCGCCGCGGCAGGCCCGGCCACATTCGGCGAGAGGGACTCCGGCTCGCGGCGTCCCGCGAGCGTCGAGAGCGGCTGCCGGGCCGACAGCTCGATCCCGGCCGGCTGAGTTGGCTGCTTCGGGCCCACCGACGCTGACGCCCGACGAGGCGGTCGCGCTGGTCCGCAACCGCGACACGGTGGGCTTCGGGCTGGGCCCCGCCAATCCCGACGCCTTCCTCACGGCTCTCGGGCGCCGCGAGGACTGGGAGGACTTGATCCTCGGAGGGGCCCTGCTCCTCGGGCTCTACGACGTCCTGGCCCTTCCCGGCGTGAGCTACCGGAGCGGGTTCTTCGGCCCGGTGGAGCGCTACTACCTCTCCCAGGGCGCCCGCATCGAGCACGTCCCCGGGGGGTTCCGGCAGTTCGCCCCGATCCTGGCCCGCTTCTCACCGCGGGTGATGACGGTTCAGGCCGCTCCGCCCCAGGACGGGGCCGTGAACCTGTCCCTCCACTTGGGGGCGACCCGGGACGAGCTGCTCAGGGCCGGCCGCGACCCTGACCGGCTCTTGGTGGTCGAAGTGAACCCGAACCTGCCCCGTACGTCGAGCCTTCCCCCGGACTACGTGAACACCATCCCCCTCGATGCCATCGACGTCCTAGTCGAGGCCGACGGCGAACCGTTCGCACTCGAAGACCCCCCACCGACCGACGTGGACACCGCCATCGCCGAGCACGTCATGGAGTTCGTCTCACCGGGATGCACCCTCCAGACCGGGATCGGCACCGTTCCCAACCTGATCGCCACGCTCCTGGCCGACGCTCCCGGTGGTGGCTACGGCGTCCACTCCGAGATGTTCACCGACGGGCTCATGCGCCTGCACCAGGCGGGGAAGGTGACCAACAGCACCAAGGGCGAGTTCCCGGGCGTGTCGGTGACCACGTTCGCCCTGGGGTCGGCCGAGCTCTACCGGTGGCTCGATGGGAACCCCGAAGTGGCATTCCTCCCGGTCGAGGTGGTGAACGACCCGTCGGTCATCGGACGCAATGCGAAGTTCATCTCGCTGAACAGCGCCATGTCGGTGGACCTCTACGGCCAGATCGTCGCCGACTACATCGATGGCCGGCAGGTCTCGGGGGTGGGCGGGCACGAGGACTTCGTGGCCGGTGCCGAGCTCCACCTGGACTCCCGCTCGCTGGTCTGCATGGCGTCGACGGTCACCGTAGGCGGTGAGGTCCGATCCCGCCTCGTGGCGTCGTTGCCGGAGGGATCTGTGGTCTCCACGCCGCGGCATCACGTGGGAGTGGTGGTGACCGAGCACGGGGCGGCCGACCTCACCGGTCTTACGGTGGGTGAGCGGGCCCGGGCTCTGGCCGAGCTGGCCGACCCCTCCTTCCGTGCGGAGCTGCGGGCGGCAGCGGCGGCGATCACGTGACGCCGGTGCGGGCAGGGAAGTCGCGCCGGGAGCAGCCCCGGACCGACAGGGCCTCGCTCGGGCCCGACGCGACCCAGAGTGGTCCGACCGGCGTCCGGTGGGCGATAGTGGGGTGATGGGACTGGGAAGGGCCCGGGTGGCCAACCTGCCGGGGAGGGTCGCCGCCGGTGCCTTCATCCTGAATGCCGGAGTGGGGATCCTGCGATCCGACTCCGAGGCGGCCGAGAGGGTCCACGCCATGGCCGCGGGCGCCTACCCGATGTTGAAGGGGATCGACGCCCAGCGCTTCGCCAGGATGCTCGGCGCCTCCGAGGTGGTCATCGGTGGAGCGCTGCTCTGCCCCGTCGTTGGCGACGGCGTGGCCGGCAGCGCGCTGGCCGGCTTCGCCGGAGGTCTCCTCGGGCTCTATCTGAAGACTCCGGGACTCCGGGTCGACGGCAGTGTCCGTCCCAGCCAGAAGGGAATGTCCGTGGCCAAAGACATCTGGCTCCTCGGCATGGGCTGCTCGTTGCTGGCCGATTCGCTCCACCATTCGCTCCACCGCCGGCGGGCCCGGCTCCGGCGAAGCTCAGGGGACAAGCCACTCCCTTAGGAGATCGGCCTCGGCGTCGATGTGGCGGGAGAGACCTCCCACCACTGCCCGCTCGGAGGACCGGCCGACGAGGGGAATGTGGACCTGCACCGCACCTTCGACGACCCGACGGGTGGCGTGGCCCGACGCGCTCAGGTGCTGGGTCCCCGACGCCGAAAGGCGATCAGGGTAGTGATCGGGCACGACGGCGAAGGCCACACTGGCCGAACCCATATCGACGGTGGACTGGACCACCCACGTCAGCTTCTCGGCCGCGACGATCTTCCCGAGCGCCGGCGATACCTCCCCGGAGTACGCGTAGCGGACCCGCAGCACGACCTGGTCGCCGCGCCGGGTGTGCTCCAAGACCTGAGGTCGCCCCAGGTCGGCGATCGTGGCCTGGGCGCGGTAGAAGTCCGGGTCGGCGATGGCCTCGAGCACGCCGGCCAACGGCGCGCCGATCACCTGCTCCAGGTCGAAGCGCATGTCCACTCGTCCCAGCCGGACCTGACCATCAGGTCGAGCCGGGCACCACCGAGACCGTGTCGCGCCCCGAGCGCAGGAGATCGCCGGGCAAAGCCCCGGTCGGGTGGCCGTCGACGATGGTCTCGACCCCGTTGACCAGGACCCGGACCACGCCGATGGACTCGGCGAAGAGTCGCGGGCTGCCACCGGGTAGGTCGTGGACCAGGCGGGCCGGCGCCGATCCGACGGTCGCCGGATCGAAGACGAACAGGTCGGCCCGCATGCCTTCTGCCACCAGGCCGCGCCCTCGGAGGCCGAACAGCGCGGCCGGCTGACCGGTCATCATGTGCACGGCGCTCTCCACCGGGACCAGTCGGCGCTGACGGAGGCAGTCGCCGATGAACGCCGTGGGGTAGTTCGATCCGCACATGCGGTCGAGATGGGCGCCGGCGTCAGACCCCCCGACCATGGCCCGCGGGTCTTGCCAGGCCTGAGCCCGGAGGGCCCACGTGGCGTCGTCTCGGTCGGTGGGCTTGGGCCACAGCACGGTCCGGAGGTCGTCGGCCAGGACGATGTCGAGCAAGGTGTCGAAGGGCTCGGTCCCGCGCTCGGCGGCGATCTCGGCCACGTCGCGCCATTCGAGCCCCTTGTTGGCGTCGGAGAACGTGTCGCCGATCACGTAGTTCCCCCAACCAGCCAAGCGCCGGAACACCCCGGCCCCTTCGGCATGGGCCAGATCGTTCAGCCGCCGGCGCGCCTCGGGATCACGGAGCCGCACCATGCGCTCCTCGACCGGGAGCCCCATGACCTCACCCCACCCCGGGATGAGGAACAGGGCGCAGTGGTTCAAGAAGCTCATGTTCATCGGCACCAGCGTCGGCATGGTCAGGGCGACGATCTTCCCCCCGGCCTTCTGGGCCGCGCTCGAAGCCTCGAGCTGCCGGGCCAACTTCTCGGGCGACCGGGAGTCCACGGTGAGAAGGTTCCAGTTGAGCGGGCGCTGCGCCGTGGTGGTCATCTCCACCATCAGCGCGATCTCCTGGTCCGTGAACGTGTCGAGGCAGCCATCGGTGATGTACTCCAACGTGGTGCCCTCGTGGGCCGCGACCTCCTCGCAGAACGCCAGTATCTCCCGACGGTCGGCATGACGGGAGGTGATCGGGTTCCCGTCACCGTCGGAGTGGGTGCGCGACTGAGAGGACGAGAAGCCGAGACCTCCACTGGCCAGGGAGTCGGCCAGCAGCGCCCGCATGGCGGCGATCTCGGCGTCGGTGGCCACCTCCGCTCCTCGCTCGGCCCCCATCACCTTGCGCCGGAGTGCGCAGTGACCGACCAGGAAGCCGGCGTTGACGCCGAGGGCGCCTTCTAAGCGGTCGAGGTACTCGCCGAAGGTGGACCATGTCCACGGCACGCCGTTCTCGAGGGCGGCCAGGGGCATCCCTTCGACCTTGGCCATCATTCGGCGGATGTAGTCGGCGTCCTCGGGGTTGATCGGCGCCAGGGTGAAGCCGCAGTTCCCGGCGATCACCGTGGTCACGCCGTGGAGGTTCGACGGGGAGGCGCTCGGGTCCCAGAAGAGCTGGGCGTCGTAGTGGGTGTGGGGATCGATGATGCCCGGGGCCACCATGAGACCCTGGGCGTCGAGCTCGTGGGCACCGGACTCGGGAACCTCCCCGACGGCGACGATCCGCCCGCCCCCGACGGCGACGTCTGCCACCCGGCCCGGGGCGCCGGTCCCGTCCACGACGGTACCTCCCCGGATCACGTAGTCGAGCACCGGACACCTCCCCGCCGGGCTGCTCCACCGCCTGCGTTCCTCATATCTGACACACCGTCAGCTTAGGCGCTGGGTTCCTCAGCCGTCGGATCCGGGCCGGGTGGGTGGCAGGCCCAGCTTCCGGTGGTCCCAGCTCACCACCCGGTCCACGTGGAGCTTCACCACGACCCGCTTGTGCAGCATCGTCTCGACGAAGGGCTTGAGCTCGTCGGTGTAGGCGCCGTAGTAGCGCTCGAACACGCTCACACCCAATTCGAACATCCTCGCGGGGTCCTCGACGATCTCGGCCCGCCCCACCAGCTCCACCCCCCGGAGGTTCTCGTAGGAGTCACCGTCCTCGAAGAGGCACGTGAGCCGGGGATCGCGGCGCAGGTTCTGGACCTTCTGGGCCTTGGCCTTGCTCTCGACGGCCACCGACCCCTCCAGGAACCCGTACCACATGGCGACGGCGTGGATGGTGCCGTCGTGGTTCATCGTGCACATCGACATCGGCCGGCGCTCATGGAGGAAGGTGTCGACCTCGTCGGGGGACATCTTCACCACGTCCCGCTGCTTCACGCCGTGCCCCATCGCTTCGCTCACGTGCACCCCACCGTCCTCGACACCGTCGTCGACCGAAGCGTAGCCTCGGGCCCCGCCACCGAGCCCGACGACCGCATTCGGACCAGCGCCCCAAGAATTCATCTGGTGGTCACCTCCTTGTTCCGCACCTCTCGCCGTACGTTCATCTGGGATTCGTAGCGTTCGAGGAGTGGACGTCTCCACACGGCGTGAGCCCGAGACCGTGTCGGCACCGGTCCAGCCCGACCGCCCGAGGGACGACGGCGCCAGGGACGGCAGCCCGAGGGACGACCGCCCTCGGGTGCTGGTCGTCGACGACGAGGAGTCCTACCGTCAGGCGCTGGCCTCGGGACTGACCCAGGAGGGGTTCGCCGTGGACCTGGCGGTCGACGGGCACGAGGCGCTGCGGCTCTTCCACCGCCACCGCCCCGACCTGGTGCTGCTCGACGTGATGCTTCCGGACCAGTCCGGCATCGAGCTCTGCCGCCGGATGCGAGCGGTGGCGCCGGTCCCGATCATCATGGTGACGGCCCGTGACGCCGAGGTCGACGTGGTGGTCGGTCTGGAGCTCGGAGCGTCCGACTACGTGGCAAAGCCGTTCCGCCTGCGCGAGCTGGTGGCTCGGATGCGGGCGGTGCTGCGTCGGGGTGCGAACACCCCGGTCGCTCCCGAGGAGATCATCGCAGCCGGACCGTTCCGGCTGGACACCGGACGCCGGGAGGTGACGGTGGACGGTCGGGCGGTGGACCTGTCCCGAAAGGAGTTCGACCTGCTCTGCCTCCTCATGTCCCACGCCGGTCAGGTCGTGACCCGCGAGTGGTGCATCGACCGGCTCTGGTGGGACCAGGAGCTGGTCGACACCCGGACCCTCGACACCCACGTGAAGCGCCTCCGCCACAAGCTCGAGCCCGACCCGTCCGCGCCCCGCCACCTCATCACCGTGCGAGGGGTCGGGTTCCGGTTCGAGGGCTGACGCCACCCCGCCACCCCGCCACCCACGTTGGCTACGCTTCGGAGATGCTGCGCCCCGGAGACACCGTGCCCGACTTCGAGCTTCCCGACGAGGACGGCACGCCTCGGCAACTCAGCTCGTTCCTGGCCGCCGGGCCGGTCGTCCTGTTCTTCTACCCGGGGGCCATGACCTACGG